>JBEKWL010000056.1:0-19716 GCA_049513095.1 Terriglobales bacterium
GGCACGGTGAAGACGGCACCGGAGACCACGGCGGCGGAGGCGCCGCCCATGCCGGTGATGATCATGTTCTCCAGCACGGTGGAGCGCCGTCTGTAGACGCGCGCCAAGCCGATGGCGAGGATGGAGATGGGAATCGCCGCCTCCATTCCCTGGCCGACCTTGAGGGCGGAATAGGCCGAGGCGACGCTGAAGACGATACACAGCAACGTGCCCCACAGCACCGCGCGCCAGGTCACCTCCGGTGGCGCCATGCTGGTGGGCACCAGCGGCATGTAGATTTCGCCGGGCTTCAACGGCTGGTAGGCGTTCGCGGGAAGGGACTTGGTTTCGACTTCGGCCATGCAGGAACGAGCCTCCTGATCCATTAGGAAGTCAAACATAGGGTACGGAGACAGAGCAAGGGCGGAGGTCACACAGCGGAGGAATTTGGAGTAGATCCCCTCATCGATCGCCAGCCTGGGGAGTCACTACGGACTTGGTCTGACGGGCTGCGTAGAAATATTTTGCGCCGCGGTCTGACCGCGAGCAGGTTAAGGCCGGAGCTGAGAACACGCCAGCTATCGCAGCGACTGCGGGACTTAGCTCATTCTTCCCACTTTTCCCAGCGCTGAAGCGCTGGGCTTAGTTCGTTCGCCCCTACGGGGCGATGCTTCGATGCTTCGTTCGCCGGGTTGCTCGAAAACGAGTTCTCCCGCACACTGTTTCTGCTGCGTAAACAGTCCGGTGGAGCTCTTCGCTCATGAACATACTTGACCTTGTGGTCGGTAAGCCCATCAAGACCAGTGATGAACGCGCCGAACAGATCGGTCCGGTGCAGGGCATCCCGATCTTTGGTCTGGACGCGCTGAGCTCGGCTGCTTACGGCCCGGAAGCGGCCCTCAGCCTTCTGATTCCCCTTGGCCTTGTTGGCGTTCGTTATATCGTTCCCATCAGCGCCGCCATCATCACGTTGCTGGTGATCGTGTACTTCTCCTATCGCCAGACCATCGCCGCGTATCCCTCCGGTGGAGGCTCCTATACCGTGGCGCGCTTCAACCTTGGCGCGCCGGCCAGCCTGCTGGCCGCGGCCGCGCTGCTTGCCGATTACATCCTCACGGCCGCCGTCGGCATTTCCGCGGGAGTCGGCGCCCTGGTTTCGGCCGTTCCGTCCCTGCTGCCGCACACGCTTTCTATTTGCGTCGGCATTCTTATCGTCGTCACCATCCTCAATCTCCGCGGCGTGCGCGATGCGGGCTTGGCCTTCGCGCTTCCCACCTATCTGTTTGTCGGCACACTTCTCATTACCATCGTCGCAGGCGTTATCCGTGTTCTTCTCAGCGGAGGGCATCCCACGCCGGCAGTTCCGCTTCCGCCAGTGCCGCCCATGACGGCGGCAGTCAGTTACTGGCTGCTGCTCAAGGTTTTCGCCAGCGGTTGCACCGCCTTGACTGGCGTGGAAGCGGTCAGCAATGGCGTGAAGGCTTTCCGGGAGCCCACCGTGAAAAACGCCCAGCGCACTCTGACGGTGATTATTTTTCTCCTGGCGGTGCTGCTGGCGGGAATTTCCTATCTCGTAAAGACTTACGGAATTGCTGCCACCGATCCGGGCCAGCCCGGCTATCAGAGCGTTCTCTCCATGCTGACCGCCTCGGTTTTTGGCAAAGGCGTTTATTATTATCTGGCCATCGGCTCAATCCTGGTTGTTCTTTCCCTGTCCGCCAACACAGCCTTTGCCGATTTTCCGCGCCTTTGCCGCGCCATCGCGCAAAATAACTACCTCCCGCACGCCTTCGGGTACCGCGGGCGGCGGCTCGTGTACACCTATGGCATCGTCGTCCTGGCGGTGCTCTGTGGCGGCGTTCTCATCCTTTTCGGCGGTGTCACCGACCGGCTTATCCCGCTCTATGCCGTCGGCGCTTTTCTGGCCTTCACGCTTTCGCAAGCCGGCATGGTCATGCACTGGCGGAAAAATCGCGGTCCGAATTGGCTGAAGAGCGCACTCGTGAATGGGCTCGGGGCCCTTGTCACCGGCATCACCACGGTCGTTGTGCTGGTTGCGAAATTCGTGGAAGGCGCCTGGATTACTTTGCTTTTCATTCCGCTGACAATTTTTCTCTTCACCCTCGTCCGCCGCCACTATCACTCGGTGAAACTGCTTACCAGCTGCAAGGTTCCGGTCGACGCGGCAGGTCTCAGCCAGCATCCGATTGCGGTCATTGTGATCGATCGCTGGAGCAACATCACACGCCAGGGAATTGAATTTGCTGCCCGGCTCTCCCCGGAAGTGATTGCCTTGCACGTCGAGCCCAGCGAGCATTCCGAATTGCTTCAAGACGACTGGGAACAGTACGTTGAGCAACCCTTCCGCGCGGCAGGCAAGGAGCCGCCGCAGCTTCACGTCCTGCCTTCACCGTACCGCTTTATCATCATTCCCATCGTTCAGTTCATTCTCGACCTTTCGAAAAAGAATCCCGATCGCAACATCATCGTGGTCATCCCCGAGCTCGTGGAAGACAAATGGTATGAATACTTCCTTCACAATCAGCGGGGCCGGCTTCTGGAATGGGTGCTTCTCGTCCGCGGCAATGAGCGTATTTTTGCGGTGACTGCGCCCTGGTACGTCGGGGAACGAACCTAATTCGATCTGGAGGGGAGGACGATGATTTAGAAGGTGGCGGGGCAGTGTGCCGGGCGAGGTATCTGCCGGTTGGCCGATACCCCGCCCGGTTCCCGGTGCAATGCGAGCTCTATGAAGCCTCGTTCAAGAACGATTCGGGCTTTCCCGTTCGAGGACGATCTTACTTCCATACTTCACTTCTTGCCTGATCCCCGGCTCGCTGGCTGCATTCTCTGCTGCAACTGCTGCGTCTGCTGTTGATGTTTTTGCTGCAATTGCTGCGTCTGTTGAGAGTGCTTCTGCTCCACCTGCTGCTTTTGCGCGTCATTCGCCTTCTGTTTATCCAGCTTCACATGCTCCTGGTCCTGCTTCTGCTGGAGTTTGTCTCGTTCCTGTTGCTGCTTCGCGATTTGCTTTTCCTGCTGCTGCTGGTACTTCTGGTCCTGCTTCGGGTTGCCCGTATTTGGAGTGCTCTTTGTTAAGGGCGGAAGGTCGTGAGGATGGACGGCCGTGCCGGCTCCAGTGGCGTTCTCTGAACGCCCCTGATTTCCGCCACGATTGGCTGGTGTATAAGGCGCTCCTGCCTCTTTGGCCGGTACAGCGCCACGGTCATTAAAATCTCCGGGCCGGGGTGTGGCAGCTACGCCTGGCTTGCCCATGCTCGCCGACGCGCGTTGCTGCGGGTTGGCTCGGGCGGCCTGCGCATGTTGAGTTTGAGCTGCTACCGGCGGGACATGTCTGTCACGCGCCGCAGACTCCTCTTCAGGTGTTGGACGCGCGTTGATTCCACCATTGCCGCCGTTGTAGCTGACGTGGCTCACGTTGTTGATGACCACGTGGGTGTCGTAAACATTGTGAATGTTGACGTTCACGTTGCTCACGGAACGGTTGTAGAAAAAGTGTCCGCCGTCCCAACGCCCGCCTTCAAAACCTAGACCGAAATAGCCGAAGCCGTAATTGATCCCGCCGTAGAAGCCTACGTGCGGACCCCAGTAGCCGTCGTAGAAAACGAAACCGTCGCCGCCCCAACCCCAATAGGCTGGGGTCCACAGGAAACCGACTTCCGGCGCCATTACCCAGGTGCCCGGCACCCAGTAGTAATCGCTGACGTCGTAATCGTAGGCCCAGTAGCCAGGGGTCCAGAGATAACCGTCCCCCGGACAAAGAGGCTGCTCATAGACAGGCAGCGCGGGCGGGCCGATCCTAATGGCCACGCCGATTTGGGCGAACGATGCCGCCGACATCGAGAGCACGACGAGCGCGAACAATAGAGTGAACAACAGCGTACGAATGAAACGAATATGCATGGTGATTCCTCTGGCCATCATCCCTCGTTTGCCCGGTGTTGCTCGGCTGCTCCGGGTTTCGTGGATTGAGAGGCGAGTTTGTCGGACGAAACATAACTGCAGACTCCGTCTCGCTCGCAAGAAATTCCGGGGGAATTTTCTCATTCCGGAGATGTCGAAATCTGTTCAAAAAAGCTCAGTTCCGAGCATGCGTCCCATGTTCGAATCCCCCTAACTAGAACGTGAATCGGGCTGAAAACTGCAACACGCGGGGAAGGCCGTTGGGGCTAATTTCCTGCAGGGCTCCGAAATTGCCCGGGCCCGAGTTGGGAACCAGATAGCAGGTCTGGTTGAGCGATGCTCCGTCGCCGCAGTACTTTCCAATTGGGTTGTATTGCAACTGGTTGATCCCGTCGCCGTTCTGCACGTAGTAATTGGCGTGGTTGAACAAATTGAAGGCTTGCGCTTGAAATTGCAGTTCGCTGCCTTCCCGGATCGCAAAACTGCGCGTTAACCCAACGTCGATCCTTTCCAGCCACGGGCCGTAGAAAGAATTCAGGCCGATGCCCGGCGTGGGACCACCGCCATTGATGCCCGCCGCGGTGTTTGCGGTGTCCTGGTCAAAGGCGGTGTCGTTTAGATTGTCATTGCCAATGATGGTGCCGCTTGGAGTGACGCCGCAATTGTCGAAGGTGTTGACTGTGATGGTCGTGGCCGAACTGGTGCACGCGGGACTCAACAAAGCCGCGTAGGGACGACCGGAAGAGAACTCCATGACACTGCTCAGCCTCCAGCCCGAAAGGATCGCCCGCCCGGTGTCCGAACTCGTCAGTCTTTCGAGCGCCGGCCGGTAGACAGCGGCAAAACTGATGCGATGCCGCTGGTCGAGCAGCGAGGGAGCATGGGTATTGCTGAAGTCGAACTGGTTGTTGAAGTCCATCCCATCGAGCATGATGCTTTTGGCAAACGTGTAAGAGAATTGCAAAGAAAGGCCCTGTGACATGCGGTGCTGCAACTGCACAAAGAAAGAGTTGTAATGGTTTTGCCCCGGACTGATGAGTTCATTGATCTGGCCCAGGTTGGGGTTAATGCGGCCTTCCGTCAGCAAACCATTGTCCATGTTCGGCAGGGCAATCGTCGGTCCGCTGCAGGGGAGCGTAGTTGCGCTGGCAGGACACACCACATACCTCGTCGTGCCTAACAACGGCTCCAGGTTCAAGTCATAGGCGCTGCCGGAAAGAATATGCACGCCGTGATTCCACATGGTGCCGATAGTTAGAGTTGTGTTCTCGAAAATCTCGCGCTCAATCTGCAAACTGGCCTGTAAAATATAAGGCGCCCTGAACTGCGGAGAAACCAGGGATATGTCCTCGGAAGCCGAGAACCGAGGGGAATTAGCTGGAAGGATAGTCGGAAACGATGGTAGCTGTTGGTTCGGCAGAAGAGCCGAGTTGTAACTGACACTGGCCGAAGATTGCTGTGACCCCAGCCCGTTCGAGGCCACCGCGTTACGGTAATTCAGGCCGTTCATGTTGGTGTAGAACTGGCCGAATCCTCCGCGCACTACGGTCTTCGATTCGGGCTGCCAGGCAAATCCGAAGCGCGGCGCCAGGCGCCGAAACTGGTTCGGATATTGCCCGGTGAGCGGGAAGGCGGGATTTTTCGCGGGCTGCGGGTAAACCTGGAAGTCCTCGCGCAAGCCTATTTCGAGCGTCAACTTCGGCAAAGCGCGGAAAGTGTCCTGCACGTAGAATCCGTAATACGGCACGGCAAAAGAAAAAGTCGGGTTTCCCGAAGTTTGACTGAAGACGTTGTATTGGCCGAGCGCAAAAGCCTCCAGATTCGAAAATTCATAACTGCCGAGGAAGGACCCGAAATCGACCGCCTCGTTCGGATCCGCACCGCCATCATTGTTGTCCGCATCCCAGGCGCGATTCATATCGAAACCGAATTGCAGCGTCTGTTTGCCGATCACGTAATCGACCCGGTCGGCGAGAGAATACTGCCTTTCAAAAACCCTGCCCACCGAGAAAGGAGCGTTGCCTAGAATGAATGCGGCCGGGCTATCCAAAATCAACGTGGGGATGTTTGGAGCCAGGCCGGTCGGGGTCGAGATCTCGTTGTCTTGTGAAGTGCTGGCGTGAAATTCGTTCAGCAGGTTGGAGGAGAACGTGTGGGTCCATCCCAGGCTGGCCTGGAAGGTATGCACGTAGGCGTTGGCCAACGTTTGCGTCCCATAGTTACCCACCGTAGGGTCAATGATGACGCCTCCGGGCGAGTTGAACCGGTTCACATTGAAGCTCAGGAACAGGCCATCGCGCGAACTGGCCTGATAGTCCAGCCGGGGCGTAATCACCCAATCGTTACGCTTTCTTGTTTTGAGGCCCAGATTGGAGTCCAGTGCGTTCACGGTGTTCGACACTTGCTGCAGGTATACCGGATTGCTCGGATCAGGCGCGGCGTCGCCACCCGGCACCGGCAAGGGGCCGTTCGGCGCAGGTAGCGTCGTCCCGGCTGGAATACCAAAATTAGCATTCAAAAAAGCTGCTATGTTAGCTGGCGTCGTTGACAAAGCCGAGTTAATGACGGGAATCGGATTGTTGCGCAACTGCTGCTCATAATCCGCAAAGAACCATAAGCGGTTTCGCCGGATTGGCCCGCCCAGCCCGGCGCCGAATTGCTGCAAAGCATCTTCCGGTTTCGGATTGCCGGCGGCTTTATCGAGGGCGTCGTTGGCCCCCGTCGCGGAGTTGCGGTTGTAATAGAACGCACTGCCATGGAACGCGTTGCCACCCGACCGGGTCACCGCATTCACGAACCCCGCTCCACCTCCGTAGATTGACGTGTACGGGCTGACCGCGACTTGAAACTCCTGGATCACGTTTTCGCCATACAGATACGGAATGCGATTACGCCCCACAATGTCGGCAAAGTAGTTGTTGGTGGCGTTGCTTCCGTCCACGGTAAAGGCATTGGAGCCATTTCCATTGGCGTATCCCGAGTCTTCTCCGCCCTGTTGTCCGGCAACGCTCACCAGGCCGGTGTCGCCGTCGTAGCTGGTATTCGGCGTGAGCATCATAAAATCGGTGTATTTTCGTCCGTTGAGCGGCAATCCCTCAATGTACGACCGCTCGATCACCGTGCTGGCGGAGGATTCCTCGGGCCGCAGCAGGGGCGTTGTCCCCACGACTTTCACCGTGTCCGCGCTGGCTCCCACCTGCAGCTTAATGTCCTGCGACGTGGTGTTTCCCACCAGCACTCGCACCAATACCTGCACATCGCGAAATCCCCTAAGACTTGCCGTGATGGAATAGGTGCCCGGCATGACCACAGGAAAGCGGTAAAGTCCGGCGTGGTTTGTCTCGGCAGTTTGCTCCACGCCGGTCGCGAGGTTCCGAACAACGACCGCCGCTCCCCGCACGATCGCCCCGCTCGGGTCGGTGACGCGACCGCCGAGCGAGCCCGTCAACACCACATTCTGGGCAGTCAGCAACAGGCAGGTCGCCAACACGACCAAAACGGCGCCGACCTTCAGGCGATTGACCACGGGAAGCGTGCTCCTTAGATAGGCGGGCGCTGAATCCCCTGTTCTTGTTTCTGTACAGCACGGAGCGCCCAGGCCATGCGCGGGGTGTTGTGGGCAATTCCGAAGCGGCCCTGGGCATCGAGCAGAATGATTCCACCGTGGCCGTTGAGGCGCTGCTTGAGATAGTTCATCGCTTCCTGCGCGACCCACTCGGGCAAACTGCCGGATTCGACGCGATCCGCCGCCCACTTGGCGAGCACCAGCTTCATGATGGGTTCGCCCCATCCGGTAGTGGAAGCGGCGGCGCTGAGATTATCTGCGTAGCAGCCGCAGCCGATCAGCGAAGAGTCACCGAGGCGGCCGGGAGCTTTGTTGAGCGTGCCGCCGGTTGAGGTCGCGGCCGCGATATCGCCATGGCGATCGAGAGCTACGGCTCCGACGGTGTCGTGCGAGATTTCGGGCGCGAACAGATCGTTGCCATGGGTTGAATCTTGCGCCTGGTAGGCGCGCAGGCGCTCGACCTCGCGAGGAATGATCAGGTCTTCGTTGCGGCAGAGAGCGATGCCGTGCTCGGCGGCAAAGCGCTCGGCGCCCTCGGCGACAAAATAGACATGCGGGCTGTCGCTGAGAATTTTGCGGGCAGCGCGAACCGGGTGGCGCAGACGCTCGACGCCGCCGACGCCGCCGCCGCGCAGCGTCGCGCCGTCCATGATGAAAGCGTCGAGTTGCACTTTGCCGTCGCGGTTCAGGAAACTGCCGCGGCCGGCGTCGAAGGTTTCATCGTCTTCCATCACGACCACGGCCTCTTCGACGCCGTCGAGCGCGGAGGCGCCGCGTTCCAGCACGCGCCATCCGGCGGCGGCGGCGTTGCGCACGCCGTTCACGTGCGCTTCGACCATGTCGTCGGGAATGGCCCAGGCTCCGCCGTGAACTACCAGAACAGGATTTGTCGGCACTTTTTAGACCCCGGAAAAAGTTGCGGAAATTAGTCTAGCACCCGGGAAGTATAGGAACTTGATTCCCAGTGGGACGGGCGGGGCGCCCGTCGCTCCATCGTTCAGGCGTGTTTACGCGGCCTTGGCGGGAGCGTCCATTTCCGTTGTCCGCTGCCAGGTGTAGATGACGCGGTGGACTACGGTGATGGTCGAGAGCACGGCGATCACCCAGAGCACCGGCGCCATGACGTTGAAGAGGGCGCCGATGATCAGCAACACCAGACGTTCGGGGCGTTCCATAAAACCGACGCGGCAGGCGCCGATGAGCGACTCGGCGCGGGCGCGGGCGTAACTCACCATGATGGCGCTGATCATGGCCAGCGCGGCTAGCACTACATAGAAGAACCGGTTGCCGCGCGCGTAGAAAACCAGTAACCCGAAGAACAGCGAGGCATCGCTGTAGCGGTCGACGATGGAATCGAAAAACCCTCCGAAGCGGGTGACCTGGTTCGAGGCGCGGGCGACGCGACCATCCACCAGGTCGAAGAATCCCGATCCGATGATGACCAGGCCAGCATAGAAAAACATGCGGCGCTGGTTGTCGCCGTTGGCATATCCAAATAAAAACGCGGCGTAGGTGTTGACCACGAGCCCCATCAGGGTCAGGAAGTTGGGATTGATGCGCGAGAGAGCGAGCAGGCGCACGATGGCGTCGAGCAGAACGCCGCAGGCGCGACCGACTCCGCTGGTCCAGCTCATAGGATTCTACCCATCATTACTGCGTGGACACGGGGTTTCGCCCCGCTTGGACGGGGCGGAGCCCCGTCACCACACAGGCGCGGCGGGACGGGCGAGGGCGCCCGTCGCTCCACTGGCAACACCTCTTTGCCGCTCATTCTGTTTCCCGTTCCGGTTCCGGCAGCGCTTCCAGTTCCGCTTCCAGCTTGGCTTCGGCTATGTCGTGCATGGTGGAGAGCTTCAGGATTTCCATTTCGCGGCTTCCGCCGGGTGTGACGACGATGGCGGTGTCGCCAACTTTCTTATTCAGCAGGGCGCGTCCGATCGGCGAGGTGGTTGAAATTTTGCCGGCGGCCACGTCTGATTCCTCGCTGGTCACCAACTGGTATTCCATTTCTTCATTTTTGGTGCCGTCGTAGATGGTCACGGTCGAGCCGAGGCCAACTTTATCCCTGGGGATGTTGTTCATGTTGATCAACGACAGGTCGGCCAGGCGCTTGCCCAGTTGACGGAGGCGCGCCTTCAGATACTCCTGGCGTTGCTTGGCCATGTGGTACTCGGCGTTTTCGCTGAGGTCGCCCATGGCTACGGCCTTTTTGAGCTCTCTGGGGATGTCATGGGCCAGTTCACGCTCGAGCGTGTTCAGCTCGTCCCGAAGCCTCTTTTTGATCTCTTCCGTCATTGCTTTGGGCATTATAAACCTCGGCCAAGGGTAATTGGCGCTGGGGTTACGATTCCCGCAGCCACGTCCCCGTTCAAACCACCCAGTCCCAACGCACTCAACCGAAATGACTTAGAATGACTTAGTGTGGGAGTGGCGGAAAAACCGTAAGGGATCATAAGCGAGCAATGGCGGTGCAGGCCGCCGAGCGCCGTCCGTTACTGTGCGGGCTCCGTCACCCCGCTTCGCTTGCTTAGCCTCCTGACCGGCAATATACTTTGCGAGGCTTGCCCGGCGACTTGGGGCGGCAATGGCAAGCGTCAATTGCAAGCGTCAAATTGCGATCATGCGGAGACTTTTATGACGACGACGACTGTGGACCTGGAAAACGAGACTAATCCCTGGCAGGCGCAAGCCGCCCGCTTCGACCTGGCCGCGCGTAAGCTGAATCTTGATGAAGGACTGTGGAAGGTCTTGCGGAGTCCGAGCCGCGAAATCATTGTTCATATCCCGGTGCAGATGGACGATGGGCACCTGGAGGTCTTCACCGGATACCGCGTGCAGCACTCCATTGCGCGGGGCCCGGCCAAGGGCGGATTGCGCTACGCGCCCGACGTGAATCTCGACGAAGTTCGCGCGCTGGCCAGTTGGATGACCTGGAAGTGCGCGGTGGTGAACATACCATTCGGCGGCGCCAAGGGCGGCATCATCTGCAATCCGCACAAAATGTCGCAGGGCGAACTGGAGCGCATGACCCGCCGTTACACCGCCGAACTGTTCGAGTTCATCGGTCCCGAGAAGGACGTCGCCGCCCCCGACGTAAACACCAACGAGCAGACCATGGCCTGGATCATGGATACCTACTCCATGCACATGCGGCAGACCTGTACCGCGGTCGTGACCGGCAAGCCGGTCAACATCGGCGGATCGCGCGGGCGCCGCGAGGCTACAGGACGCGGCGTTCTCATGGTCTGCGATCAGGCGATCAAGAAACTCCGCCTGAATCGCGACACCACCCGCGTCATCGTGCAGGGCTTCGGCAACGTCGGTTCGAACGCGGCCCTCCTCATGGCGGAAGCCGGATACAAGATCATCGGCATCATCGAAGTAGACGGCGGCCTGTACAACAGGAACGGCATCGACATGGAAGCGCTGGGGGAATTCCGCGAACGCAACGGGTCGATTCACGGCTTCACGGGCGCCGAGAAGTACGACCCGGCCGAGCTTTTGCTGGCCGATTGCGACATTCTGATTCCGGCGGCTACCGAAAACCAGATCACCAGCCAAAATGCGGACCGCGTGAAATGCAAGATCCTGGCTGAGGGCGCTAATGGTCCTACTACAGCGGCGGCTGACGATATTCTGTCCGATAAGAAAGTGTTCGTGATTCCCGACATCCTGGCGAACGCCGGCGGCGTCACCACTTCTTATTTCGAGTGGGTGCAGGACCGCCAGGGGTACTTCTGGAAGGAATCGGAGGTCAACGAGCGTTTGGGGGACATCATGGTTACGGCGTTCCACGATGTCGTCCGGTACGCGGAAACTCATGGTGTGAACAACCGGATTGCCGCCTACATGCTGGCCATCGACCGCGTGGCATACACCATCCGCCAGCGCGGAATCTATGCTTAGACGTGGAGGGACGGGCGTCTCGCCCGTCCTGCGAGGAAAAATGAATCATTCCCAAAACAAACTTACTGTGTGGATGCTCGCTTTTTGTTTGATGCTCACGATCGGCATTTTGCCTGCTTTGGCAATGGCGCAGGCGAGCTCGACCGACACCAGTTCGGCTGCCGCAAAACCCGCAACTCCGACTCCTCAATCCGCCCCGGCTTCCTCCGGCAACACGGCTGCGCCCAAAACGACGGCTGGCAAGGCTTCCAGTTCGGAGATCGCCGCCGCTAAAGCCAGCGGCAAGGTCTGGGTCAATACCGAGAGCGGCGTCTACCACAAGAGTGGCCGCTGGTATGGCAAGACCAAGTCCGGAAAATTCATGACCGAAGCGGAAGCGAAGGCTGCCGGGTACAAAGCAGCTCAGAAGGAATAAAGGAGAAACGACGGTCGTACTTTCTTTGACCCCGGCCTTCTGTCCGTTGCCTTGGCCTCGGATGTAGAGGATAATCACATTACCGCACCCGCGGTCCTGGTTCAGTCATCGCGTGAATCTTCCTAACTACATCACGCTCACCCGCATCGCCGCGATTCCGCTTCTCATCTGGATACTTTGCACCCCACGCTTCGCGGGCGAGCAGACCGGGGAGCGCGAAATTCTGGCTTCGGTGGTTTTCATCCTGGCTTCGATCACCGACGGCATTGACGGCTATCTCGCGCGCAGACGCGGGCAGATCACAACCATGGGCATGCTGCTCGATCCGCTGGCCGACAAGTTGCTCATCGCCGCCGCATTTGTCACGCTGGTGCAGTTCAATCCCGAGCTGGTGCCGGCGTGGATGGCCGTGGTCATCATCGGTCGCGAGTTTCTGGTGAGCGGGCTGCGCTCCATTGCAGCGTCGGAAGGTTTTACGATTCAAGCGAGCGAACTGGGCAAGTTCAAGATGCTGGTGCAGATCATATCTGTCGTGGCGGTGATTCTCGCCCGGCGCTGGCACGAGTGGCCGGTCGCCGGCATTTACATTTTCCCGGTCTACTGGATTGCCTGGGCCGCCATCTGGTTCATGGTTCTGCTTTCGCTGGTTTCTGCGCTCGACTACTTCGTTGCCTTCTGGTCGCGGATCGACCGCAAATCGGAAAAGCGGCGACGCCGGACCTTCGTCCTCGCCCGGCGGAGAAAACGCGATGTCCAAGCTGTCTGAAACGCAGTCTGAAAAGCCGTCTGAAAATCTGCCTGCGCGCGAAGCCGCTTGTCCCGCTCCGCTGTCCTCGGAATTGGAATTTTCTCTCGAGCAACGCCGGACTCTGCTCCGCATCGCGCACGAGGCGATTCTTTCCGCTCTGGAGCGCCGGCCTTTCCCGGAAGCGCCGCCTTTTCCGGCCGAGCTGTCGGAGCCGCGCGGGGTCTTCACGACTCTTTATCTACGCAGCGAACTTCATCGCGAACTCGGCCGCGAAAGTGATCGCGAAAGTCATCGGGAACTTCATCGCCAACTCCGGGGATGCGTCGGCTATGCTCTGCCCATCGCGCCTCTGTATCGCGCCGTGGCGGAAACTGCCCGCGCTGCCGCTTTCGACGATTCCCGATTCTTGCCGGTGACCCAGGAAGAAGCTCCCAAGCTGGAGGTTTCTCTGAGCGTACTCTCCCGCCTGTTTCCGATTCATCCCGAGGCAGTGGAAGTCGGGCGCCACGGTCTGCTCATCTCGGATGGGATTCGCCGCGGCCTGCTGCTGCCTCAGGTTCCCGCTGAATATGGTTGGGACCGGGAAACTTTTCTCGAGCAAACCTGCCGCAAAGCCGGTCTGCCGCCGGACGCCTGGCGTAAGAGCGCAACTATCGAGGCTTTTACCGCCGAGGTCTTTTCCGACGCCGATGTCGAAGTTCCCGGGTGAATCTCGTTCCAAGAGTTTTCTTCGCGGACTCTGCATTCCACTCCTGTGCGCCGCCCACCACTTTAGTACCGTTGTCTTCTCTGCCAGAGGAAGTAATCTGAGCGCTACGCTTTGATGGTGAAGGCAGCGTTGTGAGGGCAATATGGAACTCGCTGTTGTGATCGTCGTACTACTCGTCGCGGGCGCGATGATTCCCGGGAATCCGAAAATCCGTTTCTTCCGCTGACGCCTGGTCCAAAGCCTGCTCGTCGTTCTTCTGCTCCGACTCGGTTACGCGTACTCCGGACAATACTCCGGACAATAGAAAAAGGGGAGATTCGCTCTCCCCTCGTTCCGATCAAATTATTGTTCTCTTACTGCTGCTCGTCCAGTTCCACCGTGTCGCCCGCGTGCACATCTTCCAGCGCGAAGACGACCATGCCGGACGATGCCGTGGGGGTTACGTTCAGAACTACCACTTCGCCCACGGCGCGGCGCGGCAGATCGCTCACATGAATGTTCGGCCCTTTGGGCTTGGTGAAGCGACTGGCCTCAAAAGCCGGCGGGCGCATCTGCGTGTCTTCTGAAGTCTGAGCTTTGAAGGAGAGCGAGTCCACCGGATCGTTCAAGGTGGCGGTGTAGGGACGCACAACGCGGAAATAGTCCCCCACTTTTACGCCCTGGTTCGAACCCATGTTCATATAAAGCTTCATGCCCGTGCCCAGGAAGCCGTCAAAGTCTTTGCCGAGCACGATCCGTCCGCTCAGCTTCCCATTGGGCGGCGCGAACCGGTCGAAATGTCCAGGTACGTGGAATGCAATCGGCGGTTTTTCCACGAAAGGTATGGCGAGATCTCCCGGATTGATGGGATCGCAACTGAACTCCACCTGGGCGATGGCGCTGTGGCTGCGCGTATCGACCACTCGCACTCGCCCAATTTCTCCGTAAGGGCGTCCCGCGGCAGCCAATACTTTTCTCTGCCCCGGATAGATCTCATACTCGTTGACGTCGCGCATTTCGCGGACGATCGAATACAGTTGTCCCGCCTGGTAGCCGGTCCCTGCCAGGTAGACCAGGTTGCCGTTCTCGAACTTGGTTGAGGTCGGCGTCTCCAGGCCCCCATTCACGTAGTTCGCGTCGGGAATCCGGTCCTTGGTAAGAAATCCTGCGCAGTAAATGTCGGCTGCGGTAGGCGTTTGGTAGCGCACGAATGGCACGTTGACCGGCGTGTTCACGATACCCGACGCATCGGGCGTGACTGCGGTTGTCGACTGCTGGGCGACCAAGAAAGTCGCCGTCACCATCAGCAGCAATAACAATCCTGTTTTCTTCATGTTACCTCCGACTCCAAACTGCTCCGGGGTTGCCCCACTATCTCTCTCGGAAGACACGGGTTACAGCCAAAAAGTAACAAGCGCACGGGCGGGGGTCAAGGTTACGAGGGTGTTTGGCCCCTTTGCCCCAAAGTGCTTTCCTGAGCTCTTCGGCAATCCTTATGTTGCATCTGCGCTTACACCCTTGTAATATCGCGCCGTCGTTGAAAACAAATGGCCTTGGCTATGTCTTCCACTCCCGCGACCCGTCTTCTGCCGCAGCGCCTGCCCAAGGTCTGCCTGGCGCTGAGCGGCGACACGGCCGACGACATGGTCGCTACCGCGGAGTCCATGGCCCGGGATAACCCCTTCCTCGAGTTCCGTTTGGACTACCTGAAGCAGCCCATGGCCGCCCTTCCGAAAATCCATCGTTTTCTGGAAACCCATCAGTACGTCACTGCCATCGGCACCTGCCGCCGCGCCGACAACGGAGGCAAGTTCAAGGGATCGCTGGCTTCGCAATTGGAAGTGCTCACCAAGGCCCACGCCGCGGGTTGCCAGATTGTCGATCTTGAACTTCAGAGCGCGTCGAAAGCGAAGCCCGAAGCGATTGCGCGCCTGCGCAGCCGCGCCGGACTCATCCTCTCGTTCCATGATTTCCGCGCCACGCGCAATCTCGATGAGACGCTCGGGAAAATGCTGAAGATTCCAGCCGACTTCTACAAGGTCGTCGGCACCGCCACCACGCTTTCCGACAACGTGGCCATGATGAAGTTTCTGCAGACGCAGAGCGGCAAGCATGCGCTGATCGGCTTGTGCATGGGAGAGCAAGGAGTCATCAGCCGCGTGCTCAGCGTGCGCGCCGGCAGCGTGTTCACCTTCGGCGCGGTCGATGCCAATGCCGGTCTGAAAACCGCACCCGGTCAGATCAGTGCGCGGGACCTGCGCAGCATCTATCGCATCGATCAAGTCGACGCCGCCACTCGCGTCTATGGAGTCGCCGGCGATCCCATCGAGCATTCGCTCTCGCCGGTCATCATGAACACGGCGCTGCGCCGCGAAAACGTGAACGGCGTTTATCTTCCTCTCCACGCTAAAACGCTCAAGGAACTGATCTATTGCGCGCGCGAGATTCCGCTGCACGGCCTCAGCGTCACTATGCCGTACAAGCAGTCCATGCTTCCATATCTCGACAACAGCGACGCGCACACGGCCAAGATTGGCGCCTGCAATACCGTCGTTCGCGGACAGGATGGCAAACTTTACGGTTTCAATACCGATGTTGCCGGTGTGGTTCGTCCGCTGGAGCAGCGCCTCTCCATCGAGAACGCGAAAGTTCTCGTGCTCGGGGCCGGAGGCGCGGCGCGGGCTGCGGTCTTCGGTCTGAAGGAGCGCGGCGCCGAAGTGTGGATATTGAATCGGAGTTCCGCGAAGGGTCAGAAGCTCGCCCGCCAGGCCAAAGCGCGCACCATCAAACGCGCCGACGTTCGCAAGATCGCCTTCGACGTCATCATTAACGCCACTCCGGTTGGAATGGGAAACACGCGCGACTGCCCGCTCAAGAACGATGAGATTCAGGCCCGCGTCGTCTTCGACATGGTGTACGACCCGGTCGAGACCCACCTGCTGCAGGTGGCGCGCGCCAAGGGAATCGACGTCATCCCCGGAGTTGAAATGTTTGTGCAACAGGCCGCCCGGCAGTTTGAAATCTGGACCGGCAAGCCCGCTCCCGCCGGCGATATGCTGCGCGCGGTCACGATCGCTCTGCAGGACCGCGCGGCTGCCCAAAAGCAACAGAAAGACTGACGTCCGGGATCACTGGCACCGGAGCCGCGAGGCTATTGCAAATGAAGTAGTCCTCCCACAATTTCTTTGGCCACTGACGGGGAGTGAATAATTTTTTTCGACAGTGTTCTGCCCACCGCATGATCATCGTAGCAAATTGAGACAAATTCGCGATGCAGTCTTCGCAAGAAAGGTTGCAAATAGCACGGACCCGAAGTAGTATGAAAGGTTGGACGCAGCATTCCGCGTTCATCTGTCCCAACAAAACCAAAACTTCCAGGTAGAAACGCAGCCCTAGTGGAAAAATCTAAAGGGGTGCCCAAGCCCCGGTGCAATTCGGAGAGAATGCATGTCGTGGTACGCGTACTGCCTTACTGAACACCAGACCCTTAACGGTGTTCGCGCCCGTCGTCCTTTTGTTCTGGATGGAATTCAGGGTGTGAACTCCGCTCCCGTCATGAGCTACCCGAGTGGAGAATTCGCGGTGATCGTCAGTGAATTTGACCGCGCCTCCTCCAAACTCGACGAAAAGTCGGTGCTTGAGCACGCCCGCGTGGTGAGCCAGAGCTTCCGCACCGCCACCGTCTTGCCCTTCCGCTTCGGAACGATTTTCGACACCGAGGATGCCATCCGCCAGGCCGTCCGCGCCAACCGCCGCACTTTCTGTGAGAGCGTGGCCCGGCTGCGTGGCAAGTCGGAGATGCGCATCAAGCTGGTGGTGCGCGACGGTTCTCTCCGCGGCGCCATGGAAGAGATTGTCCTGCCCGACACCGTTGGCCGCGAGTACCTTATCAAGCTCCGCGAAAAGGCGTCCCGCGAGCGCGAGCGCCAGACCAAAGCCCGCGCCCTCTCCGTCCAAGTACACAAGCTCTTCAACCCCCTCGAGGAAGAAATCAGCTGCAAGAAAGTCAGTGCCGACGGAATGTTGCTCGACATCGCTCACCTCATCGATACCAAGTCGATCGAAAAGTACCAGAACCGTTACAGCGCGGCCGCTAAGCAATTCAAGGATTGCAAGCTGTTCGTGACCGGTCCCTGGCCACCCTACCACTTCCTGCCCGGAAAGGTGCGCACCGTGGCCGGCGACAGCTAGAAACCTCTACGCTTTGTGCCAAGCCCCCTTTCGAGGGGGTTTTGCTATTTGGAGAAGAGGCTATGTAGAACTCCCACCTTACCTTCTGCCAAAGTGCAGCTTTATGCACCTGGCATCACATTGCTTGGTGATCCCGACGCCGGGCATGCGCCTAAGTGATTCACCCTAAGATCTTGATTTTGAATAGGTTTCCAAAATGGGACACGGCCGCGCCCCCACTTACCATTTTGGTTCGGCAAATGCTCATCTACATGGAATTGAAGAGGCCGCACCTTTGGAACAACTTCACTCTCGATGTTCTCGACATCTCACTCTGTCCGTTCCCGTCCCCGGAGCGGCGTCCAAACTGAGTTTCCTCTGATTCCCGCCACTTAGCCTCTTTGAAAAGGGTGGCCCCGAAAGGGGCCGCTTTTTTTGTTTCTCGCGCTGCTGTACACTCGCGGTTTCCCAGCCATGAACCGGCGCGAAAGAAGAGTGCACTGAGAATGAGAACTGCCGCAAGGAGAACGCTCAACTTGAGAACCCTGACTCCCCTCTCCGCTCTCCTGCTCTCCGCCAGCTTTGCCGCGTGGTCCCAGACTGCGCTGCCCCAAAGGCAGGCCGCTCCGCCCGCACCTGCTTTTTCCAAAGAACTGCGGGACCAGTTGCAAGCGGTGCGCGATGCCGCTCTCACCAGCGACTATGCCTGGCATCAGCTCGAGCACTTGACCGAGAACATCGGCCCGCGCCCCGCCGGATCGCCGCAAGCGCAGGCTGCCGTCGAATACGTCGCCGCCGAGATGCGCAGCCTCGGCCTGGATGTTCACCTTGAGCCCGCGCAAGTCTCGCACTGGATTCGCGGTGAGGAAAAAGCGCAGCTCGTGGAATATCCCGGCCAGGTGCCGGAGACAACGCAGCGAATTGTTCTCACCACCATCAGCGGCAGCTCTGCGACTCCCGCCGAAGGCATCACGGCGGAGGTCGTCGTCGTCCACAACTTCGAAGAACTCACCGCTCTCGGCCGGCAAAAAGTTGCCGGCAAAATTGTCCTCTTCAACGTCCCCTTTGACGAGCGCAAAGCCCTCGCCGGCATGGCATTCGAGGCTTACGGCGAAGCCGTTGGCTATCGCGGACACGGCGCCAAAGCGGCGGCTGAACTTGGCGCCGCCGCCTCTCTTGTCCGTTCCGTCGGAGGCGCCGACTGTCGCCTGCCGCACACCGGTTACAGCGTTCCCGCCGGAATTCCAGCCGCCGCTCTTGCCGCCGAAGATGCCGACCTGGTCGAACACCTCGCCGCCCAGGGCCCCGTTCGCATGCATCTCACGCTCACGCCGCAAAATCTTCCTGACGCCACCGGCTACAACGTCGTCGCCGACCTCAAGGGCAGCGAGCATCCCGAACAGATCGTCGTTGTCTCCGGCCATCTCGACTCTTGGGACCTCGGTCGCGGCGCCATCGACGACGGCGCGGGGGTGGTCATCTCCATGGCCACCGCCGAACTGCTCCAGCGCCTGCATATCCGCCCCCGCCGCACGCTGCGCGTCATCGCCTGGATGGACGAGGAAAATGGAGGCGGCGGACACGAGGCCTATGCCAAAACTCACGCCGCGGAATTTCCGAACCATATCGCCGCCATCGAGAGCGACTCTGGAGCCGGCCACCCCCTCGGCTTCTATATGAAGATGCCGCCCGCCGCCCTTGCCGCCTTGCAGCCGCTGCGCGATATCCTGCGGCCCGTCGGCTCGACTGTTTTCCGCTCCACGGAACACAGTCCCGGCTCCGACATTGATCCACTGGTGGAAGCTGGCGTGCCCGGCATAGGCATCATCCAGGACGGCCGCAAATATTTCGACTATCACCACAGCGCCGCCGATACGCTCGACAAAGTCGATCCGCAGGATCTGCGCGAAAACGCCGCTGCCATGGCGGTCATGGGATACGCGCTCGCCAGCATGCCCGGCCCGCTGCCGCGGTAGGGATTAAAGTCATTGCGGAAATCCGAATGCGTTCTCGAACAATGAGAACCTGCAGGCGACCCCGGCGCTGCGCTTTGCTCTTTGCTTTCCATGCCCCGCTGAGGATTACCCGGCAATCAGGCCGGGATCACAGACTACATGTGGATGCTCGAGAAACTGGCTTCCGTCACGAGGTGAGCGACGCGCAAAGCTGAGCCTCAGCCGTGCACAGGACGGCGCAAAGCGGATGCTATAATTCAGTTTTGTCCTCACCTAGCCGTTCGCAGTGGGCGCGTAGCTCAATTGGCAGAGCAACTGACTCTTAATCAGTAGGTTGAAGGTTCGATTCCTTCCGCGCTCACCACT
>JBEKWL010000057.1:0-19575 GCA_049513095.1 Terriglobales bacterium
CTTCATCGCCGATGCGGTGAAGGCCATTGCGAGCAAGGGATACAAGCGCGTCATCGCCATCTGCCTCGCGCCGCAGAACTCGCGCACCAGCGTCGGCCTCTACCGCAGCGCCGTGAGCGCTGACGGAAATCTTCCTTTCGAAATGGACTTCGTCGAGGAGTGGCACGATCAACCTCTGCTGGTAAGAGCCTTCGCCGAAAGACTGCGCGCAGGCTGGGGAAAAGCCAGCGCCGAAAACGGAGCAGAGCTCCCCGTGATCTTCACCGCGCACAGTGTGCCGCAGCGCACGATTACGGAAGGCGATCCTTACGAAAGGCAATCCAAGGAAACAGCCGCATTAGTAGCCAAAGAAGCGGGCCTCACAGGCGAAGACTGGACCTTCGCCTTCCAGAGCCAGGGCATGTCAGGCGGCCAGTGGATCGGTCCCACAGTAGAAGAGACGATCAGGAATCTGAAAGCCAAAGGCCATCGCGGTGTCTTCCTGCATCCCATCGGATTTCTGTGCGATCACGTCGAAGTGCTCTACGATATCGATATAGCCTTCAAACAGTTCGCAGAAAAAGAAGGCACGCGCCTATGGCGAGCCGAGTCGTTGAACGGCTCAAAGACATTAACAGCAGCCCTGGCGGAAGTAGTAAGCAGCCGCATGAGGGCGCTGGGGCTGTAGCGAAGAGCGAAAAGCGAAGAGCGAAGAGCTGATTTCCATGAAACGCATAGCCATCATCGGCGGCGGAATCTCCGGCCTCTCGGCCGCGTACACGCTCGAAGAAAAGCGCCGGTCCGGCACGCCCGTCGCGTATGTTTTATTCGAGTCCAGCCCGCGGCTGGGTGGTGTGCTCGTCACCGACCGCGTCGACGGCTGTCTGGTTGAAGCCGGGCCCGATTCATTTCTCACCGAGAAGCCCTGGGCTGCCGACCTCTGCCGCAAGATCGGGTTGGGCGATCAACTCATCGGCTCGAACGACTCTGAGCGCAAGACCTACATCGTAGCCAAGGGCAAGCTGGTGGTGATGCCCGACGGGCTCATGTTCATGGTGCCCACCAAGATCATGCCCACCGTGTTCTCACCGCTTTTTTCTTTGCGCACAAAAATGCGCATGGCTGCCGAATGGTTTCATCCGCCGCACAAAGCCTCCGAGGACGAAACCGTTGCCGAGATGGTCGAACGCCACTACGGTTCCGAAATGGTCGACCTGCTCGCCGACCCGCTGCTCTCCGGAGTTTACGGCGGCGAAGCTTCGCAGTTGAGCGTGCGCGCCGTGTTGCCTCGCTTCGCGGACATGGAATCGAAACACGGCAGCCTCGGCCGCGCCATGCTCGCAGCCCGCAAGAAGATGGGCGCAGCGGCGAAGGCCCCAGCGCGGCCGCTCTTCAGTTCGCTCAAAGACGGCATGCAGCAGATGGTCGATGCCCTGGTCGCGCGTCTGGATGCGAACTCGCTAAAGACGTCTTCGCTCGTGCAGTTAGTGATTCGACAGGAGGACGCCTGGACTGTTTCCGCCGGATACCAGACCGACCAATTCGACGCCGTGATCATCGCGACTCCAACCCATGCCGCTGCCGCCGTGCTGCAAGCTGCGGATGAGAACCTCTCCCGCGAACTGGGCGAGATTCAGTACAGCTCTTCGGTGACCGTCACGCTCGGTTACGACGAAAAAGTGCGCCGCTCGCTTCCACCGGGCTTCGGATTTCTGGTGCCCCGCAGCGAGGGCCGCCGTATGCTCGCGGCCACCTTCGTCCACAACAAGTTTCCTCACCGCGCACCGGAAAATCGTGCCCTCGTCCGCTGCTTTCTCGGCGGCGCACGCGACGAGCAGATCCTGCAAGCAAGCGAAGAAGAAATTCTCGAAATCGTTCGCCACGAACTGCGGCAGATCATCGCGCTCAATGCCGAACCTCTGTTTGCGCGCGTCTACAAATGGAAGTCTGCCATGGCGCAGTATTCGGTCGGTCACCTTGAACGCTTGCAGCGCATCGAAGCACTCCGCCAGAAACTTCCCAGCCTGGCGCTCGCGGGCAACGGTTATAACGGCATCGGCGTCCCCGACTGCGTTCGCTCCGGCGCTGAAGCGGCCAGCAAGATTCTCGCCGAGATGGGGATGTGGTCGTCCGCCTAGCGTCGCGTTCGATCGCCCGATGGCCCGATTTCTTACGCTCGCTCTGCTATTCTGAATTTTTCCTGCCACTCCCATGAGCACTGCGCCCGCGAGTCGATGGAAGATCATTGTTGCCTTCGGGCTGGTCTATGTCTTCTGGGGATCGACTTATCTCGGCATCGGCATCGCGGTGGAGCACATTCCTCCGGCCGTTATGTGCGCCGCGCGCTTTTTGACCGCGGGCACGGTTATGCTCGCTTACTGTGCCCTGACCGGACGCCGCATTCGTTTTTCGGCGCGCCAGCTCGGCCATCTGGCGGCGGTCGGCATTCTGCTATTGGTGGGCGGCAATCTCACGCTTTCGTACGCGGAGCAAATCGTTCCCACTGGCCTGGCGGCCCTGCTGATTGCGGTTACGCCGCTCTGGTTTCTGGTGCTCGACAGCCTGCTGCTGGGCGACCATCACATCGCGCGGCGCGGCAAGATCGGCCTGGCCATAGGAATCGCCGGAGTGGTTGTGCTCATCTGGCCCGATCTTTGGCACAACACCGCCCTCGGCCATCGCGAACTCTGGTGGTCGCTCGCGTTGCAGCTCGGATCGTTCAGTTGGGCGCTCGGTTCAGTGCTCTCAAAAAAGTGGCAAACCGCGGCTGCCGATCCCTTCAGCGCCACGGCGTGGCAGGTGGTCTTCGCGGGCATCGGGAATTTGATTTTTGCGCTGCTCGTCGAGAAACCTTCCAACGCGACGTGGACCTTCCGCGGAGTGGCCGCGATTCTGTACCTGGTGATATGCGGTTCCTGGATCGGCTACACCGCCTACATCTGGTTGCTGCAGCACGTTCCGACCTCGAAGGTTTCCACCTACGCCTACGTCAATCCCGTGGTCGCGGTGTTTCTGGGATGGCTGGTTCTGCACGAGCGCATCGACCGCTATATCGCGATGGGGAGCGCGATCATCGTGGCTTCTGTGGTGCTCGTGACGAGCGCGAAGATCTCGACCCGGGCCGCGGCGGAAGAGCTTCCCGCGGTCGAGGCTGCGGGAGATTGATTTTCAGCCGTCAGTTATCAGCTTTCAGTTAAGCGGCCTTTTTGGGAAGCCGTTCGCCTTGGGCTGCGGATATTCTTCCGGCTCTTCGGTGTCGTTGACCACGTCGACAACGCGCCCTCGGATGGAGAAGACGAGCTTCTGCTTGTCGCCGGGCTGAAAGGTGACGCGCATAGGGGTGCGCTCCCAGACGGGGGGCGGGCACTCCGAGTCGGGATCGTCGGCTCCCGCGGGTTCGCCGGCGTCTTTTTTCAGGATGGGCTTGCGGCGTCCTACCTGGGCCACGACCGAGTACAGTTTCTTGCCGTCCTCGGAGACGCCGCAATAGGCGATGTAGTCGCGATACCAACTGGCCGTCGAATAGAAGGGATCGAACTCGGGCAGGTTGAGCTGGGAGACTCGTCCGGTGAGGCGGTCGACGAGCAGCCAGCCGCCCCGTTGCCACTGCCAGTGCGTCGCGTCGGAATTAGGTTTTTCAGTCGGCAGCGCATCGTTCACGCGGAAAGCGCGACGGACCACAAACAGGCGGTCGGTCAGCTCATGCGGAATTCCGGTGGTGTATTCCTTGAGCCGCGTGTCCACAAACAACGGACGCACTTTCAAATCGAGCAGCTTCTGCCCGGTGGCGTTGGGCCACTTGGCGGAGATCCATTTTCCAAAAGTAATCACGTGCGGTTTCGGAACGGCCGCGCATTCGCCCCACGGCAAGCACATCAGGACGCAAATCATTAAGAGTTTCCGCATCATAATGATGGAAGAGTGGCACGGGCGTGGAAATCGCCGCAATGACGTTTGAACAGGGAAAATGTTCGGTTTTCCAGCGGGGTTGACTGCCTTGACTACCGACTGCCGGGGCGAGTGGCGCAGTTTCCGGGGCTGTGGGAGACTAAGATCACGGCAAGCGCACTATCGGCCGTAAAGCGAAGTGAAGTGATGAGTCTTCCGCCACGACAGCGCCGGACAACTTTTTCTCCGCACTCGAACTCTTATGCGGGTATGGGTGATTTGCTGGCAGGGCGCCGGAAGCAGTCGATTCTGGTGGTCGACGACAATGCGGTGATCGCGGCGCTGCTGAAGGAGATGCTGGCGAGGCGCGGCTATCCCACGGTTGTGGTGCAGAACGCGGCTGCGGCGGAGGCGGAAATCCGGCGCGAGCCTCCGGATCTGATTTTGCTCGACGTGGTCATGCCCGGCAAGTCGGGCTACGAACTATGCCGAGAACTTAAAGGGGATGCCAAGACGCGGCTGATCCCGATCGTCATGATTACCGGCCTGAGCGATCGCGAAGACCGCCTGGAGGGAATTGAAGCGGGCGCCGACGATTTTCTGACCAAGCCAATCAGTCCCGAGGAATTGTTTGCGCGTGTGGGTTCGCTGCTGAAGTTGAAGGAATTCACCGACGAACTGGAGACGGCGGATTCGGTGCTGTGCACGCTGGGGCTGGCCGTGGAGGCGCGCGACCCTTACACCGAAGGCCACTGTGAGCGCTTGGCGAGGGATGCCGCGGATCTGGGGCGCTTTCTCGGAGTGGATGAAGAATCCATTGTGGCCCTGGGGCGGGGCGGCTACCTGCACGACCTGGGAAAGATCGCGGTGCCGGATGAAATCCTGAAGAAGGGAAGCGATCTGACGCCGGCGGAGTGGGAGATCATGAAGAAGCATCCGGTGGCGGGCGAGACGATTTGCCGTCCGCTGAAGTCGCTGCGGCTGGTGCTTCCGATCATCCGCTACCATCACGAGCATTCCGACGGCAGCGGTTATCCCGATGGGCTGCGGGCGGGCGAGATCCCGCTTTTGCCGCGCATCCTGCAGGTGGTGGACATCTACGATGCGCTGCGCACGGCGCGTCCATATAAGCCGGCGCTCGGCCACGAGCAGGCGGCCGCGACCATGCGTGCCGAGGCCCAAAGCGGATTCTGGGACGAGGAGTTGGTCGCGGAGTTTTTCGCCATGCTCGACAAGCGCCGCCAGGTAGCGTGAGTCATCGGGTCATCTGGCCATCGGGTGATCGGGTGATTGAAAGTCAAAAAGCTCTGGCATTTGAATTTAGATGGCCCGATCACCCGATGACCCGATCACCCGATCACCTATTGACCTACAGTTTCGTCATTCCCGCCTATAACGAAAGCGTACGCATCCGGCCTACGCTGCATGCGCTTCTCCGGCATGTGCAGGAACAAAACTGGGACGCGGAAATTCTGGTGGTGAACGACGGTTCGAGTGACGATACGGCACAAATCGTGCGCGAATACGGCAAGTTGCATCCGCAGATTCTGCTGGTGGAGAATCCCGGGAACCGCGGCAAGGGTTACAGCGTGCGCAACGGAATGCTGCATGCGCGCGGCGACATTTGCCTGTTCACGGATGCCGATCTTTCCTCACCGATCACGGAGGCGCAGAAGCTGTTCGACGCGATCGGCCAGGGCGCCGACATCGCGATTGGGTCGCGCTGGCTGCTGGTGGAACTGCAGACCGAGCGGCAGCCGCTGTACCGGCAGGCGTTTGGACGAATCTTCAATCTCGTGCTGCGGGTGTTTCTGGGTTTACGTTTCGCGGACACGCAATGCGGATTCAAAGCTTTTCGGCGAGACGCCGCGCAGCGCATCTTTCCGTTGCAGAAAATTGAACGCTGGGGATTCGATCCGGAAATTCTGTTTCTGGCCCGGCGCGCGGGCCTGCGGGTGGAAGAGGTCCCGGTGCTGTGGGCGCACAGCGAGGGGACGCGGCTGCATCCTTTCCGGGACGGATTGCGAATGTTTGTGGAAGTTTTGCGCATCCGCTGGAATGCGATGACAGGGGAGTACGCAGCGGACGCGGTGCCCTCTCCGGGAAAGTTGTAAAGTCAATCAATCGCTCGTGGGCGCTCGTGTGGGGACGGGGCTTTGCCCAGTCCAAGCGGGGCCCCTCTTCCACACCTGCTAAGAGGCGGCTCGATTATTGGCGTTTGCGGCCAAGCGCACGAATTCGGCGATCTGGGCGCCCATTTCTTCAGTGGAGACGGTGCGCTCCCCGCGGCGCGCCAGATCGCGGGTGCGAAAGCCTCCCATCAGGATTGCGATGACGCCAGCCTCTACGCACTCCGCTTCTCTGGGCAGATGAAAAGTATGACGCAGCATCAGGGCGACCGATAGGATGGCGCCTAACGGATTGGCGACACCCTTACCTGCGATGTCGGGAGCCGATCCGTGCACAGGTTCGTAGAGACCGACCGGCCCTCCGATGCTGGCCGAAGCAAGCAGGCCGAGCGATCCCACGACTCCGCCCGCTAGATCGGACAGGATGTCGCCGAACATGTTTTCGGTGAGGATGACGTCGAATTCGGTGGGCTTGAGAACCAGCATCATGGCGGCGGAGTCCACGTACTGGTGGGAGAGCTGGACATCGGAAAAATCGCGGCCGATGCGAGTGACGACCTCGCGCCAAAGACGCGAGCACTCCAGAACATTCGACTTGTCGACCGAGAGCACGCGCCGGCGGCGGCTGCGAGCGAGCTGAAATGCAACGCGGGCGATGCGCTCGACCTCCGGCTCGCTGTAGCGCATGGTGTTGATCGCCTGGCGCGCGCCGGGGGCGCCCTCGCCTTCACCTTCAATGGAGCGAGGCTGGCCGAAATACAATCCGCCGAGCAGTTCGCGCACGATGAGGATGTCGGTTCCTTTGACGATTTCTTCGCGCAGAGGCGAGCAGGCAGCCAGCGACGGATAAAAGACAGCGGGACGGAGATTGGCGAAAGCTCCGAGTTCCTGGCGGAGGCGCAACAGTCCAGCTTCAGGGCGAAGCTCACGAGGATTCTGATCGAAGGCTGGGCTGCCGACAGCTCCGAGCAGCACAGCCTGTGAGGCCAGGCAGGCCTGAACGGTGGCGTCTGGCAAGGGATTACGGAACTTTTCCAGAGCGACGCCGCCGATTTCTTTTTCGTCGAGTTCGAGATCGTGGCCAAATCCGCTGACCACTTCTTCCAGAACACAAATGGCTTGGGATGTGACCTCAGGTCCTATTCCGTCTCCGGGTAGGGAAGTGATACGGAGCTGCATGGGATCCTCGGTTCGTTGAGGGATTTTCAACAGGATACATCACGATCGGCCGCAGTGCTAGCCCATTTGGGGAGTCTCTGATTATCAATACGCGCGGTTGTTACACACCCCAGAGATAGTCTTCCTGCTCGCTGTGATGATCGGTGAACGGGATCAACATCGTCGCCTGGCCGGTGTTGGATGCGTGAGCCGGATGCGCCTCATTGGAATTGGCGGCAGCGGAGACCGCGCGGGGGAGAGGTAAGGCGGCTGCGGCGGGCGGAAACTTCTTGCCCTGGCTGCCCGTGACCTCGCTCTTGCTGACGTTGCCTCTGCTGACGTCGCCGCTTGTAACATCTTGGATCAGTTCGAGCAAATGGCTGTCCTGAACCTTTTTGATGCGGTCGGCAAGAACTACAAACCTGCGATAGACCTCATCGAGTTCGCGGCGCTCAAACTGGTGTCCCAGTTGTTCGCAGCGCAAAGCCAGAGCGTGGCGGCCGGAGTGCTTGCCCAGCACCAGCCGAGAATCGGGTACGCCCACCGACTGCGGCGTCATGATTTCGTAGGTCAGCGGGTTCTTGAGCATGCCATCCTGGTGAATTCCGGCCTCGTGCGCAAACGCGTTGCGCCCGGTGATGGCTTTGTTGGGCTGCACCGGGACCCGGGTGATCTCCGCCAACATCTGGCTGGAAGAATAGAGCTGCTCGCTGGCGACGCCGGTTTCGAAAGCATAGCGGTCGGGGCGCACCCGCATAGCCATGACGATTTCTTCGAGAGACGCATTGCCGGCGCGCTCGCCGATGCCGTTGATGGTGCACTCCACCTGGCGCGCACCGTTCTGCACTCCCGCAAGCGAGTTCGCGACCGCCAGGCCGAGGTCGTTGTGGCAGTGCGTGGAGATCGTTGCTTTATCGATGCCGGCCACATTCTCATACAACGCCCGGATGAGTTGGCCGTATTCCTCCGGCATGGTGTAACCGACAGTATCGGGAATGTTGACAGTGGTTGCGCCCGCCGCGATCACGGCCTCGACCACCTCGCAGAGAAACGGAATGTCGGTGCGTGTGGCATCTTCGGGCGAGAATTCAACGTCGGCGCAGAGAGACTTAGCGTGCCTAACCGCGTCCCGCGCCTGCTCCAGGCACCGCTCACTCGTGATACGCAACTTGTATTTCAGATGAATGTCGGAGGTTGCCAGAAAAACGTGGATGCGCGGGTGCGCGGCTCCCTGCAACGCCTGCCAGGCGCGGTCCACGTCGCCGCTACAAGCGCGAGCCAGGCCCGCGATGATGGGACGCCGCACGGAGGCCGCGATGCGTTGCACCGCTTCGAAGTCGCCATCGGAGGCGATGGGGAACCCGGCCTCGATCACGTCCACGCCGAGGCGGTCGAGTTGCTGTGCCAGGCGCAGCTTTTCCTGCACATTCATGCTGCAGCCCGGCGACTGCTCGCCGTCACGAAGCGTAGTGTCGAAGATGGTGATGCGCGGCCGATCCATGGATTCCGTACCTCCGGAAACTTAAAGATTGTTTGTCTACTCTAGCGGCGGATCGGAGTGAAGAAAAGATTATTATATTTACAGAATCATTAACAATAGTTATATTATTAGCTGAACTTATGAAGTACATATGTTTGATAACTAGACTCTTTGATAACCAAGCTGGATGGCAATAGTGTTGTGCATAGTGTTGTGCCCCGTAATTTCGCAGCCTGAATTCTGTGTGTGTCATCCTGAGCGAAGCGAAGGACCTCTGTATTTGAACTCAGCGATGAACCTGAAACCTGAGACCTGACACCTGAGAGCTGAGACCTGATCCCATGGACCTGTCGCAACTGGAAGTCTTCCTCACCGTGGCACGCGAGCGCCGCTTCTCGCGGGCAGCCGAGAAGCTGTTCCGCACGCAATCGGCGGTCAGCCAGACCATCCGGAAACTCGAACTGGAGATCGGCGAGCCCCTGTTCGACCGTTCTTCGCGCGAGGGCGTGCTCACCGACGCGGGACGCGTTTTGCAGGAATACGCCGAGAAGTTGCTCAACCTGCGCCAGGACGCACAGACGGCGCTGGTGGAGATGCGCGAGTTACAGAAGGGCCAGCTGGCGATCGCCGCCAATGAATTTACCGCGCTCTACCTGTTGCCGGTACTGGGCGAGTTTCGCCGCCTGCATCCCATGATCAAGATCACGGTGCGGCGTTCGTTGGGCAGTCACATTCCCGACGACCTGCTCAAGCACAATGTGGAACTCGGAGTACTTTCTTACGATCCGCAGGAGCCGCAGTTGCGCTCGGCGGTGGTTTATCTGGACGAGTTGGTCTTGGTCGTTCCTCCGGGGCATCCGCTGGCCTCGGCGGCGGAAGTCAGCGTTCGGCAACTGGGCGCGGAGTCGTTCGTAGCCCACATCGTTGCGTCTCCTTATCGCGATAAAGTGATCGAAGCGTTCCACCGCCACAAAACTCCGCTACACATGGACGTGGAACTGCCCACGCTGCAAGCCATCAAGCGTTTCGTGTGCATGGGGAACGGGGTGGCGCTGGTGCCCGAGATTAGCGTGGAAAGCGAGATCAGCCGCGGAGACCTGGTGCGTGTTCCGGTGCGCGATCTGCATTTTCAGCGCAAGCTGCGCCTGGTGTATCGGCAGGAATCCGCGTTGTCGCACGCGGGAAGAGCGTTCTTGAAAGTGGCGGAGCAGGTGGCAAAAGACAGAGGCGGTCGCTACCGCTTCCAGCGCGAAAAGTAGGGGCTTAGAGCGGATTCACGTTGCTCTATCCCGCTCATGTGGCTCGTGTGGGGACGGGCGCCCTCGCCCGTCCAGGCTGAGCGCAGCTCGGCCGCCGCCCGTAACTACTTTGAGGAATCTTTTCGGCGAGACGAATCCACAGTTGGAACGAGGTTTCGCCGAAGTGGCACGATCGCGCCCCTGGACGGATCGGCGGCAGCTGAGGCCCGCGTCAGCACCTCGTGCTGGATGTACTGCACGAACTCCTGGATCTGCCGCTGCATTTCTTCCATGCGCTCGCGCATTTGAAGAATGATGGCAATGCCGCTGATGTTGACGCCCAGGTCGCGCGCCAGCGACAGGATGAACTCGAGCCGCTGCAAATCTTCATCCGTATAGAGCCGGGTGTTGCCTTCGGTGCGGCTCGGCTTCAGCAGTCCTTCGCGTTCGTAGAGGCGCAAAGTCTGCGGATGAATCTCATACATCTCGGCCACCGCCGAGATCATGTACGCGCCCTTGGATTTACGCTTGGAGGACATGTTCAGAGTGAGAAATCGATTTTCGATGTAAGAACCAACAGCTGACAAGCCAAGCGATGGTTCCCGGTACGTACCATGCAAAGCCGATTCCACCGAAATCACGAGCCCACACCCAAACCAAAATAGAGCTGAGCGCAAACGCGAACGTCGGAGCCCGCCAAGAGGCGGCGTGATGCCAGTTGACTAGGATCGAGAAGCAAAATACGAAGCCAAGAATTGCAATGCTTGGTGCCGCACAGAACCAGACAAGAAGTGCAAGGCCGAGATCGCTCGGCCGATGGAGCAACTTCTCAAGGAGGGAATCTAGTAGCGCTTCGCCAAGAATTGCGAGCGCGAGGGCCGCGACGGCGGAAACCAGAAGAGCCTGAGGTATCGCGAGGTAGCCCGGCATTCTCCGATAAGCGCTCTGGATGCTCATGCTGAGACTAATGTAGCACCGGGAGCAAAGAAAAGCGGGACAACTCTCGTCATCCCGCCATTCGCGTCAAATTGCAGCTAGGCCGCCATCTCTGGTTTCGGCTCCGGGGCAGCCCAGCCCGCCGGCTTAAGCGCATGATTGATGAGGTAAACGACTACGCCCCCGCCGATCACGATCAGTCCAAACAAAAGCGAGCTCATGCCCAGCACAACTTCGTGCTCGCTGCGGATGATGGCAAATCCCAGCAGCAGAACTGGAGGAATGCCCACCGCAATTGCCCCAAACAGCCCGCCCGGCACGCGGAACGGCCGCTTCAATTCCGGCTCGCGAACGCGCAGGAAGATCAAAGCGACAAACTCCAGCGCCAGGCTCGCGCCGTAAATCATGATGTCGAGCGTGACCAGCCGTTCGAAGCCAAGATTCAAAGCGAGACCCCAGCCAATCGCCAGCGCCAGAATCGCAACCCACGGCGCGCGCGATTTCGGATGCAGCTTGCCAAAAACTTTCGGCAGCATGCCATCCTGAGCCATGGCCAGCGGCAGCCGCGAGTAGCTCATGACCAGCGCATTGAACATGCCGAAGCCGCTCATCATGCCACCCGCCACCAGCGCGATCCGAAGCACCGGCCCACCCATTAACTGGGCGACGTCGGCCCAAGCGCCGGTTTCCCAGGCGCTGGCCGGAAGGCCGGTGATCCACATGGCGGCAAACGGAAGCACGTAAGTAATGCAGACGATAGCCACCGCGACCAGCATGGCGCGGGGATAGGTTCGCTGCGGACGCTCCACTTCGGTGGCAATGGTGGAGGCGTTGTCCCATCCCATGTAATTCCACATGCAGATGAGCAGCCCACCGAGAATGTCAACGTTCGAGGTGGTCGGCTTGGTCACGGCGTTCGCCAGCGCGTGAATCTTGAACGGCGCCAGCACAAAAATAGCCGCGAACGGCGCCGACAGGGCGAAGAACAACCACAGCGAGGTCGTCGAGACGACCTTCACCCCCATAATGTTGAGGACGGCGCAGACGATCACCACGCCCAGCGCGACGGCCACGCCGCGATGGTTCTCCTGGAACCAGGGAAACATGCGCGTGAGGTACGCGACAAACAGCGTAGGATAAATCGCCATATCGAAAATGGACGCTATCAGCGACAGCCAGGCTTCCTGAAATCCCCAGAAATTTCCCATGGCGCGGCGCACCCAGGCGTAGTAGCCACCTTCAAAGGGCAGCGCGCTCGAAAGCTCGCCAATCATGAACGCGGTCGGCAGGCTCCAGAGAAGCGGGGTGAGAAGCAGGATGAGAATCGCTTTGCCATAGCCGGCGCCGTGCACGATGTCTTCGGTGCCATAGGTTCCGCCCGAGACCATAAAGAAGGTCGCGGCGACCAGGGGCCAAAGCGTGAGGCGGATAGACTTTTTCCGAGGAGCGACGGCAGGACTAAAGCCAGGCTGCGGGATGTTAGCTGGTGCGGTAGCTGTTGCCAATTTCTATGGCTTCCTCCTCGGGCGACTCACTCTCACCACCGCGTCTCCCTTGACTTGCTCTCGCGGCTCCCGGGTAACAGAGATTCCCAGGCATTTCGGTGAAGTTAGTTCGCAAGAGTGAGATTACGGCAAATTTCCACAGATGCAAGAATTTTCTGAGAAAAATCGAAAAAATTTTGCCAGGAGGGCGGGTACGGAGGTAATGCGAGAAAACAAACTTTACCGCCGAAGAGCCGGGGTTACCCGCGACGGTGGAGCGGCGGGCGTCTCGCCGGTCCAGGCCGGGCGGGGACGCCCGGCTCTCCACCAACCCGCGAGCGATCGCAAGAGACTGGAATGGGCAGCGCGACTTGATGTATAACGCTCAGGGGCTTTTCAGCTCGAATACTCCCAGGAGGCACCAGCTATGAGGACAGTCGCGCTCGCAGTTCTGTGTGTTTGTGCAGGTTTATTGCTTGCTCAATCGGGGGATCATCAGAATGCGTTCACCCCGGAACAGATCAAATACGGACCGCCACCGCCGTTCGTTGCTCCCGGCGCGCAGCTAGCCGTGCTGGAGGGCGACCCAACCGCGAGTACCGGCGATTACACCATCCGGCTCAAGATGCCCAACGGCTACAAGATTGCGCCGCACTGGCATCCCAAACGCGAAAATGTGACGGTAATCACAGGGGACTTCAAGGTCGGGATGGGTGACCAGTGGGATGAGGCCAAGATGATGACCTTCCCTGCGGGCAGCTTCGCGTATCTCGATCCCGACATGCACCACTATGCGATGGCCTCGGGAGAGGTGGTCGTGCAGGTCCATGGAATGTCGCCGCTGCAATTTAACTATGTGAATCCGGCGGACGATCCAAGTAAGAAGTAAGCGGAGAGCCGGTTCACGAATATTCCCAGCGTCGGGCCAGCCTGCGAGCGATGGCAAAGAGCACGACGCCGACCGAAAGCAGCACCAGCACCTGCGGCCAGAGGTGTGAAACCGGCTCATCCCGCCAGAAGACCTTCGTGAACCCGTCGATTGCCCAGGCGTTGATAGTCAGCAAGCCCGCCTTCTGCATCGCTTCCGACATGAAATAACGCGGGAACATACTTCCTCCAATCGAGGACATGAGCAGGATCACCAGCGTCGAGAGCGGACCCAATTGCGCGCGCGTGCTGCATATGCTGGCCAGCAGCATGCCGAAGGCTCCCACCGCAAAGGCCGTAGACAGCCCCATGACCACAAAGCCGGGAATATGCGACATGAAATCGACTTTGAAAACCAGCCATGCCCAGGTAAACATGAGGACCAGTTGGGAGAACGCCAGCATCACGCAGTAGCAGAGCTTACCGCCCAGCAGCGTTCCCATGGTCACGCGCGAGCTCAGCACCCGGTCCAGCGTTCCACTTTCGGCTTCGTCCAGGAGCGACCCTCCCGCGCCGCTGGCGGTGAAGAGCAGAAACATCACCCCAACGGCCGCAGCGTAGAAAGACACCATCTTATTGTTCTTGTTTTCGCCGACCACATCGCGGGTGGTCACGGGAATCGGCATGCCGCGGTTGGAATCGGCAGGCGCTGCGTCTTGGCCGCCGCTGTCCGCACTTGTCCGCTTACGCAGTTCTTCAAGCCCCGCGTCGATTTTCTTCTTTTGTTCCGGAGTAAACCCGCCGGCGTACTTGTCCATGTACTTCGATCCCTGCTCCGCCATGACGTCCGGCATCGAGGTCATCGCAACTTTCTGGAGCAGCCCGGCGATTACCTGTGGCGCAACCATATCGCTGCTGTCTTTAAGCAATTGGATAGTGGGCCGGTTCTGATTGGGCGCGCCGAATGAAATTGGATTCTCTCCGAAGCCATGGGGGATGACAAGAGCCACCGGCGCAGTTCCGGCTTTCACCGCGGCTTCTGCGGTTGCGGCCGTGTAGTCCGGCTGCTCCGCGCCTTGTTTCGGCGCCGGCCTTTTCTTTACCGAAAGCGATCCTTCTCGTTCCAGGCCCCGGACCAAGCTTTGCGACGCTGCGCTATGGTCTTCATCGACCACCAGCAAGCTGACTTTGGGCGTCGTGTCATGTTGCCCGCCGAAGATCACGGCAAAGATGCTGAAGAACCCGATTGGCAGGATGAAGCTCAGCGCCAGGGCCCCGCGGTCGCGTCGCAGGGCGATCAGTCCGGTGCGCACAATGGGCAGAATCAATCGCGTAACTCCCTTCCGGTCAAGTGCAGGAACACGGATTCGAGGTTGGGTTTCCTCAGCGAGATGTCTGCCAGTTCATGTCCCTCTTTGGCCGCCGCCTCGAGCAATCCGGCAATTTCAGTCGCATGATCAATGGTGAACTGTGCCGTACCGTTTTCGTAGAGTCCTCCACGCTCTTTTACCCAGGCGGCCACCCCGTCGTCCGCCTTCGCGAATCGTGCCAGCACCTCGCTGCGGGAAGCGAAAGCATTCTGTACCAATTCATCCTTGGTTCCGAGCGCAATGATGCGCCCATGATCGATGATCGCGATGCGATCGCAGAGCCGCTCCGCTTCCTCCATGTAGTGGGTTGTATAAATCATGGAGATTCCCTCGCCGTGCAGCCTCTCGATCATTTCAAAGATGCGGTTGCGGGCTTGCGGATCCACTCCAACCGTGGGTTCGTCCATCAACATCACTTTGGGACGGTGGATCAGTCCGGCGGCCATGTTCAGCCGCCGCTTCATTCCTCCCGAAAGATTCTTAACCGGTTCGTGCGCGCGGTCGGTGAGCGCCGCCCAATCGAGGCACCATGCCACCGCCGTTTTCAGGTCCGCACGCCGAAGCCCATGGTATTGCCCAAATGATTCCAGGTTTTCCCGGCAGGTGAGCTTTGGGTAGAGCGCCAGATCTTGCGGAACCCATCCCAGAGCCATGCGCGCCCCAGCCGAGTCGGCCCGCTCGCCGAAGACCGTGACCGTACCCGCATCCGGAATGACGCGGCCGACTATGCTGCGAATCAGGGTGCTCTTGCCGGCGCCATTCGGGCCGAGCAATCCCAGGCATTCCCCGCTCTTCAGCTCCAGCGTAATGCCATTGACCGCGGTCAACTCACCGAAGCGTTTGACCAGTCCCTCAATTCGCAAGGGCAACGACCTAAAAGAAGACGGAATCGAAACGACGGGTGCAGACGCCATTCATCCTCCGGAGCTAATGATTTCCCCTGGGTTCCTCTGTGCTCCCTGTGGCAAAGATTTGGGCGTTAGACTTTGCTCCAGAGTTCTTCTCGCGGATCCTCAGGATTGAGCTTGGCCAACTCCCGCAGCAGTTCTTTAGTCTTCTCGTCGCGAGGCATAGGGACCGTAATTTTCACTTCGACGATCTCATCCCCGCGCACACCGTCTTGAGTAGCCGACGGCACGCCCTTTTCCCGCAGCCTCAGCTTCTGCCCCGACTGCGTCCCGGGAGGAATCTTCAGCACGCTACGGCCATCGATGGTGGGCACTTCGATCTTCGATCCCAGCGCCGCTTCCACCGCCGTCACCGGCACCGTGATGTGGATGTCGTCGCCTTCGCGCCGAAAGAGCGGGTGCTCGCCGATGCGGATGCTGACGTAGAGGTCGCCGACCCCGCCTCCGCGCAGCCCGGCATTCCCTTTGCCCGCGATCCGAATCCGTTGTCCGTCGCGGGTTCCGGCCTTGATGCGGATCTCCAGCGGATCGGTGCGCTCGACGCTGCCTTCGCCATGGCAGACCGGGCAGGTCGAAATATTTTCCCCCGTCCCATGGCATCGCGGGCAGGTGACGTTGAACTTCATCCGCCCGCCCGTCTGTTCAATCGTCCCCTTGCCATGACACTGCGGACATTGCCCGGGAGCTTCGGTGAAGCCATTCCCGTGGCAGTTTCCGCAGACATTGCGCCGGGCGATATTGAGCTTCATCACCCCGCCGCGGATCGCCGTCCAGAACGGCACGTTGACCTGATACTCAAGGTCGCTGCCCGGTGCGGGGCCCTCATCGGCTGCCTCGCCGCGCCCGCCGCCCGTGAAAAGGCTGGAGAAGATATCGCGGAATCCGCCGCTCCCGCTGCTCGACGTCTTGCGCCCGCCAGCGCGCGCGCCCTCGAACAGATCCGAAAAGTCAAAGCCGCCGAAATCGACGTTTCCTTGCCCACCAGGATGGCGTCCTCCCGGGAATCCGCCGCCAAAGTCGCCGGGCCCGGCCCCAGGCTGTCCGCCGCCGCGAGCATAGGCCTCCGCCGTAGCCGGATCGATATTGTCGGAGTAGAACCCGAGCTGGTCGTAAATCTTCCGCTTCTTGGCATCGCTGAGGACGTCGTTGGCCTCGGAAAGAGTCTTAAACTTTTCTTCCGCCGTTTTGTCGCCAGGATTGACGTCAGGATGATACTTGCGCGCAAGTTTGCGGAACGCCTTGCGGATGTCGTCGGTGGAGGCCGACTTCTTTACCCCGAGAACGCCGTAATAGTCTTTGCTTTGGGTGGCCATGTTTCAGGTGTCAGGTCTCAGGTGTCAGGTCCCAGCCTGCAAGGCAACTGACGCCTGGATGTTTCCGCTATATGAGTGTCGCACACCTGCGAGGCTGAGAGCTGAGAACTGACAGCTGAGATCTCGATTTCAGTTCACCACTTCCTTCTCCTGCTCATCCACCGCCACGGTGAACGCCTCAAATGGCGAGGCATCGATCGACACGGGAATCCGCTGCACTCCCGTCGCAGTCGGCGCGAAGCAGTACCAGCGTCCTTCTTCGGCGATGAAGTTCACAAAAAACAACTGTCCATTGACTTCAAATCTCAATTCGCTTCCCTCTTTCCTAGTCCGGATGACAAATTCTTAAATGTGATGCAAATTGGGGGCGCATTCGCGCCCCCACCGACGTGCCACGCTGATGGCTGATGGCTGATGGCTGAAAGCTGACAGCGTTACTTCTTGTCTTCGACGTCCACGTACTCGGCGTCGATCACGCCTTCGTCTTTCTTCTGGCCTGCGCCGTTCGTGCCATGCGCTGCGCCAGGCCCATCAGTCGGCCCCGCGCCGCTCGCACCCGGTGCCGCGCCAGGAGTCGCCTGCGTCGCCTTGTACATCTGCTCTGCCAGTTTGTGCGACGCCGCCGTCAGCTTCTCGCGTGCCGAGTCCATCGCCGCCTTGTCCCCGCCTTCAATCGCCTTCTTAGCGTCCGCCAAAGCATTCTCCACATCCCCGCGCTCCGAGCCCGAGATCTTGTCGCCATGCTCCTTCAGCATCTTCTCGATGTTGTAGACCATCGAGTCCAGCTGATTCTTCGCCTCGATCTCATCGCGACGGTTCTTGTCTTCCGCCGAGTGCGCGTCAGCTTCCTTCGCCATGCGCTCGACTTCTTCCTTCGACAAGCCCGAAGACGAGGTGATCGTGATCTTCTGATCCTTGCCCGTGGCCATATCTTTCGCCGTCACGTTCAGGATGCCGTTAGCGTCGATATCAAACGTCACTTCGATCTGCGGTATGCCCCGAGGCGCCGGCGGCAGCCCGGTCAAATGGAACTTGCCCAGCGTGCGGTTCTGCGCCGCCAGCGGACGCTCGCCCTGCAGCACATGCACCTCCACCGAGGTCTGACTGTCGGCCGCCGTAGAAAACGTCTCCGTCTTCTTGGTCGGAATCGTAGTGTTCCGCGGAATCATAGGCGTAGCCACCCCGCCCAGCGTTTCGATCGACAACGTCAGAGGAGTGACGTCCAGGAGCAGCAGGTCTTTGACCTCGCCCTTGAGCACGCCGCCCTGGATGCCGGCGCCAATCGCCACCACTTCATCCGGGTTCACGCCCTTGTGGCCTTCGCGCCCAAACAGTTCTTTTACGATCTGCTGAATGCGCGGCATGCGCGTCTGTCCGCCGACCAGCACCACTTCGTTGATCTTGCTGTTGTCGATACCGGCGTCTTTCATGCACTGCTTCGACGGCCCCACCGACCGCTGCAGAATATCTTCGATCATGGTTTCGAGCTTCGCCCGAGTCAGCTTCTTGACCAGGTGCTTCGGCCCGGAAGCATCCGCCGTGATGAACGGCAGGTTGATCTCGGTCTCCATGGTGGTCGAAAGCTCGATCTTCGCGCGCTCCGCCGCGTCCCGCAGACGCTGCAAAGCCATCTCGTTGCCCTTACCGCGCAGATCAAGGCCTTCATCCTTCTTGAATTCGTCAATCAGCCAATCCACCAGCCGCTGATCGATGTTGTCGCCGCCCAGATGCGTGTCGCCGTTGGTGGCTTTCACTTCGATCACGCCTTCGCCCACTTCGAGCACTGAGATGTCAAAAGTCCCGCCGCCGAAGTCATACACCGCGATCGTTTCGTCCTTACCCTTGTCGAGCCCGTAAGCCAGCGCGGCCGCAGTCGGCTCGTTGATGATTCGCTTCACGTCGAGTCCGGCGATCCGCCCGGCATCCTTAGTAGCCTGCCGCTGCGCGTCATTGAAGTAAGCCGGCACGGTGATGACCGCCTCAGTGACCTTCTCGCCCAGATAGTCTTCCGCCGCCTTCTTAAGCTTCTGCAGAATCATCGCCGAGATCTCGGGCGGGGTGAACTTCTTGCCCTGCGCCATGACCGCCACGTGGTCGCCGTCCCGCTCGACCTTGAAGGGGACCATCTTCATCTCTTCGCTGACCTCGTCAAAGCGCCGTCCCATGAAGCGCTTGATCGAGTAGACGGTGTTCTCAGGATTGGTGATAGCCTGCCGCTTGGCCACCTGTCCGACCAGCCGCTCCCCGGTTTTCGTGAATCCAACGACCGAGGGCGTGGTCCTGCCACCTTCTTCATTAGGTATAACTTTCGGCTCTCCACCCTCCATAATCGCTACGCAGGAGTTGGTGGTGCCAAGGTCAATTCCAATAATCTTTCCCATAACGTATCCTCCGATGGAATAAGTGCTTTAGAATCAATAAAGTAACAACTGTATCCTACTCCATGCTATAACCTGAGCGAATCACTGTCAAGTTTTAGATGCTATTGGGATTGAAGAGGTTGCGTCAGCTTTTGCCCGTGTGAGGACGGGGCTTTGCCCCGTCCAAGCCGAGCAACGCTCGGCCCGCTTTTTGCGCCCTCCCCAACCCGGTCATCCTGAGCGGAGCCGGATCATCCGCGAAGAGGATGATCCAGCGCCGTCGAAGGACCCCTACACTCTTTACGCTGTGTCTGGCGGCTGCCCCTGGCTTTTGATCTCGCCGGGCGGGTGGCCCTCGATAAGAGAGAAGGCTCTGTCAAGGGCAAAAATATCCTGGGCAGTGCCGAAGCACCGCTTGCTTTGCCAGAGAGGTTGAGGACCAAGGCTCTGGAAATCTCACGCTGA
>JBEKWL010000058.1:0-19566 GCA_049513095.1 Terriglobales bacterium
CCGAGCAGGCTCTGCGGGCAGGGAAGTACAAGATCGATGCGGCATTTTCCAGCGTGTCTGTCCGGGTGATCGAAGAGGACGAACTAGCGGCAGCCGGTTTTTCCGAGCAGAGTTTTTTCAACCTGAACACCCCGCAGGATCGGCTGGCAGCCGAGGGCCGGGATTTCGACTCCCCATCCTAGAGGGTGGGTCTCCGGTTTGCCCGGGACACGACCAGAATCGGGACCACCCTCTCCTCGTCGTGAGTGCTATCGCTGGTTTCAATAGGTACTCGGATTAGAATAGGCAACCAAAGGCGGGCGAGGTGCCCAACGCCATAAAAGGAAATGTCTTTATGCTGCGCCGAATGTTTGCTTTCGCTTTCATTTTGAGTTTGCTGATCGGATTTCGGGAACAAGAGGCGCGAGCCGCTCACCCACGGCTTGTGTCACTTCAGGCTATGTTTGACGTTCTTGAGGCACCGTCAGTCCAGCCTGTTCTTGAGGCTCTATATAAGGCCAAAGTTTCGGGATCTTTTGTCTTCCCAGGACTCTGCGACTGGTCAGGGTGCACGCTCCCTATTCCAGAGTTTCCTCTTTTTCGTGTGTCCACGCGGGCAGAGGGCTCCACTGTTCAATACTTCGAGAGATACTCGCGGATGATCCATCGATGCAGGTAACGCAAGACAAGGATGGGACAATCCGAATGAACGAAACCGGAGTTCCGACGGACCTGTTAAACGTCAAGATCGGCCACATCCTATTCGAGAGCTACGGACAGCGCGTCTACACCGCAAACGGTGCCCTGAGAGTTATTTTGCAGACGCCGGAAGTGTTAACTTTCATGAAAGCCCACGATATCAGAGGGCCGTATGGGCCGTTTGATAACTGCTCGGGACACGGCGAACCAGTTCCGGGCAACCTCGGAGCATGGCCACCCGAGTCACCCCACGTGTCGGGATCTCTGGATGACGTAACCCTCTCCGAGGCGTTGGACTACGTCCTTAAGACATTTCCCGGCATCTGGATTTACGAGAGTTGCCCACAAAGGGACAAGAAAAATCGCGTTGTCTATTTTCGCTTTCTGGCCGTCCACAAGGTGGGCGGTAGAGGGTACGTCACCGCTGATTGACTCACAACTAGGTTGACTGGTGTTAAATCCCGATAACCCTCAAAACCACCCAATCGCGTCGATCCCATTGGCGTTGGCCAAGCCGGGCGACCCCACCAGCAAAGCTTCGAGACCTGCTCCTCGATTCTGGCCAATCTTGTCAAGCCCCTGTTTTGACGGTTTTCCGCGTAAGTCATCGAATTGGCGAGGAAAATAAAGTCGGAAAAGTTGGCGGTCAGGTGGGTCGGAATTGATATAATAAATTTATAGATTAGAAAAGGGCGCGGAGTTACTTCCGCACCCTTTTTCATTTGCGTCTTGAAGGCCCTGTCCCAGCCGGTCGGTAGCTAGGTCTTACTGATGGCTGACGGCTGAAAGCTGACGGCTGCCTGATAAGTAGCCCTTGAGCCGCGCTGCCGTCTCATGCCATGCTGATAGCCATGGCTGCTGCGGACACATTATTATCTCCCTACATCGAGTTTAAGGACGTCTCCAAGGCATTTGGAGATCGGGTCGTTCTCCAGGACGTCAGCTTCGACGTGTTGCCGGGAGAGATGGTCTGCATTCTCGGCCGCAGCGGCGTAGGAAAATCGGTGGCGCTCCACAACATCATGGGCTTCCTGAAGCCGGATTCCGGCCGTGTCATCGTCGCCGCTCAGGACATCACCGACTACAACGAAGAGCAACTCGAAGAGATCCGCAAGAAAGTCACCATGGTGTTCCAGAATGGCGCCCTCTTCGATTCCTTATCGGTCGGTGAAAACGTAGCCTTCCCCCTGCGCGAAAAAAGAGAGCTGTCCGAGGAGCAGATTCTCCAGGTCGTCGATGGCCTTCTCGAAATGGTTGGAGTCAAGGAGATGCGCGACCTGTTGCCCTCGGACCTTTCAACCGGCATGAAACGTTCCGTGGCCATCGCGCGGGCGCTCGCCGCTCAGCCCGAGTGCGTGCTCTACGACGAGCCCACTACCATGGTGGATCCGCTGATGGGCAATCTGCTCGGCGATCTGATCGCCCGGCTGAAACTGCAATTGCACCTGACCTCAGTCGTGGTCACGCACGACATGCGCCTGGCCAAGAAGCTAGCCGACCGCGTCGTTTTCCTGTACGAAGGCCGAGCGATTTTCTTTGGACCCTACAAAGACATGGAGAAATCCACCGAACCCATCATTCGCGAATTCCTGGAACTGGATGAGCTGAAACTGGAAGCGTAAAAGCAAGTGGTCGGTGGCCAGTGATCAGTGGTCAGCGAACGGCGACAACACTATTGGCCTCTGGCATTCGCTGACTACTGATCACTGACAACTGACCACCGACCACTGCTCTAAAACCCTTGCCGCACCAACTCTTCCACGGTGATCGAACTTTGCGCCGACTCGCCTTTCATCATCTTCTCGACGTACTTCGCGATCACGTCGGCCTCCAGGTTCACCGGGTCTCCAGGCTTCAACGACCCCAGATTAGTCAGTTCGACCGTATGCGGAATGATCGCGATCGTGCAGTGATTTCCTTCGAGCTTAGCCACCGTAAGGCTGATGCCCTCGATCGAGATCGACCCCTTGTACACCGTGTACTTCTCGATCTCTGGCGGGATCTCAATGTGCAGCCACCAGTTCTCGGAATCCGCGATCCTCTCGAACTCGATCAGCTTGCCCACGCCATCCACGTGCCCCTGGACGATGTGGCCATCGAAGCGCCCGTCGGCCTTCATCGGCAACTCCAGGTTCACCAATGCGCCCACGTGCATCCGTGAGAACGAAGTTCGCACCCACGTTTCCGGTGCCAGGTCCGCGCAAAATGATTTTGGTTTGATGTCAAGCGCCGTCAGGCAAACGCCGCTTACCGAGATGCTGTGCCCGGTTCCCAATTGTTTCGGAGTATTCGCAGCCTCGATGGTGATCCGGCGGTTCTCACCGCGCTGCGCGATCTTTACGACTTTCCCCACTTCCTCGACAATTCCAGTAAACATAAAAGCTATACCTCCTAAATCCAAATTGTCAGCAATTCAAATTGTCATCCTGAGCGAAGCGAAGGACCTATGCATTCCGGCGCTACAAACAAATGCATGGGTCTTTCGCTGCGCTCAAGATGACACAATAATGTCACGCATACGGGTCGCGCAAATAGCCTTCCAGCGCGAAGTCTTCGCCGAAGCGGCGCAATTCGAAATGTTGCACGCACTGTGGTCTCCCGCGCAAATCTTCACCCGCAATGAAGGGAACCGCGCCTCCGCCAAGAATCTTCGGCGCGTAGTAGAGGAACACCTTGTCCACCTCGCCCGAGGCCAGGGCTGCCCCGTTCACCAGCGCTCCACCCTCGAGAAGCACGCTGGTGATCTCCATTTCTCCCAGGGTCTGGACAATCGCTCGGAAGTCGGGCCGTCCTTCCACATTTGCCCCGGATATTTGCATTACGCGAATCCCCTTCGCTTCGAGCGCCTGCCTGGCCTCGTCCTCGGCCGTGGAACACAGCACCAGAACATCGCTCTCCGCCGTCTGGATCACTCGCGACGCCAGTGGAATGCGCAAGTAAGAATCCAGAATCACGCGCAGCAGCTTGCGCCGCCGCGGCAGGCCACTCCGGTCGGTCAGCAGCGGATCATCCGCCATCACCGTCCCCACTCCGACCAGGATCGCGTCATTCTGATGGCGCAGTTGCTGCACATGCGCGCGCGCCACCTCGCCCGTGATCCAGTGGTACCCGCTGCGCGCGCCTTCGGACATAGGCGTAGCCGAGCCAGAGTCCGAACTGTGCTCCGTGCCCGGTTTCGTGGCATCAGCAATTTTCCCATCGAGAGTCATCGCCGATTTCAGCGTGACCAGCGGCTTGCCCAGCCGGATATACTTGGCAAAACTTTCATTCAGTTTCTTGGCTTCCGCTTCGAATAAACCGACCTGTACGCTGATGCCTGACGCGCGGAGCTTCGCAAATCCCTGACCCGCCACGCGTGGATTCGGATCTTCCATGGAGCCGATCACGCGGCCGATTCCGGCCGCGATGACGGCATCGGCACACGGGCCGGTACGTCCCTGATGCGAGCATGGCTCCAGATTCAGGTAAAGAATTCCGCTGCGGGCCGCAGCGCCCGCTTGCTCCAGAGCGAGAACCTCGGCGTGCTTCACGCCGTCATACGTGTGCGTGCCCGCCCCAACTTCGCGGCCCGACGCGTCCACCACAACCGCGCCCACTGCCGGATTGGGCGATACCAGCCCAACGCCCGCTCGCGCTAACTCCAGCGCCCTCCGCATGTGTTGTTCGTCGATAGTCATTGAGACAAGCTCTTAGCTATTAGCTGTTAGCCTTTAGCTAAGAGCCAACAGCTAAAAGCTAATAGCCGGACTTCAAGCAAACAGCGACTCCACAAACTCCTTAGGATCAAACGGCAGCAGATCGCCCGCCTTTTCTCCCACGCCCACATAACGAACCGGCAGTCCCAACTCCCGCGAAATTGCTACCACCACGCCGCCTTTGGCCGTGCCATCAAGCTTGGCCAGTACGATCCCCGTGACTCCGGACGATTGCGTGAACTGCCGCGCCTGTTGCAATCCATTCTGACCAGTGGTGGCATCCATCACCAGCAAAGTTTCGTGCGGCGCGCCCGGCACGATGCGTTGCGCCGTACGCCTCATCTTTTCCAGTTCGAGCATCAGGTTTTGCTTGGTGTGCAGCCGACCGGCCGTATCCACGATCACGTAATCGGTCTTGCGCGCGGTTGCCGCCTGCAGCGCGTCGAACAACACAGCGGATGGATCGCCCCCGGCTTTCGTCTTGATCACTTCCGTTCCCGTGCGCTGTCCCCAAATTTCAAGTTGCTCGATCGCCGCCGCGCGGAACGTATCCGCCGCGCACAGCAGCACCGTCTTTCCTTGCGCGCGAAACACTTGCGCCAATTTTCCGATCGTCGTCGTCTTGCCTGTGCCGTTCACGCCCACCACCATGATCACTTCCGGCGTGCCCTCCACCTTGCTCACCGGCCGCGAACCGGCCGACGTCAGAATCGCCAACAGTTCTTCTTTCAGCAGCCGTTTGAGTTCATTCCCATCCTTGATCTGCTTCCGGTCGGCTTTGTCGCGCAGCTTCTCCAGAACCTCATGGGTGGTGGTGGTGCCCAGGTCGGCGCCAATCAGCGTGGCTTCCAGATCGTCCAGCGTGGAGCGGTCGATCTCCTTGCCGATGGAGACGACATCTTCGATGCGCTCGGCCAGGTTCTCGCGCGTGCGCGAGACGGCCTCCTTCATGCGCTCAATAAAACTTGGTTTCTTTTCTTCGTCCAGGCTGCCAAAAAGAGTTTGAATCATGAGCTATCCGCCACGATTATATAGGTGGGAACGGAAAGGCAGGTTCAGGTCGCCGGTCAGGTGCGCGTGGTTTCGACCGTCAGAGGATCGCCGGCCTCGATCGGTGCCGGAACGGGGACGGCCGATTCGAGCGCCATCGTCTGCGTCAGTCGTTTCTGAATACGAATTTCTCCGCGCTCAAACACCGCCAGCAGCGCGGCCACGGCCTTGGGGTCAAGGCGTTTTCCCGAGACGTTCTGAATGATGCGCAGAGCTTCCACGGAATCGTGCGCCTTCTGGTAAGGACGGTTCGTGGTCAGAGCGTCAAAGGTGTCTGCGACCGCAATCACGCGCGCCAGCAGAGGGATGTCGTCGCCTTTTAGACCGTAAGGATATCCGCGCCCGTCGAGAGCTTCATGATGCAGTTCGATGCCGGGCAGCATCTCGCGTAACTGCGGCACCGGACGCAGGATGTTCGCGCCCTTGGTGGTGTGCGTCTTCATGATCTCGAATTCTTCCGGAGTCAACGCGCCCGGTTTTTTCAGGATGCGGTCTTCAATGCCGATTTTGCCCACATCGTGCAACTGCGCCGAGACGCGCAGGATCTCCAGAAATCCCGGATCCAGCCCCATCTCGCTCGCGATCATCAGCGAGTATTTCGTTACCCGGTCGGAATGGCCGCGCGTGTAAGGGTCTTTTTCGTCGACGGCGCCGGCCAGCATCTGGATCGACCCCATGAACAGCGCCTTGTTTTCTTCCGCGGCGCGCTTCAGATCCTCGACGAACTGTTCCAGTTCTTCCGACATGGTGTTGAACGTCGTCGCCAGTTCGCCGATCTCGGTGCGGGTTTTCAGGTGCACGCGCTGGGAAAAATCGCCGCGCGCAATGGCTTGGCTGGACTGTGCCAGTACCTGCAACGGGCTGGTGATCCGCCGTGCCGACAGAATACTCAGACCCACACTCACAAACACCGCCAGCCACGCCAGCAAGCGCCCCGTGCGCTGCATCTCGTAGATTCCGCGATACGCCTCTTCGCGCGGCTTCTGCACCACCACCGCCCATTCCAGCGAGGTCACCGGACTGTACGTCCCCAGCATCTCGGTCGTGTTTTTCCCCTCGCGAATCGTGAACTCACGGGTCGCCGCCAACTGGGCTTTCGCACCTTCATCCACAAAACTGCGGACGATCTCGAAGTGGCTCATATCCTGCCCGGTAGCATATTGGCCAGTCGCGGCCGCCACCAGCCTTCCCTGGCTGTCCACCACGTACGGCATCAATCCGCTCAGACTGACTTGCTGCAGCCGCCGGATCAGGTAGTCCATGTCTACCACCGACGCGATCATCCCCAGAAAGCGTCCGCCGTACATGATCGGCGAGCTCACCAACATGACCGTTCGCGCCGACTTCCCGCTGCCCACCATCAACGGCTGCCCGCTGTAGACGCGTCCTTCGCGCGCGGCTTGATAGGCTCGCTCCAGTTCCCGTTGCAGAAAGGCGTCGGGCTCCATACGCCCGGCGGAAACTCCTTTGGCCTCGGCATTCAGCAGCGTGGCATAGGCAATGTCGTTCGACGAAGAAACAAAATTCTCGACCATGGCCCGCAGTTCTGGCGTCAGAAATTTCTGCGCGCTCAGGTCGTTCCCGCTTGCATTGGCCAGCATCATTACCTGAATCGACGACGACAAATTGGCCAGCATCATGCGCAACGTTTCCTGGTGCTGGGAAATGTCGTCGGCCAATGAACGCGTGACCGTGTTTTGCAGCAGCATTTCGTTGGTTTTCAGCCGCTCCCGATTCATGGTCTCGATCTGCGCCGAGTAGAAGTACATCGGGAGAACACTGATGGCCAACAGCACACCAAGGATGACGTAAAGCAGTGGAATGCGCGCGGGAATGGGAAGCTTCAACGGCAAAAGGCAATCCTGTCGGCCCAAGCCCGGGGATGAGCTGGTCCTAGCTTCATCCATTCTAAGTCGGTTTCGAGTGGTGACCTCAGGTGCTTAAAGTACAACTCACCGTTACCGAAGTACTCACACCGCCGGTGACTACCCAGCAGTTCCCAGTTCTCAGCAAGAGCGTGTTTCATAAGTGGTTCTAGCCAAGTTTTGGGAGGGGCACGGCTTCACAGGCTGCGGGAAAAGCTAAGGTTTCGTATCAGGGCATCGCTTTAGCGATGCCGCAACTCTTTCGCAATCAGCCGCCCCTTTTGGCTGGGGTGCCTAAACCGCATAAACACTGGGCTATAGCCCCGAGGGAACTGCCCATCCCTTCTGAAACCGGTTTATGAAGCAAGTTCAAGCTAATCGGGGCGTTTCTCGCTGATACTGAGAGCTGATCCTGCCGCCGGTCTATAATGATGCCAGTGGGCCCGGGGTGCTCCATGCGGTCCTTCCACGCAGGCTGCGTTTATTGTCGTTCGCTGGCGATCCTGCTGGCCTTCTCCGCGCTAACGCTCGCCGAGAACACTCCGCCCCAAAGGATTTCCAAACAAACCCGCGAAGAAATTGTCCATGCCTTCAATGCAGAACTGGTCTATATCCACACGAGTTTCCCCATGGGGAAGACTGGACTGACCCTCAGAAACGGCACCGTGACCCCCAGCGGCCCGGAACTGCAACGTTTGATGGCGCTCTGGGGACCAGCCGTGAAGGCCGGCGACCAGGCCCGCATCAGCGACGTCGTCATCAAAGAAGACCACATCCGCTTTGAGATCAACGGCGGTCCCATCAAGCAGAAGTGGTACCATCACATCCAGATTTCAGGGAGTTCGAGCACGATTGCGCCCTCCGATCCCAACGCCAACGCCCGCGGCTCTTTCGTGGATCTCTACTTCGACAAGTATGTGCCGGAGCTGACCGGCCCAGAGCTGAAGCAGATGCTGCGTCCGGTGTTTGATTTCGATGCCAAGTCGGCGCTCGATGCCTACCTGGAAACCGTTCCTCCGAAGGTCAAAGAGGCCATCAAGAATCACCACGTGCTGGTGGGAATGAACCGCGACATGGTGATCTATGCCAAGGGACGTCCGCCAAACAAAGTGCGCGAACGTGCCGGCGAAGTTGAGTACGAAGAATGGATCTACGGCGCGCCCCCGCAGGACGTGGATTTTGTGCGCTTCGTCGGCGACGAAGTCGTGCGCGTCGAGACCATGAAGGTGGATGGCCAGAAAACCGTGCGCATCGAAAAGGAAGTCGATCTGGGTGCGCCAACCGTTGCCAAGAAACAGGAAGATCGCCCAGCGACCGCGCCCACGTTGAGGCGTCCGGGAGAACAAATGCCGGAGTCCCATCCTGAAAACCCCTCCAGCATGCCACCGATGGGCGCGCCTCCATCGACCAGCCCAGGCCCCCAACTAGTACTATGACCGCGTGATGAGTTCCACGGTGGAGGGACGCGCGCCTCGCCCGTCAGCCGGGCTTCGGCTCCAAATCCTCGACCTTCCACGCCTCGACCCTCTACACTAAGAGTGTGAAGATTGCCCTGGGCCAGATCAACCCCACTGTGGGGGATTTTTCAGGCAACGCTGCCAAGATCATCCAGTTTGCGCTTCAGGCGCGGAGTGCTGGCGCTGGCCTGATCCTGTTTCCGGAACTCGCCGTCTCCGGTTACCCGCCGCGCGATCTGGTCGAGAGGCCGTCGTTTGTGGCGCGCAGTCGCGCCACCGTCGAGAGGATCGCCGCCGAAACGCAGGGCGTTGCCGTGATCTGTGGGACGGTGACTCCGGCCGAAGCGGACTCGGGCAAAAAGGCAATGAACTCCGCCGCCCTGCTGCGCGAAGGGCGCGTCGACTTCATCCAGTCGAAAATGCTGCTGCCCACCTATGACGTCTTCGACGAAATGCGCAACTTCGCTCCCGCCAAGAGCCAGCAACTGTTCAGCTTTTGCGGCAAGCAGATGGCTTTGACCATCTGTGAGGATGCCTGGAACGACAAGCGCTTCTGGAACCAGCGTTTGTATCGCGTCGACCCGGTCGAAGAACTGGTCAGAGCCGGCGGCAACTTCGTGCTCAACATTTCCGCCTCGCCGTTTTGGCTGGGTAAGCGCGAACTGCGCCGCGACATGCTGGCGGCCATCGCGCAGAATCAGAAAGTGCCGGTCGCGATGGTCAATCAGGTCGGGGGCAACGACAGCCTGGTCTTCGACGGATCGAGTCTGGTGATTGCGCCCGACGGACAGGTGATCGCGCAAGCGAAGTCGTTCGAGGAGGACCTGATCTATTTCGATTCCCAGAAGCTCACCGGAGACATGCACCCACAGGTTGTGGGTGAAGAAGCCAGCGCGTATGAGGCTCTGGTTCTGGGCACGCGAGACTACGTCCACAAATGCGGCTTCGAGCGGGCGATCGTCGGACTCAGCGGCGGCATCGATTCCGCGCTCACCGCGTCGATTGCGGCCGATGCGCTCGGCTCCGAGAACGTAATCGGAATCGGCATGCCCGGACCGTACTCCTCGCGAGGTTCAATTGATGACGCGCGGGAACTGGCTGGGAACCTGAAGATTCGCTTCGAACTGCTTTCCATCCAGGAAATCTACGAGGCCGCGCGCCAGACGCTTGCGCCAGTGTTTGACAGGATGCCGCAAGACGTCACCGAAGAAAATATTCAATCCCGCGCCCGCGGATTGCTGCTGATGTCCCTGTCGAACAAGTTCGGCGCGCTCGTGCTTTCGACCGGCAACAAGAGCGAATTGGCTGTCGGCTATTGCACTCTTTACGGCGATATGGTGGGTGGACTGGCGGTGATATCGGATGTGCCGAAAACGTTGGTGTACCGCCTGAGCGCTTACGTGAACTCGCGGCGCAAAGTAATTCCGGACGCGACCATAGAGAAGCCGCCGTCCGCCGAATTGCGCCCCGATCAGAAAGATTCGGACTCACTCCCGCCCTACGATGTGCTCGATCCGATTCTCGAAGACTACGTCGAGGAATCGTGCTCGGCCGAACAGATTGCCCGCGTTCACAATTTCGATCCTGATCTGGTGCGGCGGGTGATTCGCATGGTGGAGCGCAGCGAGTATAAGCGGCAACAAGCGGCACCCGGAATCAAGATCTCCGCCAAGGCGTTCGGCTACGGGCGGAGATTCCCAATCGCTGCCAAGTCGGAGGTTTAGCAGGCTGCGGTGAAGGTCGGTTCCGGTGCACCGCACGATCGAATCTTTAATGAATTGTCATCCGGACGCTGGGCGCAGCCGAAGGAAGGGATCTTCATTTTGCGGAGACCTGCAGATCCCTCGCTTCACTCGGGATGACAAAGTCTGGCGAATAATGACAACGTCGCCGAATTTTGTAACAATCGAATTTCAAAATATGACAAGCATGCATCGCACACTGTTCGCTGCTCTTCTGTTGTCCGGCATCGCCATCGCTCAAACTCAATCGGCTCCCCCGGCAAAGTCGCCAGCCAAACCAGCGGCCACTTCACCCGCCGGGGGAAGCTCGGCGGTTCTGCCCACCGAAGACACGATCGACTCGTTCCTGTTCCAAATGTTTGGCTACGATCCTACGGTGACATGGAAGGTAACTGATATTCGTCCCTCCGAGGTACCGGGACTGGCGGAGGTCTCGCTTGTGATCACCAACCCGCAGGGCTCGAACCAGAATCGGTTGCTGGTCAGCGGTGATGGCAAGCATGCAATTTCGGGCGACATCCTGCCCTTCGGTGCGAAGCCCTTTGACGATGCCCGTGCCAAGCTGGAAAAAGGCGTGAACGGCCCCGCCAAGGGACCGGCAAAGGCTCCGGTGACGATTGTCGAATTCAGCGATATGCAGTGCCCGCACTGTGCGAAGGCCGCGCCCGCGATTGATCAACTACTCGCGCAGGAACCCGAGGCCCACTTTGTTTTTCAGAATTTTCCGCTGCCCGCCCACGACTGGGCGGAGAAAGCCGCCGGCTATCTCGATTGCATAGGGCGCGCTTCGAATGATGCAGTTTGGAAGTTTATCCAGAAGACGTTTGACGAGCAGGCCAATATCACTGAGGCCAACGCCGGCGAAAAGCTGAAAGCCATCGCGACCGCATCGGGCGCGAATGCCGACGAAATCGCCGCCTGCGCAGCCAAGCCGGATACGAAAGCCAGAATCGAAGCCTCCGTTGCGCTGGGAAAGTCAGTTGGCGTCAGTGCCACGCCGACCCTGTTCATCAATGGACGCAGCGTACCCGGCGGCGTGCCCGTCGATCTGTTGAAGAAGATTGCGGACTTCCAGGCAAGCCAGGAAAAAGGCGATAAATGAGATCGGGCCATCGGGCCATCAAAATCAAGAGCTCTTGGGTTTAAGGTTTGGATCACCCGATTTCTTATTTCCCCATCCAGATTTCCGGCGCTTCGGTGCGCTCCGGGCTCCGGATGACGTACGGTGTGATCAGGATCAGGAGCTCATCGTTCTCCTCTTGTTTGGATTGCTGTGAGGTGAGGAGGCCGAAGACCGGGATCTTGGAGAACAGCGGCAGACCGCTCAGAGTCTTCTCATCGGACTGAGTGACCATTCCCGCCACAACCGCCGGTTCCCCTTCCTTCAGCAGGATTCCTCCCTTGTACTCGCGATTCAAAATCTCAGGAATACCATTTGTGCTTGTGCTTCCCAAACTGCGGAATTGAATCTCCAGCTCGAGCGCTACGTCTGAATTGTTGTGAACCAGCGGCTTCGCCTTGAGCGTGAGTCCGATGTCCTCATAGTTGACGGAAGGAAAGGGCGCAGTGAACGATTGATTCCCGACGACCTGCGCGATGGCGGCACTGTTATAAATCGGCGCAAAGCTGGCATTGAGGATGGGATATCGTTCTCCCAGCTTGAAAGTGGCGTCTTTTTCCTGGGAGGCCCGCAGGTGGACGTGATTGAGCTCCCGGACGGAACTCTCATTCATGGAAAATGTCGCGGACAACTGACCCAGGCTAAGCCCCATCAGCGTTTTCCCGCCGCCAAAGGTCGCGAGCGGCTGGCTAAAAATCGAATTCTGCTGGCTTTGCAATTGCGCGAGCAGGGCGGAAATGGTCTGATTGCCGGCTTGGTTAATACCGCCAGAGGAAATCAGTTGGTTGATCAGGCTCTGAATGTTTTGTCCGCCAAGAGCCGCGAGTGCGGCCACCGGAATATTGAAAAGATTGAAACTATCCGGGACGTGCAGCCCGATCGTACGCATATAGGTGTGGCTCACCTGGAAGACTTTCAGATCGAGCATGACTTCCGGACGGGGGCTATTGAACTGTCCGAGAAACTGGGTTGCGGCTTCCAGTGCCGTCTGCGGCCCGCGCACCGTGATCGTGCTCGACCCGGCGTTGAGGCTCACGAACTTGAACTCAAAGAGCGTCCGCAGCGAGGTCATCAGGTCGTTCAAATCCTTGGCAGGATCGCCGCCCGAGATGTAGAACGAGCGCATGCCCATGCGGTCGTAGGAGCGGTGGTTGTCGGGGGTGTCGGCGGAAGCAAAAAGAACGGTGTCTTCCAGTGCCACGCTGAAGCTCTTCGTGACTGCGGAGGCCGCCTGCATGACGGTTGCGAAATTGGCATTCTCAATATCGAATCGTACGCGGCGGCTGGGGAAGGTATCGTCAAAGATCACCGTCAGCCCATAGCTCGCAGCGACTACGTTGAGCAGCCCACGCGAATCGCCTCTGTAGTGGATGTCATGGGGCCCGTCGATGGGTTTAGCGGTGATCGTGTCGGCGCTGGCGACCACTCGCGGCGGGCTTGCAGCGTTCACCGGCACGGGCCCCAGGGCGTCGCTTATTCGTTGCTGGGCGAATTCGTTCTGCGGATCGAGGTTCAGGGCGGTTCGAAATTCCGCCAGCGCCTCTATTTGCCGGCCACCGAGCAGGTCGCTGTTTCCGCGTTCCAGATGCATCCCGGCCAGATGTTGTCGCGTAATCTCCCGCGCGGTCAGGTACTCCACGTTTTGCGGGACCAGGCGAGACGCTTCTTCAAATTCGTAAAAAGCTTCGTCCAGGTTCTTCGATTTCTCGAGTTTCAGCCCGCGCGCGAAAGCTTGGCGGGCGGCTTTCAGGTCTTTGACAGGACCATGGCACTTGGGCGCACCTGCGGAATTGGAGCAGAGCGATGGCGCAACGGCCGGGGGAGTGTCTGTGGCCCAACACACTGCGGCAAGCAACAAAGAAATTCCTACTGGAAGCCATCGCATATTACTTACTATAGAATGCCTGGCTGCTGCTGTCTTGCAAGCTAAATCCTGGCTTGGGAACTACGACCGTAACGGGAGGAAAAACAGGTTCACCGCAGCATCAACCGCTCCATCCGAGTGGCGCGCCCTGTAAGGTCATCGCACTCGACCAGCACGGCGCACAGTCGGACGTCGCCGTTGGCCGCTTCGAAGCGCGCTGGCATCCCGCTGAGAAACTTCTCAATCACTAATTCTTTCTTCACCCCAATGACGCTGTCGTACGGCCCGGTCATGCCGACGTCCGTGATGTAGGCAGTGCCCTTCGGCAGGACGGTTTCATCCGCGGTGGGAATGTGCGTGTGCGTGCCCACGACGGCAGTGACGCGCCCGTCGAGATACCATCCGAAGGCGATTTTTTCGGAAGTGGCTTCGGCATGGAAATCCACCAACACGATTTTCGATTTGACCTGTTCCAGAAGCCGATCGGCATAACGAAAGGGATCGTCGCTTGATCCCATGAACACACGTCCCTGAAGGTTCACGACGGCATAACCGGCGCCGTTTTTTTGGCCTTCGTACACTCCCCAACCGGGCAGGTTCTGCGGAAAATTTGCCGGCCGCAACAACCGGCGTGCCGGACTGTGCGGGTTGCCGTCCGCCATGTGGAAGTATTCGATGATCTCGCGTTTGTCCCAGACGTGATTTCCGGTGGTCATCACGTCGATGCCCAGATCGAAAAGCTCTTCCGCCAGCGGAGGCGTGATTCCGAACCCAGCCGCGGCATTTTCACAGTTGGCAATGACCAGATCCGCGGCGTACTGCTTGCGCAGTTCAGGCAGGCGATCTTTGACGATCGTCCGCCCGGGGCGGCCAAAAATGTCACCGATAAAAAGAATTTTCAAGAGATGATGGTAACACGCTGAAAATTGCGGATGCTTCGCGTATTGGCAACTGGCTACGGGGTACTCATCTCCGCCGTCTTCAGAAAGTCGTAATTCCCCGACGGATTCAGGGTCACGTTGCGCACGCGCCGCGTGTGCACGAGCACGTTATCGAAATACCACAGGTCTATATACGGAACATCTTGCGCCAGCACTTCCTGAACTTCAGCGTATAGCCGCTTGCGGACATTCTGGTCGGTCTGGCGGCGGGCCTCATCGATCAGGCTATCGATCCGAGGATTGGAATAAAAACCGCGGTTGGCGCCTTTGGGCGGGAATCGGCTGGAGTGAAAAGAATACTCAAAAATATCCGGGTCTTCGTTGCCGCCGATCCAGCGCAAAGAATAGAGTTGGAAAGCACCGCTCGTAACGTCGGCAAAAAATGTGGCGAACTCAAACGTGCGGATGTCGAGCACAATGCCCACATCTCGCAATTGTTGCTGCAACACAGCCGCCAGCAACCGGGTGGACTCCTCCGTAGATGTTTTCATTGTCAGGTGAAAGCGAACGCCGCCGCGAGCCCGGTAGCCGGCGGCATCGAGAATCTGGCGGGCTTTCTCTGGATTGTGTGGATAGGCCGGTACGTCCGGGTCATAAGCCCAGCTTTGCGGAGGGAGCACACTCAGAGCCGGTTGCGCGAAGCCGCGCCAGATGTATTCGAGAAGAGGACCGCGGTCGATGGCATACGCGATCGCCTGGCGAACCCGCACGTCCTGCAATGTCGGATCGCGCAGGTTAAACGCGAGATAGGAAAGCACCGTCCCCGGAGCGCGCTCAACCTGTAAATTCGGCTCGGGCTCCAGCGCCACGATGGTGTCGGAAGTAAGTGCATTGATCGCGGCATCGGCGCTGCCCTTGCGCAATTCAAGCGCCCGTGTCGTCGCGTCTGGCACAACGGTGAAGCGTACCCTGGCCAGGCGCGCCTTTGCACCCCAGTAGTTGTCGTTGCGCTCGACCACGATCTCCTTGTCTTGCTCAGCGCTGACAAACTTGAACGGTCCCGAGCCCATCGGATTCCGCGTGATCTCGTCGAGCGCCCCGTAAGGCACAATCCCACTCGCTCCCTCCGAGAGATTCCACAGCAAGGTCGCGTTCGGCTCCTTCAGATGAAACACCACGGTGAACTCGTCGAGCGCCTCGATGTGATCCACGAAACGGTATGCCGCCGACTTCGTACTGCGAATCTTTCCCTCAAGCAGGGAGTCGAACGTCCATTTAACGTCGCGGGAGGTAAGCGGCCGTCCATCGTGAAACGTTACGCCCCGATGCAGGTGGAAGATGTAGGTCAACGGGTCCGGAATCTCCCAACGCTCCGCTAGGCCGGGCTGAACACTTAGGTGCTCGTCGCGGGTCAGCAGCGCATCAAAGAGGAGTTCGCCAATGCGCTCCGATTGCGCATCAATCCCCACCCGCGGGTCGAGATTCGTTGGGCTGCTTTCAATGATCATTACCAGAGTGTTGGGATCGGGAGCTTGTGAGCAGGAGAGGAGAGGCAGCACCCAGCCGCCAACCACTCCCAAGAGAATTGTCATCCTGAAAAGAAGTGCCCTATGGAAAGTTTTGTCATCCTGACCCTGAGCAAGCCGAAGGGGAAGGACCTGCTTTTCGCTCGCGCTGGCACTGCCCGCCTCACGCATACGAGATCTTTCCCAGGATCGCCGCCCGCTTCGCTCCCGTAGCCGACGGCACATTGCTTGGCCTCCGATGCCACGTCTCATGCGCGAGCAGGGCAAAAGCCACTGCCTCCTTCGTTTCTGCCGGAAGGCCGAACTCGTCCGAGAAATGCAGTCCGATCCCCAAGGGTGTGATTTCATCGCGCAACATGGCCATCAGCGTCGGATTCTTCGCGCCTCCGCCCGAGACGATCATTTCGTGCTTGCGGCGCACGGAAGTTCGTGGAAGAGCGGCTCTCGAAATCACGAATCGCGGCACGACGAATCGCTGCACTGCGTCCGCAATCGATCGTGCCGTCAATGCCGTTGCCGTCGCCACCACGTCAGCCTTGCTGGCGCCGCGGCAGATCTGAAGAAATCGGCCCACGTATTCTCGGCCAAATTCCTCGCGGCCCGCTGTCCGCGGCGGCTTCTGCCGGAAAAAGTGCGCGCGCAACAACTGTGCAATCACGCCATCCAGCACGCGCCCCGAGGCCGCCACTTTGCCATCGCGATCATAGCGCCGTGCGAAAAGCTCTTCCATCACCGCATCAATCACCATGTTGCCGGGCCCGGTGTCAAAAGCAACCACCTGGCGTAGCGACGCTCCCGCCGGAATCGCCGTCAGATTCGCAATTCCGCCAATGTTCTGCGCAATGAGGCTCTGCGCCACCCGCCGATTGCGATGACGATCGCGATACAAAAGATAGTCGAGAAACGGCACCAGCGGCGCGCCTTTCCCCCCCGCCGCGATATCCGCTGGACGAAAATCAGATACCACCGGCACACCCAGCCGCGCGGCAATCACCGCGCCTTCGCCCGTTTGCCAAGTCACCGCTAATCGTCGCCCGAGAAATCGCTCCGTCGTTCCCTGGTGATACAGCGTCTGTCCATGGCAGCCCACCAGGTCAAGCTTCACGCGATGCTTGCGCGCTGTCTTCGCCACCGCCTCCGCGTACAGTTCGCCCAGAAGAAAGTTCAGCCGGGCGAGATCCGCAACGTGGGCCAATTCGGCATTCATCATCTCTAAAATTGCGCGTCGAATCGGGGCAGGGAACGGATACTCAGCGTGAGCAAGAAGGGTGAAATCTAAGTGTTGGTGTTTGTGTCGGGACGGGCGCCTCGCCCGTCCGGTGTCGGCTGACAGCCGCACCAGCGCCACATTGATGCCGTCCGCCGAGGTACCGCTCATTACGCCGGCAACGATCATGCTCATGCGCGCTCCTCGCGAGCGAACGTAGCCAGCCGGATCTCCTCGCCGAACTCCCAGAGCTGCCGCGTCAGCTTCTCGACTCGTGCGGAAGTGGGAGGGGGAGTTCGGCGACCAGCCCGTAATCTGTTTAAAAACGACCTCTCTTTAAACGCCAGCACGCGCCCTGCCGATTCCCCCACGCGGCGGGCAAATCTGCCGTCGCGCTCAGCTTCGCGGATCATGGCCTGGTGCGCCCGCAGAATGAAATCTTCCCGATGGCAGATCAGTCCAAGATCGCCCCCGGCGCGGATGTGCCCGATCATCGCCTGTTCGATCGGGGCCGCCGCCAGCACGGCGCCCATCTCCAGATCGTCGGAACAGATCAGGCCCGGGTAGCCAATCTTCTTGCGCAGAATGTCGGTGACCCACCTCTTGGAGAGCGATGCCGGAGTCCGCTGCTTCGTCACCGCCGGAAACGCCGCGTGTGAAACCATAACGAACGACAATTCGCGCCGCAGCGAACGATAAGGAACCAGATCCTCGTCCCACAATTCACGCAGCGGCTTTTCCACGCTGGGAAGTTCATGGTGCGTATCGAGCGTGGCCTCGCCCAGCCCGGGGAAGTGTTTGCCGCAGCCAAGCACGCCGGCATCGCCCAATCCGCGCAGAAACTCGCGCGCGTAAGCAACCACCTGCTTCGGATCGTCCGACACCGCCCGTGAACTCATCACCGAGCGCGAAGCCTCGCAGGCCAAGTCGAGCACCGGGGCAAAATCCACGTTGAATCCAAGCGCTCGGCAATTTTCGCCGATCACGCGCCCATGCTTGCGAAAAAGCGCGCGGCTGCCCGTGGCAAAAACCTCTGCCGGAGAAGGCGCCGCGCCAATCACGTTGCGGAAGCGGTCCACGGTGCCGCCTTCGAGGTCCACGCAAGTGAAAAGCGGCGTAGCAACGCGTTTCTGGCATTCCCGCAGAAGAGTGTGTGTCTGCGCGGCTCCGGTGATGTTGCGGGCAAACAGGATCAGCGCCGCCGGCTGAATCGTCGTGAGCAGGGAAGCGAGGCGGGGAGACATCTTGGTCCCGTCGAAGCCGATGATGAGGAGTTGGCCGATATCCCGTGTCAAGTCGCGCATTTTTGTTTTTGACTAAGTACGGGTCAAGATGCTGATCTTCCGGTTCTTCCCAGCGTACTCCGCGTCTCGGCGGTTAGATTTCTTTCTTCAACTCTGCCAGCAAGTTTAGCGCGTCTAAGGGTGTTAGCCGGTTCAAATCTACTTCGCGTAGTTTTTCCAGCACGGGCTGCGAGAGCGGAGTAAAGATTGTCAGCTGCGTTGGACGCTCAGGTTCTGCTCCCGGTGTCAGATGCCCCGAAAGCCGGTGCTCGGACGATTCATGCTCTGCCAGTACCTCCCGCGCACGCACCACGACTTCGTTCGGCAATCCCGCCAGCTTCGCGACTTCGATTCCGTAGCTGCGGTCGGCCGCGCCCGGTTCGACGCGGCGCAGAAAAACAACGCTTCCGCCGGTTTCTTTGACGGACACGTGATAGTTTTTCACTCCACTCAATTGCTCCGCCAATTCGGTCAGCTCAAAGTAGTGTGTGGCAAACAAAGTCTTGGCGCGCACGCGCGCATGGAGATATTCGATGGCCGCCCACGCGATCGCCAGCCCGTCATAGGTGGAAGTGCCGCGCCCGACTTCATCGAGCAGGATCAACGACCGCGCCGTCGCCGTGTGCAGAATCGCCGCCGTCTCCGTCATCTCGACCATAAAGGTCGACCGCCCCCGGGCCAGATTGTCGCTCGCGCCAATGCGCGTGAACACGCGGTCCACAATGCCCAGCCGCACGGCCCGCGCGGGAACAAACGAGCCCATCTGCGCCATGATCACGATCAGCGCCGCCTGCCGCAGATAGGTGCTCTTGCCGCCCATGTTCGGCCCTGTCAGCACCACGATATTGTGCGTCGAGGCATCCAGAAACAGATCGTTCGGGACGAAGCGCTCGCTCCCTGCCGACAGTTCCTGCAGTTCGATCACCGGATGGCGACCTTCGACAATTTCCAGATCAAGGACGTCCTCGGCCTTCTCAGCTCCATCAAAGCGTGGCCGACAGTAATTCCGCAGCGCCGCTATGTGAGCCAGGCAGCCGAGCACATCCACTTCCGCCAGTGCCAGCGCGGTTTGCCGGATGCGCTTGGCCTCAGCTGCAATGGCGGAACGCAAGTCGGCAAACAGCCGCCGCTCGATTTCGACGATCTTCTCCTGGGCGTCGAGAATCTTGGACTCATACTCTTTCAGCTCCGGAGTCGT
>JBEKWL010000059.1:0-19112 GCA_049513095.1 Terriglobales bacterium
CAAACCTATGCCAACCTGACGGCGGTCGATGCCCAAAACAACAGCCGCATCACCGCTGGGGGATTGAACAATCCAACCGTCTACACCCGAGCCGCCGGAGGCGTAACGGTGACCCAACTCATTACCGACTTTGGGCACACCACGAACCTGGTTGCCAGCGCCCGCCTTCAGGCAAGAGCCGACGAACAGAACGCGGCAGCGACTAGAGAGGAAGTCCTACTGGCCGTGGACCAGGCCTTTTACAATGCACTACAGACTCATGCTGTGCTGCAAGTGGCCGAGCAGACCGTAGCCTCGCGGCAGTTGTTATCTGACCAGGTTTCCGCTTTTACGAGGAGCAAATTAAAGTCGGAGTTGGACTTGAGCTTTGCCAACGTGAATCTGGCGCAGGCAAAGCTTCTCTACCTGAATGCGGTAAACAACGGCAAGGCTTCCGCGGCGGCCCTTTCGGCGATTCTGGGATTTCCCACTCTCGAAGCGTTCGAACTGGTGAACGACACCGAACCGCTGGCACCACCCCCGGCCGACGTGGACCCATTGATCGCCGAGGCTTTTGCCAAGCGTCCCGAGATTCTTGGGCTGGAGTTTCAGTCGGAGTCCGCGGAGAAGCGGCACCAAGCCGAGCGCGACCAGTTCTATCCGACAATCAGTGCCCTCGGGGCTTTTGGAGATTCTCCGGTCCGTAACGACATCATCTATGGGCCTTACGCTGCCGCGGGAGTGAACATGGAGATTCCGGTCTTCAATGGATTCCTCTACTCCGCGCAGTCGCGCGAAGCCGACTTGCGCGCACAAGCCACGCGCCAACGTCTGATCGATCTTCGAAATCGGATCTCGAGAGATGTGCGCACCAGTTGGCTGGCTGCAAGCACGGCATTCGACCGCGTGAATGTGAGTGAGCAGTTGCTGGCCCAGGCGAACCTGGCACTTGATCTGGCCCAGACACGATACAGGCTAGGCCTCAGTTCGATCGTAGAACTCAGCCAGGCGCAGCTGCAGCAGACCCAGGCTGAGATCGGAAATGCGCAGGCGGGATATGAGTACCGGTTGGCCTTGTCGGTCCTGCGTTACCAGACTTCAGGGCTGTGAATAGGGTTGCAAGTTAGGCGACATGTGGCCCAAAGGAGCTCCAGATAAGTTCTGCGCAGCAATCCGGCTCAGGGCTGCGTCTTTTGCAGGCTGACCGTCACATTAACTGCTACCGAACCTGCCGCTACCGTAAGCTCCCGCTTCCATTGGGCAAACCCTGGCATAGAAAAGACGACGACATGTGTGCCAGCACTCACCGCGATTTCGGATGGTGTGTGGCCCACGAATCTGCCGTCTAGGTCGATTTCCGCGCCGGACGGTGTCGAACTGAAACTACAGTTTACGCTCTCTGGAAGGACTCCCAGCGCGGAGACAACCGGCGGAACTGGCGCGGGGACCGGTGAATTGGCGGGCGAAGTTCGCGGCGGCGGTGGCTCAGCCTGCGGCTGGGAGTCTGCAGCAGCGCCCGACTGAGGCCCTGGGGCAGCCGCCAGCAATTGATAGAGCTGCTTCCTTTCCTTGCCCTTTGCATCCCGGTACAAAACCGTGATCCCGTGTTTGTCCTTTCGTGCGTCAAACGTTTCCCCCACAGTCAACGAGGCGCACCTGGACCATCGCGAGTCCACGATGCATGCAATGCTGAAGGACTTTCCATCACTATCCTGCACCAGCATGACGTTCTGCACGGAGGGTTTTTTGCTATCGTTGCAGTAGGCTGAGAAATTCTGAAGATCGCAATCTTTCGGAACAGGGGTTCCGGAGTCCAGCGCGTGAAACTCGGCGCTTAGAACTTTAATTTGAAGCGGGTAGGCCTCGGATGGCCCCGCGAACATGATGTTGACCAAAAAAAAGACCGGCAACAGCCTGATAAAAGTACGACACGCAGTCATAGCGCCTCTCCCGTTGTGCAAGGTGGGGACAGTGTTGCTCCTGGTGCCGATCGCTATCGGAGCAAATCTGTCCCCAAATTGCCAGTTGCCGACATTGTAGTCCTGGCATTTGCCAGGTGAGCCGATACTTTCTATCCCGGCGTGAGGCTAGAACGTAAAGACCGGCCCGAACTCCGTCCGATGATCCTGCCACTCGTTGCTCGGCGAACCGGCAATCAAATAGTGCCCGTTATTCTTTAGGCGCGTAGCATACACCGATTGCTCGATGCCGAACATGCACCAGGGGTTGACCTTGTAGTACAGGGATGCGGCAACGAGTTTGCCCATCAAGAGCGCGTTTGACCCTGTCAAGGTCTCGGTCGATATGTCACGATGCACCATCTGGTCTTTACCGGCGTGCAGATAGAGCTGCCAGCCAGCATTGTGGCCTTGCGGATTGGCGTTGAACCACCGGGAGAGCGGAAGACCGAGATTGATGAAACCGCCAAAAGAACGAATCGGCCGTTCCGGAGCAACCACCGCCGAACCGCTGCATGTTTGGCCAGTCCCTCCGTTCGCCAACACTGTCGATACTACCGGCACACTGCAAGCCACAGCTGCGTTGCCGAGACCGTCAACGGTCTCGAACTTGATGGGGCCCGACAACCCGGCGACGTCCGTGTTGAAGGAATTGGTTTGGCCACCGAACATGAAGCGCATGTCGCCGCCCTTATAAGCGCTCGCCACCAGCGTGAACCAGCGAGTGGGCAATTGCAGGGCAAGCTGGTCGCCCCACAACTTGCTGGTAGCGGTATAGCCATGCGGGAGGGCGTCTGCGTAGAAGGTGCAGAGCGGGTTTTCCAAGGGCGCGGCAAAGCTCGCCGGCACAGACGCCACCAAACAACCTGCCGGTAGCGCGGCCGTTTCGTAGGAGCCGCTGGAGACGATCGACGTCCGCTTGGCGTAGAAGCCACTCCAGATGAGTTGCGCAGGCGCAACTCCTGGCGCTTTGTCAAGCTGCCACTGGATGGCCAGTCTGCCTTCGTATTCGGGGCGGTCGGAGTCGGCGCCCTCGCGCTCGCCCTGTCCCAACTGGTCCGCGAGGCCATTGGTCGCTCCGGTGAAGGTAGTCAAAGTGAACGCGTTGCTGGCCGATTTCTCAGTTTGAGCTGAAGTCGGCATCATGATCGCGAAGGTGGGAGAAATCTTGAGATGCGGCGAACCGCCCAGCTTCTGAACCCAACCGACCATCATCTGCGGGGAACGTTCATAGACGTCGCCATAGAAAGCGGCTAGGAATGTGGTTTCGAGGAGGTTGGGCAGAGCGCTCGATCCGAAGAGCGTCCAGTCCTGTCCGCCTTCAAAATAGAAGTCAGTGCTGTCGCTGGCGGCATAATCCATGCGCACCCAGGCCAAGCGCAAACCGAGGGCGTTGCTTCGAACCGTCGAGACGTTGCGGTTATCCGCAACGCTGAAGTTGCCTTCAAAGTCGGCTTCGACCCGGCCCGTAATAGTCAGCTTCCGGGACGCATCTGGCCACTCAAGGTTTGCGCCAAAACGCGAGCCACGCGCCTTGATGTGGAACTCGGGGTCTTTCGTAGGGCCGGTGTTCTCAGTCCCAGCGGCGTTAGCTGTAAACAGGCCGACGAAGGGGAAGTCATCGCCATTGGGGGCGCTGGAATCATGCGCCGCCGTGGCCTTGATAAAGCCGTAGGGCGTCATTTTGACAGGGCCCATCTTGAAAGCTGGGATCAAGCCATCTCTCACGGGCGGGTCAACGGGAAGCACGCGCACGGGAGCGATGGCTGCGACCACCGCCGGTGCGGCTGGCGGCGTTTGCTGAACCCCCTGCGGCGCAGCGGAAGCTTGCGGCGCGGGCTCGGGTTCCGGGCTTGGGAGGGATGTCGAGACGGCTTCCGTGTTCGGATTGTGCAGCACGGTGTTTACCAGATGGACCCCGGACGAGTCCGCGACCGTGGCCGTGTTCACGGGTGCGACCGTGGATGCGAATTCCCGCTGACTGATGAGGCCCTTCTTCACGAGCAATTGAGCGAGGCGGGCGTTCGCCTCCTCCGGAGAGGACGTCTGGTTGATCATTGCGATCTCGGCGGGAGACAAAATTCCCTTGGACTGAAGCAATACCGCGAGCGGGTTGATATTGGTTGTGTGGTTTTCCTGCTGCTGGGCCACGGCCAATAGTGCCAGGACCAGCACGGAAATCAACAGACTCAAACGCAAGACTGTTCTTTTCATTTGGGATAGCCTCTGAGATCGAATTTAAGAAACGCTTACATTCTGGTCGCGGCCCTCCAGCGGCGCTGTGACGAGCGTCACCAGGGCACGTGTGTGCACCCACAACGACACCGGCTTGCCGCGTCCCTGAAGTGGTGCGAGTAATGAAAGGTTCTCACCGTCGCGAAAGACAGATGGGCCTGCCGGTCATTGCCGTTACACGCCCGACATTGTAGCGCATGTTTCGCCGAAGGCGATTACACTCATTGCCCTAACCATCAGGAGAGGAAACGCACAGTTGACCACCTTTTCCAGTGGGCTGAAAATATCAAAAAAATTAAGTAACCAAAATTGTTGCCGGATCATCATTACCTGCCAGGTGGGTGACATGTCGCTGGAGCGGCATTTCCGGAGCGGGAGCCAATTGAGGATCTGGATTCGAGCCGTGCTCGCTTCCGTGGTGCTTATTGCTACTTTGGCAGCGCGAAACGTCGCAACGCATTTCCCACAGGCACAGGGTCTTCACTTCACGATCAGTGCCGACACTCACCACGACCAGAGACCTCGGTTTGAATCCAGTGGCTCCGAGTGGAGCGCTCCTGGCAACGACTCTCTACCAGTTCCTCCCACTGCCGAATCTGCACACTTGACACTCACGTCACGGCCATTCTCCACGCTTCAAACCAAGGGCCTCCACTACAATCGCCCGCCTCCAATTTGTTCATCCATCCCCAGTTGAGGCATCCGCAGCGCCGAGGCAGCGCTGGCCCGAATCCAGCAAGGCACTATCGGTCGATCTGAAAACTGTGGCGCCGCCGTCCAATCCCAGGCGACGTGATGGACAGAATCATAGAAGCAAGAGGAATGGAATGAAAAACGCAGTTCTACCCATCTCTTGGAGCATAGTCATGCTCGCAGTCATCTCGCCGGTTGCCTTTGCCAGTGGCGGCAGCTGGTCCCTTGACTCTAATACGTCCTATGCCAGTTTGTTTCAGGGTTCCGCAGCGAATCCAGATTCAGTGAACACTGGTGTCGCTCGCGTGATCGGGAAGGTGAAGCTGGACACAAACGACCTGGACAACTCGGCCTTCGATCTTAGTATCTATCCAGCGGATGAGGACTGGGGGAATGCTCTCAGTCCTGAGGGTGACTTGCCGACCGGCTACGTTCCTGACGCGACCGATCACACCCTGCTGACGTTCAAGTCCAAGCGCCTTCTGAGGACGGGGAACGGCAAGTTGGAAGTCATCGGGGATCTTACATTGACTCGCGTAGAGAGCAGTATCGACGCGACGTGGAGTGTAGCATATTCTGGGCCAGTGTATGGTGATCCTATCATTCACACCGCGACTCACCCGATCACGTTCGCGTTCCCAGACTTGAGCGCTTCGCTCCTGCCGGGGCCTTTGACTGCAGCAAGGCTGCAGCAAAAAGGAGCGCTGGAGGTTTCGGGCTCAGCCCGCCTCAGCCCTGCGACATTCCCTGAATTGTTAACTGCGATAAAAGAGACGAATTGGCCGCCAGTCGTGTGGAATGAAGACTGTCAGTATCCATCTGCGGGCAGAATTGACTATAGCGGGCTCGCATGCACTGGAACATTGATCGCAGCGACTCGCGCTGACAACTGTTACATTCCGGCCTCCGTGGGGGGGCCGGACTACAACGGGGCCATATGCACTCCGGCCGCGGGAAGCCAGACGACGATTGTTCTGGACCTGAAGTTGGTTCACCAAGGTTCCGAACCGTCAGCAGCAGTGCTTGCGGGCGGGGCACAGAAAGTCACTCAAGGAAATTGATTTCGGGCGGCAGAAGGAAGCACTACTTTTTGGACAGCAAGATCGCTCGAAATTACTGAAAAGCCATTTCGTAGTGTGGAGCACATTTCTGCTTTCGGACTGAGCCGAGGGTGGGCTCTGGTTCACCCTCGGCATTGTGCGTCAGCTTTGCAGTTCAGTGAACGTCTAGCTTACGAAAGGAGTTTCAAGATGACATCCATGACAGCCTCACCAACGAGAACGGCCAGCTTCCTTTCCGGGATCCTTCCAACGCTCTTCGCCGTTTTCTTTCTAGCCAGCGCCGCTACAGCGGAAGAACCACCCAAAGTGATCGCCCATATAACGCTGCCGGGAACCGCGGTTCGGCAGATGTTCTTGCAGCGGCACGATGGCAAACAGTACCTCTATCTTCAACAGAGTACCCATTTCACGGTGGTGGATGTTACGGACCCGAAGAACCCCACCATCGTCGAGCGCGTTGCCTCGCAAGGCAGCCTGGCATCGATCCAATCCGATCTCGCCCTCACCGTAAAGTCGGAGAAAGGACAGCCCAGCGCCGTCTCTAGTCAAGTCGTGAATGTGATGGATCTGAGCGATCCCAAGCATCCGCGGACCGTTCAGACCTTCAACGGAGTTACGAGCATTTTGCCGGACGACACGCGGCAGCTGGTCTTTATCGCCAACAACGAAGGCCTCTCGGTGCTGAGCCACAAACAGCCCTTCATTCGGCCTCTGTGCACGTCCGAAGACGCGATGAAGTCGGATCCGGAGTGCCGGTAGCCTTCGAGGGCTGAACTGAATCTTACGCATGATTCCGTGCGCGGCAGTAGAGGTGTGTGTCTTCCAGGGCGCCCCCATCGCGTCCGTGGACACTCCGCCTCGTTAATCCGGCGGAGGATGCTTTTAAGAAGCGACCCATCCTCCCAGGAACTAAACTTGCCACGACCCTGTCGAGCCGCGCCAGGATTGGCCGAGGTGGTTAAAATCAAGTCTATGGCCAGTTCATTGAATACGACGGGCCCTGCCGGACGAAAGCCGCCCTCGTTCGGAATTAAGCAGTTCCTGTTTGTAGTCTTCTTGGCAGTCATTTTTTTTCTGCTTGGCCAAAGCATGCTGCATCACCGCTTCTTTGAAGGCGGCCGGCTTCACCGGAACGGCTCCGTCGGACAATAGCAGGCCCTGGAAAAGTTGTTAGTCGCGGCTGCCAAGATGCGAAGCAATGCGTTACTTGACGTCAACAAGTCGTGGCAGGGCCTTCAGCGATCACTTTGCGGGTGAGCCTTTCCCATGAGATCTTCACGAATGCAGACTCCTGAATCCTTTTGCCAGGACTCCCGCTCTTTCCTATGTAGGAGGAAATTTGAACTCCACGGTAACCGTCTCCGAACTGCGAAATCACCCATCCCCTGCGGCCTTGCTCGTGGACGTGCGTTCCGGCGCTGAGTTCGCTTCCGGCCACATTCCCGGTGCTGTCAACATTCCAATGGACCAGATCGAATCACGCCTGGGCGATCTCGGTCTCAATCTTCCCATTGTCCTCGTCTGTCAGTCGGGCAAGCGCGCGCGCATGACCGCCGGCTTGCTCGAGCCCTGCCAGCGGCAAATTACGGTTCTCGAGGGCGGTACGAAAGCGTGGATCGAAGCCGACCTCCCCGTCGTGGCCAGCGTAAAGACGCGGTGGTCATTAGAGCGCCAAGTTCGCTTGAGCGCGGGTTTACTCGTGCTGACCGGCGCAATCCTGGCACTGACGGTCAACCCGCGTTGGCTCTTTCTTTGCGGATTCGTCGGCTTGGGCCTCACCTTCGCCGGACTCACCGACATCTGCGCAATGGGGATCATCCTGGAAAAGATGCCGTGGAACAAGCTGAGTCAATGCAAGATCGCTGGTCCGAATGCGGAATAATCGGGGACTTGTCCATGATCGTATGTCATGCGGTGGAGACTGAGCAATGCCACAATGGATCCGTGGACTTCGACGCATTAGCTAGACTGCACAAGGACGCCGTCTATCGACAGATGATCCGCGTGTGCGGCAACCGGGAAGACGCCGAGGACGTGTTGATTGAGGCCCTGCTCAAGGCATACCGCCATCTCGATCAATTGCGCGAATCGGACGCTTTTCGTGCCTGGCTCGCGCAGATCGCGAAACGTGTCTGTTGGCAATTGAAGGAGCGCGAATCGTTGCTCCCGCTCTTGCAGCTTTCGATGCTAGAGGACGAAGGTCGCGAGCTTCCCGGAACGGAGCCTCCTCCAGATGTGCAACTGGCGCGGCAACAGATGAAGCAACTGCTGAACGAAGCCATCGACGCGTTGCCCGCGCTGTACCGCCCGGTTTACGAGTTATGCGATGTCGAAGATCTGAGGGGTGACGAAGTCGCGCAGAGATTGGGCATCTCGCGAGCCGCCATGAAATCGCGCTTGCATCGGGCCCGCGGTCTGGTGAGGACTCACCTCGACGCTGCGCTCACTCGTCTAGCTTTGAAGTAGTAGTTCGTTGATTTGGTCTTGCTAAATGGTTTGAAAGGTTGGGAGGCTCTTATGGAAGTTACCGTGGAACATCTCGGAGCGTTGCAGTTTGAAATCAAGGCGCGTCAGCACGCCATCGTGAGCGACCAGCCGCCGGAGAATGGCGGCCACGACGAAGGCATGACACCGCCAGAACTCCTGCTCGCTTCGTTAGGCTCATGTGTCGGTTTCTACGCGGCGCAATATCTGCGCAAACACAAGCTGGCAACGGAAGGCACCCGCGTTCGGGTAACGGCCGAAAAGCTGAAAGATCCCGTGCGCATCGATAACTTTCACATTGAAATCGAAACGACCGCGGCGCTAACCGAGCAACATCGGGACGGAGTCGAGAACGCCGCGAATCATTGCCTGATTCACAACACGCTTCTGCATGCGCCGAGCATCATGGTCGAAATCACGCATCCCGTGCCGACAGCGCTGTGAGCGCGTTCTGGTTGACAGTAAGGGTCAGAACTCTCTCGGATTCCACCAACTTGGTCACAAGCTTTGAGGATGGCACTCTCAGCGTTGGTCGATAACTGTTGCAATCAGGCGACAGCGCTCATTGACCCCGGCGAAGTCCAAGGAAGGGGGTTTTGAGCGTAATTGATTCCATAACAATGTCGGCTCCGACGCCCGAGTAAGCTTTGGTGGTGCGAACCAACCAAGGCCCGGGAGAAAGGAGCCGAACGATGATCATTAATAGGAGCGGATTACCATCCGCTCTTCCAGCAAATTGCGTTTGTCGATACGGACACGGGTGAGCTGCAAGAACGGCGGCTGGAGCATCGAGAGGACGCGGAAAAGTTCTATCGAGATCTGGCTGCGCAAAAACTGAAAGTGCGTGTCGGGATGGAAGCGAGCGGGCATGTTCTCTGGTTTGAAGGACTGCTGGCGGAGTTGCAGTTTGAGTTGTGGATTGGGGATGCGGCCGAGATCCGCACGAAGCGAGTGCGGAAGCAGAAGACGGATCGCCAGGACGCGCAGCTGATTTCTGCGCTTGTTGCTGGAAGATCGCGTAGTCTTCTTGGCAGTCATCTTTTTCCTGCTTGGCCAAAGCATGGTGCATCACCATTTCTTTGAAGGCGGCCGGTTTGGGCAGAGTACGCTCCGCATCGGCCACGCAATACACCAGACGCTCCGATCCCGACGCGATCCATGGTGACTGTCGGCATCGAGCGGCGTCCTGCACACCCATCCACGTACGCTCAGAACCCCGCCACAAGCCTGGAGCGAGGCGAGACCGGACCGCAACGCAGCCGGACATCTCCGCGCTTCCCCGAGGGCAATCCAAGGGTTTTCCGTGCGTGCGGGGAGAGAGTTGCATGGAACCGGGGGCGATGCATTCTGGCGTGGCATGCTGCGCAGAGGGTGATCAAGTTTTCGTCTGAGTCTTCACCCGAGTGGCTGCGAAATTGTTTATGGTGGATCTCCAGATTCGACGTCGTGCCACAAGATTGACACCGCCAGCCGTCGCGACGCAGGACCAGCTGGCGCAGACTTTCGTACAGCAAGGGGTCCAGACGCGAGGGAGCGGCTTTCGGGCGAATCATTCTCATGACGCCTTCTCACGCAGGTTTTCGAGGAAAGCCTGCTGCTGTTCGCCGGGCAAGAACTTGTAGTAGCGTGAGATCGAGTTGAGCAGGATCTCCGGGTCGCCGTTGTCCAGGTGTGCTCCAGCAAGGAAGTCGGCGCAGATCATCTCCAGACAGTAGCCGCGCGACTTGTCAGTCCCCAGCATCAGGGCTGCTGTCTCGATTGCCTGCTCGATGACCGGGATCTGGCTCTTGTAGACCTTGAAGTAGATCAGCTCCGACGGCTCTGTTTCCTTCCCCGTCAGTTCCTTCTCCACTGCTCGCCTGAAATCCTCCTTCGGCAGTGCGCGAGCTTTGTGCAACCAGGTTGCACAATCGAAGTCCTGACCGTCCCGGCGCGCGATCTTCGCCAGTTCCAGCCCCTTCGTCCATCCCACCTCTTTCAGTTCACGTCTGGCCTGCGGCGGCAGGTGCTCGTGGATGGACATAAGGTAGTAGGCCTTCCTTCTCGATTCCGGGAACCGTCGCGCCAGGAATTCGTCAAAGGACTTCAGGTTCTCCAGCCTCCAGTACTGTCCCGCCCGCACCTCGCACAGATACCGGCCGAGTTCGACGAAACGGGTGTCGCGCTCCGCCTCTTTCTGCCGTTCCCACGCCAGGATCTCGTCGATCTTGGTGAGGACAAACAGCGCGCGCTTGCGATTGAGCTTCGGAGGCATCGGCGGCCACCTAGTAAACAAGTTCGTCAAACAGACCAAGATCGACTCCTGGCTTGCGCACAAGGGCGGCCTCGACCATGTCGCGCTTATCGAGGCAGAGCCCGATGAAGGGGCAGGTTGTACACGGATTCTGGGGAAAACGGATCCCGCTGTGCGGCAGGAACAGCCCGGACTCGATCCGTCGTACCGTGTCTTCGACCAGGGTTGCGAACTCCTGCCGCTGCTCGTCAGAAATGGTGGCCCGGAGATACTGAACTTCGACCAGCCGCTTGCGGACGAAGACAACCTGGGCGACTTCGTCGATCCCGGCCATCCAGGAATAGCAGATGAGTTGCGGATCCAGTGCGGAAATGCCGGATGGCTCTTCTGGATATCGTGCAGAGGTAGTCTTCCATTCCAGAACGCATGGCGTGCCGTCCAGTTCACCAATGGCGTCGACGTAAGCTACAAAATTGTTGCCGGACGCCAAGGTCCGATTGAACTGAATCTGCTGGGTGGAACGAGGACGGCGAATGCGAACGCGGCCGTCCTGGGTGAATCGCTCGAGCAGCTGGATGCCTTGCTGCAGCATGCGGTCCCAGGTGTCGTTGCCCGAGTAGGTCAGACCCATATCCTTGCACACGCTCCACTGCTCGAACAGCACAGCCGCCGGGTCTTCACGGCGAAAAAGGGCGGCGACGGCCTGTTCGAAGGCTCGGCCAAAAAGCATGGCGGCGCGCGTGTCTTTTTCCTGCCATCCGTCGAGGTAACGGTGCCGGTAACGGCGCGGACAGCTAAGGTATTGGCTGATCTGGGTGTAGGAATAGGTCATCGGGTTGCCTCCGCAGGGTTGGAGCGAGAAGCGCTCGAGACCGGAACCGCGGACAGTTCCTCCCACTGGCTGGCCGGGGCGAAGCCGTCGAGGTTGATGAGCGAAATGCCGTTGATCACGGTGTGGCTGATCTTCACCACGCCGCGGAGCCCTGGCAAAGCCTTCTCATCGACCTGTTCGTGGGCCAGGAGTTCCGGGTCATAGAGAAAATCCCGCAGGAACCAGCCCAGCTTCCACATTGCCTTTTGCGTGCAGTAGAGACGACCGACAATGGACTGCCCGGCCAGTGTCCGGGGTTCGACAACGGAGAGTCGGAGGACGTAGAAGGGTTTGTGGGCGTGCCAGCGGAACTGGGCGCCATCAACGCGCACGAGGAAGATGCCGTCGGGAATCTCCGGACGAGAATCGCGGGCAGTTTCGGCAAGTCCAGGAACTTTGCGGTTCATGCGGCCCCCTCCTGTTTCGGTTGCGAGTAGCTATTGAGTTGGCAGAGGAGAGCATTGCGGTCCTTCTCGGCCCAGTCGGCCAGTTGCTGGACGAAGTTCTCAACCTGTTCCCTGCTGGCATCTCGGAGAGTCTTTGTACCGCAGAATTCGACGGCGTAAGCCTTTACCAGTTCTGGATCAAGCTTGTGCTGGCGGATGATCTGGCAGAGACGGTCGCGCACCTTGGGGCCACCGCCGTTGCCATTGCCGTTCGAATTCTGTGGAGGAAGCTTCTCAACCGGATTCGGAATCGTCCCGATCTCCTCGACCGAGCAGATGCCGATACCATAAGCTTTGCGGAGGGCTCGATTGACAGCGCGCGTTTCGGCCACCCGCATCTCCGCCCCCCGGACGAGCGAGGAAACATTGGACGGATCGGCATCGCCGTAGCCGACAAAGCCGGAGGAGCCCTTGGAAGGGAAAACCGTTGCTTTGAGGACGAACCGATTCGCCGCCGAATCACACAGCGAATCGACGGCTTCAACATGAATGCCGCTGCACCTCTTGCGACGCGCCAGCCCAATTAGACCTGTGTGGGTGACGTACCAACCGTTATTTAGGTAGATCAAGTCACCGGCACCCACTGAGAAGTCGTACTGGGTTGCAATCTCCCTGAGCCGAGTCAGAGCTTCCCGAGAGAGGTTGTTCCAAATCTTTCGAGCCGTGCGGACGCTTGTCTGGACTGCGGTCTTTCTCGGCATGATGCCTCCTTAACTCGCTTATACTTAGGCGCCTATGTATATTTCCGCTCCCTTTATACATAGCCGCCTAAGTATATGTCAAGAACTTTTTTCGTTGATTTCACCCATTCGGAAGATTAGCTTCTAGGTCATCAATGGCTAAGAAAAAGAACCCAAATGCCGTCGCCTTGGGAAAACTGGGCGGGTCGAAGGGCGGCAAGATCCGGGCGGCTAAGCTAACTCCAGAAGAGAGAAGCGAGATTGCGCGTAAGGCCGTACTCGCGAGGTGGGCCAAAGCCAGAGAAAAGGCCCAGCGGAAGAACCTGCAAGACAAAAACTGATTTCTTGAAATTCCTTCCGAATATTGGCCTGAAACGGCTCTGGGGCAAACCCGGGATTACAAAAGATCTCTGTATTTCTCGGAAAATCGGACTAAACTCAGAATTAGTCTGAGTTTGGAAAAAATCTCAGCCGGATGTGCATTATGTCAGGAAAACTCTCCAGTCTAAGCAGCCGATTGGCCAAGGTCGAGCAGCAACAGGCCGACAGAAAACGGCGGGCGGAGTTGGCCAACTGCGCCTGCCGCGAGATCACAATTGCCGTGCCCCACGAAGCCGAACGATTCGAGGCCGAGATGAATCGTAGGTGTCCAGCTCATGGATTCCACCGGCTGGGAAAGTTATTGGCCGTGAACTTTGTAGAGCCGGGCATGACTGTTACGGAGGAGTCGGCCAAACTGAACCAACTGGTGGCTACGTACGAGCTTCGTCTCTCGCAACTCTCTCAGTCCAGTATTGAACCTTGAAAATGACTCGCAAGAACCTTGACTCGCGTTGTAAGGCCCGTGCCAAGAGCGGCAAGCCCTGCCGGGCCGCCGCCACCGAGGGTGGCTTGTGCTTTTTCCACACCAATCCCAACAAGGCCTCTGAGCTCGGCCGGATCGGGGGCAGAAGCAATCGCCACGCTGCCGGCGAAAACGTGGATCCGCTACCGACCTTGGACAATGCGCTTGCGGTGCGGGACACAGTGGCTCGGTTGATCGCGGATGTTTACGCCGGCAGGATTAACCCCAGGATCGCTGCTGGCCTGGCGCCCCTTTTGAATTTGCAAATGCGCGCGATCGAGACCACGGATCTGGAGCGGCGGCTCGCAAAGCTGGAAAAGCTTTCGGCAGAAGCAGAAGACCGTCCTAAAACGACGGCCTCGCCTTCGGGGACCATGAGTCTAGGTGAGCAAATGAAGAAGGCCCAACGGAGAATCGAGGAATATGAGAGGTCGCGGCCCCTAGAACAGTCGCGCGCCTTGGCTGCCGTTTCGGGCTCTTCGAACTAAGCGGGTGATACTGGTTAGGACCCTAGCATTAGCGCTGAGGCTTCGCGGAATTCGAAGTGAAGTTCGCGGAGGACGCCGGGATAGACGATGGCGACTTCGAGAGTGAAGGGACCGAGATGGACCCAACGGCGTTTCTCGAGTGTGGTATTTGGCAGATTGCCTGGGGCGGCATAGGCATGAAGGTATACGGCTTTCGAAATGGCTATAATCTCAATTAACAATGCCTTTGTATGCCTTAAGCCATCATCTACAAGAAAGCCATACCAACCCGTTCGGATCCCGGTCGATGAGCCGACTTCGCAGACTAAGTTCCAAGCAGTTGCCCGCAGTTCGAAGTCAGCGGGGCGCACTGCGGCCTTGCTATACTATCTTGGGCCGGATGCCTTACGTAGTAAACACTCCCCTCTACCATGAAGATCCGTACGTTGATCGGGATTAATAAAACATGGCTGTACAAACTCTGAGCAATCGCGCGCCCCTTTTTAACCGCGAAGCATCGTGGCTGAAATTTAATTGGCGTGTGCTCGAAGAAGCGGGCGATCTCCGCAATCCATTGCTCGAACGCGTGAAATTCCTGGCCATCTCCGCCAACAATCTGGATGAATTCTTTGAGGTCCGGGTCGGCGGCCTGTTGCAGCAACTCGAAGATGGCCACAACTCCACCACTGCTGACGGGCTCACCATGGTGGAGGAGCGGGAGCTGATCAAAGACGCCACGCATGAGTTCGTCGAAGAACAATATTCCTGCTGGAACGAGCGCCTGCGGCCGGAACTGGCGGAGCAGGGAATTCGCGTCCTCGGCATCGACGAACTGGATGAGGCGGCATTGTCGTTCGTGGACGACTACTGCGAACGGGAACTTGATCCCTTGCTCACTCCGGTCACGGTGGACCCGGCGCATCCCTTTCCTCGTGTGATCAACAAGGCGCTGTGCGTGGCGTTGTTGCTGCGCCGCCGCCGCCGCTCTTCGCTCACTTATACCGGAGTCGTAACCGTTCCCCGGGCGCTACCGCGATTGGTCCGCCTGCCGTCGCAGGGGACCATCGATTTCATTTTTCTTGCCGACCTGGTCGTGCACCATGCCGTGCGCATGTATCAGGGCTACGACATCGTTTCTTCCGCTGCCTTCCGCGTCACCCGCAACAGCAACCTCTATTTGCAGGAAGAAGAATCGCGCAGTTTGCTGGAATCGGTGCGCGCCGAATTGCACAACCGGCGCAAGGGAGACGCGGTGCGGATGGAGATCGAGTCCGAGGCCGACCCCGAGATCATCGAGCGTCTGTGCACGGTGTTCGAGCTTGACCGCTGGCAGATTTTTCCTGTCAACGGGCCCGTGAATCTTTCCCGGCTGTTCAACATTTACGACGCAGCGGCGCGGCCGGATTTGAAGTACCGCCCCTATGTGCCTCGGGAGTTGCGTCTGACCGCCAAGTCCCACGATCTGTTTGAAGAGTTGCGCCGCCACGACGTTCTGCTGCACCATCCCTACGATTCTTACGATGCCGTCCTATCCTTCATTCAGTCGGCCGCCGAAGACGAGCGCGTGCTCTCCATCAAGCAGACCCTTTACCGGACCAGCGAGCATTCCCTGATTGTGCCGTCTCTGATGGCGGCTGCCGCGCACAAGGAAGTCACCGCCGTCGTGGAACTGAAAGCGCGCTTCGATGAGGCGTCGAACATCCGCTGGGCTCGCGATCTGGAGGATGCGGGCGTGCAAGTGTTCCACGGGCTGGTCGGTCTGAAGACGCACTGCAAACTCTCTCTGCTGGTGCGGCGCGATCCCGATGGCGTAACCCGCCAGTACGCGCACCTGGGCACCGGAAACTACAACGCGACCACGGCCCGAATCTATACCGACCTCAGCCTGCTCACGGTGGACCCGGACATTACCAGCGCGGTGCACGATGTTTTCAGTTTTCTGACTGCCTACGCCGAGCACCCCAGCTACGGGCCGCTGCTGGTGGCGCCTCTGGACTTGGCCGAAAAGTCCATGCGCCTGATTGAGCGCGAGGCCGAGCATGCCCGCCTGGGGCATCCGGCGCGCATTATCGCCAAGATGAACGCCCTGCTCGACGTGAATATCATCCGGTCTCTCTACCGAGCTTCCCAGGCGGGAGTGGAAATTGAGTTGCTCGTGCGGGGCATGTGCGCGCTGCGGCCGGGGATTCGTGGCATCAGCGACCGCATCCGCGTGCGCAGCATCGTGGGCCGGTTCCTGGAGCACAGCCGCATTTTTTACTTCGAGAACGGCGGCGAGCCTGAAGTCTACGTGGGTAGCGCCGATTGGATGAATCGCAATCTGCATGAGCGCGTCGAAGTCCTGTTCCCGCTGAAAAATCCGCTGCTGCGCGACCGCGTGGTGCATGAGATTCTGGCGGCGAACCTCGCCGACAATGTGAAAGCAAGATTTCTCCAAAAGGACGGCCGCTACCTGCGTCCCTGGCAATCGGCACGCGGGCGCAGCAAAAGACCTCCTCGCGGCGCTGCCGCTTTCAGCTCCCAGGATTTTCTCGTCGGTCTGGCGGAAGGCACGAAGACGCCCGAGGAGATTCCGGTTGCTGTTCCGCGGCGCTCTTCTCGAGCCTCGATCGGACGAGCTTCGACCGGCCGAACTGTGATCGGAAAGGAATAATCACTCCGCAATGTTTCTCTATTTTTTGCGCCACGCCAGCGCCGGGCAGCAGTTAAGCACTGCCAAAAAGGACGAAAAGCGCGGCCTCGATAAAGACGGCATCGAGCAGTGCGGATACATCGGCCGCGCCCTGGCTGCGCTCGGCGTGCAGGTGGAAATCATCGTCTCCAGCCCGTTAAAGCGATCCACGCAAACCGCGGCTTTGGTGGGCAACGAAATGGGGCACGAAGGCAAACTGGTGATCGAGAACGCTCTCGCTCCGCAGGCCGGCTTCTCGGATTTTCAGAAGATGCTGGAAAAGTACGCGCGCCAGGACTCGATCCTGCTGGTGGGGCATAATCCCAACCTGCAGGAATTTCTCGGACGCGTAATCAGCGACAGTGGATGCGAAGCCGTGGTTGAGCTGAAGAAGGGGGCGGTGGCCAAAGTCGAAATGCGGCGCAATTCCGGGTCGCTGAGCTGGTGCATCACGCCCCGTATCTTGCGCGCGCTTCACGCGGCGGCTACAGAAAGCTCGCGCCCGAAGACCTCGCGGAAGTAGGATCTGTCCTTCTCAATCGACCATACCTCCAAGTCGACGCTTGCCTTTCCTCGTGGAGCCAGTTTCAATGAGACCCTGCCGCTGCGCGCCGCCACTCCAACTTTACCCACGGATTGATTCCTCCCCATATTCAAAGCTCGCGCCACCCGGAGCAGCACCGACGCTTTCTCCACATTTTCCTGCTCCTCGGGGCTCAAGCCACTCATCGGGCCATCTCCCGGCGTGGGGCGCGACTTCCCCAGGTAACGCGCGATCGAGCCAATGATCCGCCGCTGTTGTGGCGTGTATCCCAGAATTTCCGAGTTTGCAATGATGTAGTAAGTGTGGCGGTGGTGTCCATTGCGGTTCACGTAGTCGCCGACTTCGTACAGCATGGCCGCGGCCGAAAGCCATTCGCGATACTCCGCCGGAAGCTGGTGTACCGATTTCAATGAAGAAAACAGCAACAGTGCCGCGTCGCGCACATGCAAGGCATGATGCAGGTCGACCCGGTAATGTTCTACGGCGCGCTTGATCGACTCCCACCGCTCCGATTCAATGGCTCGGCCTGATCGCGTGCTGCGATCGTATTCCGCCGCCATCTGGGCCAGGATGCCATCGCGCAGGCCCAGCACCGAGTAGCGGAAACCGGCGAGATGACAGCGCTCCAGCAATTCCGCGCACACCACCGCGCCGGCGCAAATGATTTCAGCGCGGCGCGGACCGATCCCGGGGACCTTCCGCCGCTGCTCCAGGGTTTGGCGCGTGAGCTGGTTGGCAATGCGGCGTATCATCTCGCGCGTAGCGTAAGTCGCCGGCCGGCGCTTCCTGAGGCGCGCCAGGTGGCTGGCGACGCCCACCAGTGCAGCGGCGGTGCCGGAGGTGGCGATCACTGCGCCCACCCGTGCGGACTTGATTCGATCTTGAATGCGCGTAATCTCCCGCGCCACAAATCCCTGGAGCCGCTTCAGTTCGCTCTTGCGCGGCGGGTCGTGCTGCAGGAATTCGCCGGTCAGGCGCACGGCCCCGAGCGGCAAGCTCACCGTATCCCGGATTTGTCCCTCGCGGGAAAGCGTGAGCTCGCAGCTGCCGCCGCCGAGGTCCAGCAACAGTACGCTGTGCGCGCCCACGCGGCCAGCGGAGATGATGCCCAGGTGAATGAGGCGGGCCTCTTCCAGTCCGGAAATGATTTCGATCGTCCAGCCCGTCGTCGAGCGTACCCACTCCAGAAATATGCGTGAATTGCGGGCATCGCGCAGGGCCGCCGTGGCCACCACCTTTACCGAATCCGTCCCGCATTCCTGAATGGCACGATTGAAGCGCCGCAACACGCGCACCGTTTCCGACATCGCCTCCGGCGAAAGCAGTCCGCCACTGAAGACGCCTGCCCCCAAGCGAGTAACTTCGCGGTCTTCGTGGATTTCCTTCAGCCGCCCGGCTTGCAGGCGCGAAATTTTCAGACGGACGGAATTCGATCCGATGTCGATGGCGGCAAAGGTGGGCATGAGGTATCGATCGAATGTTAACGATCAGTCATCTCACAACCGAGGCGCGTCGCGCAAGCTGGTACGCTTCCCGGTGGTGTGCTAGTTTGCCTTTTTCACCACGGAGCCACAGAGTCACGGAGAAGATCTTGAACCTGTAAAAGCCAGAATGGAAAGATTCTGCCAAGCAGTTGGGTTTCTCTGTGTCTCCGTGGCTCCGTGGTGGAAAGACTAAATTAGGACACTACCCGCTTCCGGTAGTGGGTCAGGTTGAAACTGGCTTCTGCAAGCGCGCAGGCGGGCAGCGGAAGTTCAAGCCGCGACAGTCGAGGTTTCGGCAAATGGTACGACCGATCCGAGTGTTTACTCTTTGGCACCCCCACCCCCCTCCCCCCACTAGCTAGTGGAATCATGGGGTTAGGTGGTTTTGACGGTCCAAATCTTTGGTTCTTAAGGTAGTTACATGTAAAATCTTGCCGGATAAGGACTTGCGAGATCCTTCGC
>JBEKWL010000060.1:0-18822 GCA_049513095.1 Terriglobales bacterium
TTGTCATCCCGAGCGAAGCGAGGGACCTGCAGTCCAACGCAAAATGCAGATCCCTCGCTTCGCTCGGGATGACAAAGTCTGGCGAATTGGGAGTTGAAGAACGGGCTATCAGTCTCTCCATTTAATGCAATTCCCCGTCGCCGGGCGCGACGTCTTGAGTGTCGACTTTCTTCTGCGCGACCGCCGTGTTTCCTTGACCCGGCGCCGGCTGAAATTCGCCAGGATCCTTGCCCGCCAGGGCGACGGTCATGAATTGCATCCAGATGGGCAGCGCGGCGCGGGCTCCGGTTTCTTTCTGGCCTAGTGATTTTTTTTCGTCGTAGCCGATCCAGACGCCGCAGGTGAGCGACGGAGAAAAGCCCACGAACCACGCGTCGGTGAAATCGTTGGTTGTTCCCGTCTTGCCGGCCAGAGGATAGGGCATTTTGGCGGCGGCGACCGCTGTGCCGTGGAGCACCACCTCCCGCAGCATCGAGGTCATGATGCGCGCCGTGCGCGAACTGACAACATCTTTGATGTCGGAGAAATCTTCTTCCAGAATGCGGCCCTCGTAGTCGGTCACTTTGGTGATGTAGCGCGGAGCTACGCGCACGCCGTCGTTGGGAAACACGCTGAAGGCGGAGGTCTGCTCGAGCGGCGTGACTTCCGCCGAGCCCAGCGCCACCGGAAGATACGCGGGAATGTTTGAGGTAATGCCGAAGCGGTGCGCATATTCGATTACCGTCTTAATGCCGACGCGGTCGGCCAGTTTGAGCGCGGGGATGTTTCTGGACTGGGCGAGAGCGCGCCGCAGCGTGATGGTGCCCTCAAATTTGGCGTCGTAGTTGTGCGGCGAATATGGGCCGGAGACAGTTTGAAAAGTAACCGGGGCGTCCAGAATGGTGTCGTCGGGGCTGCCTCCCTGGTCGATCACGGCGGTATAGACATACGGCTTGAACGACGACCCGACCTGGCGCAGAGCCTGCGTGGCGCGGTTGAATTTTGAGAGATTGAAATCACGGCCGCCGACCATGGCTTTGATTTCTCCGGTTGCGTTATCGATGGCCACGAGCGCTCCTTCGGTCCCTGAATCCTGCTCCAGGGTGACGCGCGCTTTTCCGCCCGCATCGAGCGAAAGCACTTTGATGTAGATGATGTCGCCGGCATGGAGAATGTCGGGAAGCTTAAGCTTCGTCCATGCCAACTCGGCCTGCGAGATTGTGGCCGTGTGCTGGCCGAAGCGGACTTCGGTGTTGCCCGGCGAGACTTGTGTCACCAGCGCGTGCATGTATCCGTTGATTTCGGGCTCCGCATCCCAATCCGGATCTTCGTACTTGTCGAGCTTTTGTCCCTGCGCAATCACGTTCAGAAGCTTGCCGTGCCATCCGTGCCGTCGTTCGTAGGCAGCGAGGCCGTCGAGCAGCGCCAGGCGCGCGGATTTTTGCAGATCCATATCGAGCGATGTGTAAACGCGCAGCCCGCCTTCGTGAACCTGGTCGCTGCCATACTTCGCTTCGAGGTAGCGCCGGATTTCCTCCACATAGTGCGGAGCCAGCGAATTCGGATCCTTCTGCAAGTCGAGCAGGATCGGCTTGCTCCTGGCCTCCGCCGCTTGTGCCGCCGTGATCTTGCCATCCTCAAGCATGGCATTGAGCACGAGGTTGCGCCGTTTGAGGGCGCGTTCCGGGTGGTTGATCGGCGAGTAATATTGCGGCGCTTTGGGAAGTCCTGCGAGCAGCGCGGCTTCTTCCAGTTTGAGCTGCCGCGCCGGTTTGCTGAAATAGTATTGCGAGGCGGCCTCAAAGCCGTAGGCGCCGTGGCCGAGGAATATCTGGTTGGCGTAGAGCGTGAAGATCTGCGGCTTGGTGAACCGGCGCTCGATCTGGATGGCGAGCAGAGCCTCCTGCACCTTGCGATAAAACGAGCGGTCGGGAGAGAGAAACAGATTGCGGGCGAGCTGCATGGTGAGCGTGGACGCTCCCTGCACTCTCCCGCCGGATTCGATGTCGCGATACGCAGCGCCTACGATGCGCCAGATGTTGATGCCCGAGTGCCGGTAGAAATCCTTGTCTTCGATCGAGACCAGCGCATTGCGGAGAACCTGCGGATAATCGTCATAGCCGGCGATGACACGCCGCTGCAGCGCGAAGGTGCCGATGACTCTGCCCTGTCCGTCGTAGAGTTCGGTGACGGAACTGGGACGGTAACGTTCGAGTTCTTCGACTTGGGGCAAGTCGGTCGAATACACGAGCAGCAATCCAACTGATGCGCCGACAGCGGCTGAGAGCAGGAGGAGCAGCCCGAACAGGACGTTTCCGACCAGCTTCCGTCCGGCGATTTCCACCGAAGGAAGGTGTTGATAGATGACTTTCAAAGGGCAAGTTTCAAGGTTTCAGAGTTTCAACGTTTCAATGGTATCCCAAAGGCCAGGTTTCAAGGTTTCGGAGATGGTTTTCCCGACCTATTCCACGCAATCCTTGGCCTGTTGTGCATGCCGATCAAGCAAACAGGCTCGCAAAAGGTATCACGATGTTGCTCAGATTGTGGCCAAACACAGATGGCCAGACACTATCTGTGCGTTCGCGTATCCATCCTGAAACCAAGCTCATCAAGAACGGGGCGATAGCCGCGTGGAGAACGATGCGGGCATGGAGTTGAGGGTCTACGTCGACAAGGCCGTTGGACCCGGCGAAGAGTATGGCAGTGACGATGAGCCCCCAACCGAATTCCGCGCCCGCCAGTCGCCACGGTTTTCCGAAAACACGGTTCAACAAGGACTGATACACGCCCCGGAATACCAGTTCTTCGGCGAGGCCGGGCATGATCAGGAGGAAGGCCCAGCCCTCGGCGTCCAGTTTCTTGCGAACCCCAAGAATAAAGAAGACCGCGGGCACTGCAAGAGCCAAGAGCCCAGCGAGGATCGACGGCTTCAACCAACCTGGCCGGAAGCGCGACGTCACGCCGATTGAGACTAACGAGATCCCGGGGACGAGAGCGATCAACAAGAATGGCCACGCCGTTGAGAGGAGGCACTCCTGCCAACTCCAGTGCAGGTGCTGGAAACCATCGACCCGAGGTATTTCTGTGAGGCCAACGTTCAGGACAACCAAGGATGCCACGAATAGCAATGAGCCCCAACGCCGCGTGCGGGAGTGCCAGGCGGCAATCAACACAAACGGAAGAACGCACGCCAGCATGAGCCCCGCTTCGAGGGCGACACGACAGAGATAAGCGCGAAGCTGCACACAGGATTGTACGTAATTCAGAGTTTCAAGGTTCCCGCGAACGTCAGGGCGTTGTCGCTCTATTAAGCGAAAAAAATCGCCCGCCAAAGCGAGCGATTGGAAACTTTGAAACTTTGCAACCTTTAACCCTTCGATTCCCGGTTCTTCAATACTTCCAACGCCTTGTTGAGTTGGTCGTCCTGCAAGTTCTTCGGTTTCTCGTCTTTTTTCTCGTCGCGAGCCGCCGGCTGATCTTCGTCGGGCAATCCACCGTCGTCTTCCGTAGTGTCAGCGACCAGGACGTTCGGTGTGACGGCCACATCCTGAATGGCTTTTCCGCTCGGCGAGTAGTACTTCGCGACCGAAAGAATCAGGGCGGAGTTGTCCTGCATCTCGATCAGTTTTTGCACCGAGCCATCGCCGAAGGTTTTGTCTCCGACCACGTCGCCACGAGCGTTCTCGAGAATCGCGGCGGCCACAATCTCGGCTGGGCCCGCCGTGCCACGATTCACCAGCACGGCTACGGGAAGCTTGGTGATGTCCTTGGCGGGATCGGCGTTGAAAGCCTCGCGCGGATACTTCTGCCCCTGTAGATAAGTGATGGTGCCATGGTCAAGGAAAAGATTGGCGGTGGCGATGCCCTCAGACTCCGCGCCACTGGCGGAATTGCGCAGATCGAGTACGAGCTTCTTCGCTCCCTGCTTCTGCAGGTCGCGAATCTTGCCGGCGATCTCCTGCGACTCACTTGCGGGGAACGCATCGACGTGGATGTAACCGACGTTGTCGGCAAGCATTTTTTCGCCAACCGGCGGAATGGTGACCATATCGCGCGCGATCACAATCTTCTGCGGTTCCGCGCGCCGCGGCCGGACCACCGACACGGTGATCGTAGACCCGATCTCCCCAGACAATATGCCGTGAATCTCAGCCAGCGACATGTCGTGCGTGCTCTTGCCCTCGATGGACTCGATAATGTCGGAGTTCTCGACCCCGGCCTTGTCCGCCGGGCCTCCGGGAATGACGGCGACCACGGCAGCGTATCCGAAGCGCTTCGAGACGGTGGCGCCGATATCGGCCTTGCCGTCGCTCTTCATCGTCTTGTAGCGCTTGTACTCGGCGGGCGAGAGATAGCTGGAATTGGCGTCGAGCGACTCCAGCAGACCGTGCAGCGCGCCCTCGGTGACTCCAGCGATATTGGGCTCTTCAACGTATTCCAGTCGGATGCGGGACAGCACCTCGCTGTAGACCGAGATCTGGCGATAGGCACCATCATTCGATGATGCGCGAACATTGACAAAACCGCCCACGATGGTGAACAGCAGAATGGCCAGCGAACTGGCAATAATTGTGACCTTCAACTTCGTCGACATAATTTTGATTTTCGCTTCCCCAAGGAACTGATGCTTCATTATAGACGGTTTGATGCATAGATCGGGAAGCAAGATTGCAGGGCAAAGTCGCGGGTAACGTGAGCGGGAGCGTCTGCGTCCCGCGCTCCGGCTGCCGCGGACAGTTAAAGAGTTTGGGGAACCTTTCCAACTAAGTCACTGATTCTAATAGGCGTGCTGTACACAACCGATACTGACCGGCGAAAGAAAGCAACGGCCGCTTTTCCTGAGAACTGAGAGCTGAGAACTGAAAGCTAGGTTTGGTCGGCAACTGGATTGCGCAACTGGCCGATGCCTTCGATTGAAACTTCGATAGCATCGCCGGCGACTACCGGCCCTACACCCTGCGGTGTGCCGGTCGCGATCAGGTCGCCGGGTTCGAGCGTCATGATCTGCGAAATGTAGCGGATGAGGACGTCGAGTGGGAAAATGAAATCTTTCGTGTTGCCGGACTGGCGGAGATCGCCGTTGACTCGGGTTTCGACCTGGACGCCGGCCCAGGGGTCAATCTTAATGCCGTCGGCGACCAGGGGTCCGACGGGGCAGAAGGTGTCGAAGCCTTTGCCGCGTACCCACTGCGGTTCCTTGCTCTGCAGATCGCGGGCGGTGAAATCATTGACGCAGGTGTAGCCGAGGATGTAGGGGCGTACGTCATCGCTGGCGGCGAGCCGGTGGCAGCGGCGGGCGATCACGACTCCCAGTTCGCCCTCATAGTCGGTGCGCGCGGAAGCTTTGGGCCGAAGAATCGTTCCACCCGGCGGCAGCAGGGAAGAGGGCGGTTTGAAAAACAGCAGCGGCTCCCGCGGAACTTCGTGGCCAAGTTCGGCGGCGTGCTCGCGATAGTTGCGGCCGACGCAGACGATCTTCGAGGGGCTTACCGGCGGCAGCAGAGATGCCTGCGCGAGCGGGATGCGGTCGATGCGGCGGCTGGGAAGGCTTTCGACGTCGCCATCGCTATCCTGCGGAGCCTTGAGGAGCAGGCGAGTGATTTCGGCTTCGTCATTGTTATTGCCCGCGGCAGACTCGACCAGGCCGTAATGGGCGGAACCGTTGAGCTCGAATCGGCAGTATTTCATCAGAACAATATCTAAACATAATTTCCAGACACGCGGGGTGGAAAGATCGCGAGTGGACATTCGGTGGACGTTGGCTGAGTCCTCCGCGAATGGTGTTGGCGAGGCCGAGCTGCGCTCGGCTGGACGGGCGAGGCGCCCGTCCCCACACTAGCATTTCTTTATGGGACGGGCTCGCTGGTTGGCTCGGAGCGCTGGCTTTCGTTTCCACGCACGTCCACTGCGGAAACTGAGTAGGTATAGGTTTTGCCGGAGGCGACCGCGAAGTCGCGATACGACGGCGATTTCACCAGCTCGGAATTCAGCTTGACCGCTATTCTGACTTCGGCTCCGTTCGTTTCGGAGCGAAAGACGTTGTATCCGGCGAGATCGGCGTTCGTGACCGGCGCCCAGATGAGATCGATAAATGGTTTTTGTCCTTCGCCGGAGCACGCCGCCTGCAACCCGGCGGGTACGGAAGGCGGGAAAACGTCATGGGCGATGACGCGCACGGGCGGAGTGTCGTCTCCCTCAATCTGCACCTCGCTGTCGGGGCGTTTGACGATGCTCACTGCGGTGATGTGGTAGAGATAGGTCTTTTCCCATTCGAAGCTTGAGTCGGTGAAATGAACGGGGCCAGGCTCGATCGATGGGACTGGGACTTCGCCTGCAATCGCGTCTTTGCCGGAGCTTTCGTCGCGCCGATAGATTCGATAACGATATTGCACGCCGGGGGGGACGTTCTGTGATTGGCCTGCGCTTGTCCAGGTGAGCACTGCGCCATCGCCGGTGAGTTCGGCGTATAGATCGCTCGGCGGAGGCAGGGTCGAGACGGCGGGCACGTGCACGCGATTCGACAATCCCGCGCTGCGGGCGTTGCGGTTCAAGACCTCCACGGCGTAGGTGACTTCGGCGGACGGGTCTTGCTGGTGCGTGTTTGCGGGGAGAATGTCGGTGTAGGTCTGCGGGGCGGGGCGCGGGGCGCCTGCCTTGTGCGTTGCGTGGCGCGCGGAGCCCGACTTCTGCGGGACGGCAGATGGTGCGGGTAACGTGGTGGCGGGATTCCCGCATACGGCGATTTCAGGATCAAGGCTGCGGCAGACGAGGGTTGGACCGAGGTAGCGAACGCTCTTGCGGTCGGTGGTAAGCGTGGGCTCGCTCCAGCTCAGCGTGACGCGATTGCCTTTGCGGCTGGCGCGCAGATCCGCGGGCGGCTTGGGAAGTTCGAGCGACGGCGGCAGCGGCGGTCCGGTCTGGGCGCAACTGGCTAACAGCAGGCAGAGTGCTGTAAACGCGATGAACTTTCCAAGATGTAGCTTCATGCGGAAAAGGAAAGAGTATCAGAGGCAGAGTGCGCGCGGGCGACTCGCCCGCGCCACACGAATCGCCCGCGGCCACATTTGCAAGGCCCCTACACTTACAGAATGTAGCGCGATAAATCCTGGTCTTTCACAATCTCACTCAGCGTTTTCTGCACGTAGGCTGCGTCGACCACGAACTGCTGACCTTTTTTTTCGGGCGCCTCGAAGCTGATTTCGTCGAGCACTCGCTCCATGATGGTGTGGAGACGGCGGGCTCCTATGTTTTCCGTGCCTTCATTCACGCGAAACGCGAAGCGCGCGACTTCTTCGAGGGCATCGGGCGTGAACTCCAGCTTTACGCCTTCGGTTTCGAGCAGCGCGATGTACTGGCGCGTTAGCGAAGATTTCGGTTCGGTCAGGATGCGGACGAAGTCCTCCATGGTGAGCGACTGCAGCTCCACGCGAATCGGGAAGCGGCCTTGCAGTTCGGGAATCAGGTCGCTCGGCTTCGAGACGTGGAAAGCGCCCGCGGCGATGAACAGGATGTGGTCGGTGCGCACCATGCCGTAGCGCGTGTTGACGGTGGTGCCCTCGACGATGGGGAGAATGTCGCGCTGCACGCCTTCGCGCGAAACGTCCGGACCATGGCCGCTTTCGCGGCCGGCGATCTTGTCGATTTCATCGAGGAAGATGATGCCGGAATTCTCGACGCGGTCAATGGCGACGCGCGTGACCTGCTCCATGTCGATCAGGCGCTGCTCTTCTTCCTGAATCAGGTACTCGAAGGCCTCGTTGACCTTCATCTTCCGCTTCTTGGTGCGTTGGCCGAAGATGTTGGGCAACATGTCCTTGAGGTTGACGTCCATCTCCTCGACGCCCTGGTTGGAGATGATTTCGAACGACGGAAAATTGCGCTCCCGGGTTTCGATTTCGACGGTGCGGTCGTCGAGTTTGCCTTCGCGCAACTGCTGACGCAGTTTCTCGCGGGTACGGCTGGAGGATTCGGTCAGGCTGGTGCTGGCGTCGATGACCACGCCACCCGTCGAACTGGCGGCTGAAGTGGCGTCCGAAGGACGCGTGACCGGGGGCAGAAGAATATCGAGCAGCCGCTCTTCGGCGTTCAGTTCGGCTTTATCCGCGACGTCTTCGAGTTTCTCTTCGCGGATCATTTCGATGGCGATCTCAACCAGGTCGCGAATCATGGATTCCACATCGCGGCCGACGTAGCCGACTTCCGTGAACTTGGAAGCTTCGACCTTCAGGAAGGGCGAGTTGGCCAACTTGGCGAGGCGGCGGGCGATTTCGGTTTTGCCGACGCCCGTGGGCCCGATCATGATGATGTTCTTGGGGATGACCTCTTCGGCCATTTCGGGCCCTAGCTTCTGCCGGCGCATGCGGTTGCGCAGGGCGATGGCGACGGCGCGCTTCGCGTCTTTTTGACCGACAACGTACTTGTCGAGTTCGGTGACGATTTCGCGCGGCGTCAGTTCGTCGAGCGTGACTTGTTCTTCTTCGGCGGTTCCGGGTAGATAGATGGCCATAAATAAGTGGTTCGCTGTTCGCCGTTCGCTATTCGCAACACCGTCGCCATCTTGGCGCGAACAGCGAATAGCGAACGACGAACGGCTATAGCTCCTCGATCGTTACTTTGTCATTGGTATAGATGCACATCCGGCCGGCAATCTTCATTGCTTCTTCGGCAATTTCGCGCGGCGAGAGCTTGGTGTGATCGGCCAGGGCCTGTGCTGCTGCCTGGGCAAACGGGCCGCCGGAGCCGATTGCCGCAATGCCCGTATCGGGCTCGATCACATCTCCCTGGCCGCTCAGCAGGAAGGTCGTTTCCTTATCGGTGACCAGCAGCAGGGCTTCGAGATGGCGCAGAAATTTGTCGGTGCGCCAGTCTTTCGCGAGTTCGACGGCGGCGCGGCCGATGTTGCCGTGATACTGCTCCAGCTTGGCCTCGAAACGGCTGAACAAAGTGAAAGCGTCGGCGGTCGAGCCGGCAAATCCGGCGAGAATCTTGTCCTGATAGAGACGGCGAATCTTCTTCGCCCCATGCTTGATGATCGATTCCCCGAGCGTGACCTGGCCGTCGCCAGCCATGACAACCTTGTCGTCGCGGCGGACGCAGAGGACGGTGGTGGAGCGGATTCCGCGAGGAGCGGAGGCTTCGGCGGTGCTTTCGGTGGCCGTGGCTGCTGGTGTGTTCTTCTTCATGAGCGCAATTCTTGATTATAGCAGTGGCACGACGGGAGAGTTTGCAGGTCTTGAATTTTGGAAATGAAAGTGCTTGACGCTGTATCCTAGAGCGGAGAGAGCGCGTTGATGGCCAAGGGGACGAGTCAGTTAAAGGCACGTATTCGTGTGAATTCCGCAAAGGTTAAGCGCGCTCAAAAAGTCCTGGGGGCGAAGACCGAGACGGAGGCTATCGAACGGGCGCTGGATTTGGTCATTGCGGATGCTGAGAGCAACAGACTGGTGCTTAAAGCGAACGAGCGCTTCTTCAGGAGTGGCGTTGAGGTTAAGGACGTGTATGGCAAACTGGATCGCTAGATGCGATGCCGTGAGTTGAAGCATGGAGATCGCTAAGCTGGTGCTCGAATACGTTAAGGCTCTGGCTTGGCCGGTCACCGTCCTTGCTCTGTCTTTCTATTTCCATAGCGAAATCAAGAAAGTGCTCGCCAGACTGAGAAAGGCCGTGCTGCCAGGAGGGCTGTCGGTTGACCTTCAGGAGGAAGTCCACGAGGTAAAGGAACTATCGGAAAAGGTCGAATCCGCCGCACAGCCAGAGGATCGCAAGAGAACACCCGGCATCCCCAAGACTGAGGCTAACGCACGGATGATTCAGCTCGGACTGAGGCCATCTCCGAGCGGCCTTGACCTTTCATACTATCGCGAGATCGCCGAGAGAGATCCCATTCTCGCACTCGCTGGCCTTCGGATTGAATTGGAAACATGGTTTCGAAACGTGGCTCAGGGTTCCAAGGTTGGCACTAAACCACATGACTCCATGAATAGCATCCTTGCTCGTCTTCGTGACGCAAGTGCCGTGACGCCCGACCAAGTTATGCTAGCCCGCCGAGTCCTAAGCTTCTGTAATCAAGCGATTCACGGCGGCGCGGTATCAAGAGAGCAAGCGCTCGACATAATAGGTGCAGCCAGCGTCTTGGCAGGGGATTATCTCTCGTGGCTGAGCTGGAACTTTGACGACAATTGGAAACCAAGCACTAGCTGAGCCGAGTTTGTCCCCATCGAAATTGGGAAGTCTCGCTGGATACCTCCCGCCGAATCGTGGCAGACGGGCGGGGACGACCGTCTCTCCACCGACGCAATGTAGAATTCAAGTAGCGATTTCAGTGGGAGCCATTCTCTTTTGTCGTTTCTGGACGAACTAAACCCGCAACAACGCGAAGCGGTCAAAACTACCGAGGGGCCGGTGCTGATCCTGGCCGGAGCGGGCAGCGGGAAGACGCGCGTCATCACGTTTCGCATCGCTTACCTGATCGAGAAGATGGGCGTGATGCCGGAGTCGATTCTTGCGATGACTTTCACCAACAAGGCGGCGGCCGAGATGGCGGAGCGGGTCGAAAAGCTGGTGGGCGGGCTCAGCGTTGCCAAGCCGGTGATTTCTACGTTCCACTCGTTTTGCGTGCGCGTGCTGCGGCGGGACATTGAGGCTTTGCGGATTCCCTCGACCGTGCCGGGGCAGCCTCCGATCGGGCTCACGAAAAATTTTGTCATCTACGACGAGAGCGATCAGCAGCAGGTGGTCAAGGGCGTCATGCGGCGGTTGGGGCTGGACGACAAGCAACTGACGCCGCGCAACGTGCTTTCGCGGATTTCCTGGGCCAAGAATCACATGCTTGATCCGCAGGAAGTTTATCTGCAATCGGGGGATCCTAAGACTGAAAAGATTGCCCATATTTTCGAGGAGTACCGCAAGGAGCTGCTTAAGGCGAATGCGATGGACTTCGACGATCTGCTGCTCGAAGCCATGCGCTTGCTCAAGTCGGTGGCGGCGGTGCGCGAATATTACAACCGGCGATTCCAGTACTTGTTGGTCGATGAATATCAGGACACGAACCGTCCGCAGTACGAACTGATGCGGTTGCTGGCGGGCGGCGGGCACAACGTGTGCGCGGTTGGCGATGAAGATCAGTCGATCTACTCGTGGCGTGGGGCCGACATTCGCAACATTCTGGAATTTGAGCGCGACTTTCCGGAAGCGAAAATCGTGCGGCTGGAAGAGAATTACCGCTCGACGCAGAATATTCTTGGCGCGGCGTCGGCAGTCGTTGCGAACAACGTCCGGCGCAAGGGCAAGAACCTGTGGACGGCACGGCAGGGCGGGTCGAAGATCGGGTATTACGAGGCCCCGGACGGCGAGAACGAGGCGCTGTTTGCGGCCGACACGATCAACCGCTACGTGCGTCAGGCGGGCGAAAACGGCGAAACGGCGCGCGCGGCCGTGCTCTATCGGACGAACTCGCAATCGCGATTGTTCGAAGAAGCGATGCGCCGGTATCAGTTGAAGTATCACGTAGTGGGCGGTTTTTCGTTCTACGAGCGGGCTGAGATCAAGGACTTGATCTCGTACTTGAAGGTCATCCAGAACCCGGATGATTCGGTTTCGCTGCTGCGCGTGATCAATACGCCGGTGCGCGGGATTGGCAAGACGACCATCGAGATGCTGGAGCGGCTTGCGCTTGAAACTGGATTGTCGATGTGGGGCGCGGTTAGTGAAGCGATTACGCGGCAACTGTTGCCGGCGCGGGCTTTGGCGGCGTTGAAGAGTTTTCGGGGGCTGATTGAAGATGGGCGCGCGATGCTGGCGGGAACGTTTGTGGAGCGCGTGGAGGAAACGGCTTCGGCGAAGTCGGGCGGCGATGCGGAGGCCGACGCTGCCGAGCTGCGCTCGGCTTGGACGAGCGAGACGCCCGTCCCCACACAACCTCTTTCCACACAACTTGGTGCCGACACCGATTTTGATCCTGGCAACTTCAGCTTTGATTTCACCGTCAACGATTTGGCGGAAGATGGTGCGACGGGCGAGGGCGCCCGTCCCTCCACCGATGATGAGGTTGAGGGTTTCCGCGCTCCGGGCGCTGCGGCGAACACTGCCGAGATCCTCAAATTCCTGATCGACCGCACTGGATACATCAAGCAACTGGAAGAGGAAGACACGCCGGAGGCTTTCTCGCGGATCGAGAATCTGCGCGAACTGGTGAACGCGGCCATGGACTCGCGCGATCGTGGGGAGACGCTCGATCAGTTTCTCGATCACGCTGCACTGGTCAGCGATGCCGATCAGTACGACGAGCACGCGCAGATCACGCTGATGACGCTGCACGCGGCCAAGGGACTGGAGTTTCCGCTGGTGGTTCTCGCTGGAATGGAAGAAGGCCTGTTTCCGCATTCGCGCACCATGCTCGAGCCCGATTCGATCGAAGAAGAACGGCGGCTCTGCTACGTGGGCATGACGCGCGCCATGGACACACTGATTTTGTCGCGCGCTGTTTATCGGCGTCGCTATGGAACGGACATGCCGGAGGCTAGCGTGCCGTCGCGCTTTTTGGAAGAAGTTCCGCCGCAGCTAGTCGAAGAGTTGGGCGGATCGCGGCGGCGTGGCCCTTCGTCATCACCATCTTCCTCTGCCGGCCTTTCGCGGACAAGAGCGTCCGCGCCACACATGCGGCGGGATGAGTCTACGCACTATTCCTACGAAGACGAGGACCAGAGCGCCGCCTGGAACCCGGCGCGGGTCAAGCCGAAGGCGGCGACTCCGCTCGGGAACTACAACTCCATCGACAACATTGCCGAATTTTTTGCGTCACGCGGCAAGAAGTTCAGTGTTCAGAAAATGCCGTCCGAGGAGCCCAAAGGCAGGCGGGGATTCCGTCCCGGGCAGAAGGTCAAGCATCCGAAATATGGGGAAGGGACCGTGTATCAGCGCGAAGGAGATGGGGAAGACGCCAAGATTACGGTACAATTCCCTCGCTTCGGTTTGAAGAAATTGGTGGAGCGGTACGCCCAGTTGGAGAAGGCGTAGAGGGCTGCTCGCTTCCGGCCGCTAGCTGGAAACAAGCCCCTAAAGGGGCGCTCCATTTCGAAGAGTTGCGGCATCGCTAAAGCGATGCCCTGATACGGGACCTAAACCCTGATACGAGACCTAAACAACAGAGGAAACGAACCGCAATCATGGCAAACACGAAGAAGCTAACCAAAGAAGAACGTAAGAAAACCAAGCGAGCCTCCCGCAAGAAGATCAAAGCGGAAAAGCCGAAGAAGCCCCGCGATTACGCGCGCGGATCGAAGAAGCGCAAGGTGAAAAAGCTGGCCCGCGGCCAGGCGAAACGGTAAGCCGCTCGCCGGAGCCGTGAGCAGTTGCGGGCATGGGCCAGCGCCCATGCCCGACTCCCGCTGTGAGGAGACGACGAACTCTTGTCGCAATCATCCACCGAGCCAGCCGCTGGCGTCATCCGCACTTCCAACAGCCAGGCCTTCTGTTGTAAGTCCATCGACAAACTGATCTCGGAGTCGGAGAACCCGGAACACCGGCTCAGTAAAACGCTGGGGCCCTGGTCGCTGACGGCGCTCGGCATCGGCGCCATCATCGGCTCTGGAATCTTCGTGCTTACGGGAACGGCAGCGGCCGGAGAATATTTCCAGGCGCCTTCCATTCTGCATGCGCAGGCGCTCGACCTGATCGTGAATTTCCTGCGTACCGGCAGCACGGCGGGAGCGCTCATGCATGGCCGCCCGCCGGCCGGGCCATCGATCGCAATTTCATTTTTTCTGGTGGCGATCGCCTGCAGTTTTGCCGGATTGTGCTACGCCGAGTTGGCGTCGATGATCCCCATCGCCGGCAGCGCCTATACATACTCCTACGCGACGCTCGGCGAAATTTTTGCCTGGATCATCGGCTGGGACCTGATTCTTGAATACGTGGTCAGCAACGTAGCGGTAGCGGTGGGCTTTGCCGGTTATACGAAGGCGCAACTGGCGGTGTTCGGTCTCAACTTGCCGGACAAATGGGCGGGCCCGGTCTGGGCCGGCGGGCAATGGACGGGCGCCTATTTCAACCTCCCCGGCTTCCTGATCGTTTTCATTCTCACGCTGCTGCTGGTGCGCGGAGTGAAAGAATCGGCGGAGACGAACAACGTCATGGTGGCGATTAAGATCGGCGCCATCCTGACCTTCCTGGTGGTCGGTGGAATGCTGGTGAAGCCCGCGAACTGGAAGCCCTTCGCACCGTCTGGTTTTGCCGGAATCGTCACCGGAGGAGCGATCGTTTTCTTTACTTACATCGGATTCGATTCGGTCTCAACCGCGGCGGAGGAGTCGCGTAATCCGCAAAAAGATTTGCCGTTCGGCATTATCGCTTCGCTGATTGCCTGCACGCTGCTGTATGTCGGTGTCGCCGTCGTGCTGCTCGGCATGATGAAGTACACAACTTTCGTTTCCGGAGAAGCCGCCGAAGCCCCCGTGGCCTACGCGATGAAGTATCTGGGAGTGCACAGGTTCTTCCAGTCGGTGATCGTAATTGGAGCACTGATGGGGATGATTTCTTCGTTGCTGGTGTTTCAGTACGGGCAGGCGCGTATCTGGTACGCCATGTCGCGCGACGGCTTACTGCCCAAGTTGTTCTCCGCCGTGCACCCGAAATATAAGACGCCGTACTGGTCCACCTGGATCGCCTGTTTTGCGGTGGGAATCCCCGCCGGGCTTGTGGATATTGGGGATGCGGCCGATCTCGCCAACATTGGAACGCTATTTGCCTTCGTGCTGGTTTCGCTTGGGGTCATCCTTCTTCGACGCAATCAGCCCGATCGCAAGCGTGCGTTTCGCGTGCCCTTTGTACCGTGGTTTCCGCTGATCTCGGTTGTTCTGTGCGGCGGGCTCATGACCGGGCTTACGCTGATTACCTGGCTGCGATTCGTGATCTGGCTGGCGCTGGGGCTGGTGATTTACATCTTCTACAGCCGGCATCATAGCGAGTTTAGGAAAGACATCGGGTGATCGGGCCATCGGGTGATCGGGTGATCTGGATTCTGATTTTGAATTCAGATCACCCGATGGCCCGATCACCCGATCCTTTAGAATCTCCTCATGCCTTCGGAGCCGTCCCGCTTCGTCCTTTCTCTCCCTAAGGCTGAGCTCCATCTGCATCTTGAAGGGTCGATCGAGCCGTCCACGCTGCTTGAACTGCGGCGGCGTCATGGGATGGACGGGGCCTCGCTTGCCGAAGTCGAGCAACTCTACAACTACAAGGACTTCACCGGTTTCCTCGAGGCTTTCAAGGATGTGACGGGACACTTGCGCACGCCGGAAGATTACGAGTTGATTACCTACCGGCTAATGGAGCGGCTGAAATCGCAGAACGTTCTGCATGCGGAGGTTATTGTTTCGGTCGGCGTCTGCCTCTGGCGCAAGCAGGATTTCGCCGCGATTTTCGAGGGCCTGGAACGTGGCCGCCAGCGCGGGGAGAAAGACTTCGGCGTATCGCTCGTGTGGATATTCGATGCCATCCGGCAGTTCGGCGCCGAGAAGGCGCAGAGCGTGCTTGATCTCGCCATCCGGTTTCGCGATCGCAACGTGGTTGCCTTCGGCATTGGCGGCGACGAGCGTGCGGGTCCAGCGGAGTGGTTCACGGGGGTTTACGCGCGCGCGGCGGAGCACGGTCTTCATCTCACGGCGCACGCCGGTGAAAGCGCCGGGCCGGATTCGATTTGGGGCGCGCTGAACCTCAAAGCGGAACGCATCGGCCACGGCCTTACGGCGGGGCAGGACCCGGAATTAATCGAAGAACTGGCCGAGAGCCAGGTTCCGATTGAAATCTGCGTGACCAGCAATTTGCGGACGGGCTGTTGCACCGATCTGGCGCAGCATCCGGTACGGCGCTACTTCGATCAGGGCCTGATGTTGACCCTGAACAGCGACGATCCGGCGATATTTGCTACATCGCTGGTCGCGGAGTACGGCCTGGTACAGGAGACGTTCGGTTTCACCGACGAACACCTGCGAGAGTTGGCGCGCAATTCGTTTGAGGCATCGTTTCTGGCGGCGGAGAAGAAAATTGAATTTCTGAATCTGTTCGACGCCGCTACCTTGCGGGCTTGAGACGCGCCGTTCGCCGTTCGCTATTCGGCCTTCGCAATTCTCTCCCCGAAGCCGAGAGCCGAGCAGCGAACAGCGAACGACGAATAGCGAATAGCGAACGACGGCCTATAATGTCTCCCTATGAAACTTGAAGAGAAAATTGCAGAACTGAAAAAACGAGACCAGATGGCCCAGGAAGGCGGCGGCGCACAGCGGCGCGAACGCCAGCACAAAGAGGGCAAGATGTCGGCGCGCGAGCGTATCGAATTTCTGCTCGACGAAGGCACGTTCGAGGAAACCGATAAGCTGGTCACGCACCGTTGCCACGACTTCGGCATGGCCGAGCACAAGTTCTACGGTGACGGTTTCATCACCGGCTACGGCCGCGTGGAAGGACGGCTGGTCTTTGTCTTCGCGCAGGATTTCACCGTGTTCGGGGGCTCGCTCTCCGAGGCCAACGCCGGGAAAATCGTTAAGGTCATGGATCTGGCGGCCAAGATGGGCGCCCCGGTCGTCGGACTGAACGACTCGGGCGGCGCGCGCATTCAGGAAGGCGTGATGTCGCTGGCCGGCTACGCCGACATCTTTTTGCGCAACACGCTGTACAGCGGAGTGGTGCCGCAGATCTCGGCCATCATGGGCCCATGCGCGGGCGGCGCCGTGTACTCGCCGGCCATCACCGATTTCATCCTGATGGTGGACCAGACTTCATACATGTTCATTACCGGGCCGGACGTGATCAAAACGGTCACCCACGAAGAAGTCACCAAGGATCAGCTCGGCGGAGCGCACACGCACAACGAAACTTCTGGAGTAGCGCACTTCATGTGTCGGGACGATGCCGAGTGCCTGTCGATGGTCCGCGAGCTGTTGAGCTTTATTCCGTCGAACAATCTGGAAGACCCGCCGCGCAAGCCCTGCAGCGATCCGATTGATCGTCTGGACGAGAAGCTGGACACGCTCATCCCCGATCAATCCAACATGCCATACGAGATGAAAGACGTGATTCACACGGTGGTGGATGACGGCTACTTCTTCGAAGTTCACGAGCACTATGCCAAGAACATTATCGTGGGATTTGCGCGCCTGAACGGGAAGTCGGTGGGGATCGTGGCCAATCAGCCCGCGATGCTTGCCGGCACGCTCGATATTAACGCGTCTGTCAAAGGGGCGCGGTTCGTGCGCTTCTGCGACTGCTTCAACATTCCCCTGGTGACGTTCGAAGACGTGCCCGGATTTCTCCCCGGCACCAACCAGGAATACGGCGGAATCATTAAGCACGGCGCCAAGCTGCTGTACGCCTTCGCCGAGGCGACGGTTCCCAAAGTCACTGTGATCACGCGCAAAGCTTATGGTGGCGCTTACTGCGTCATGGCGTCCAAGCACATCCGCACCGACGTGAACTACGCCTGGCCCAGCGCCGAAATCGCGGTGATGGGGCCGGAAGGCGCCGTGGACATCGTCTACAAACGCGAACTGGACGGAGCCAAGAATCGCGCAGCGGTTCGCCAAGAAAAGATCGAAGAATTCCGCGAGCGCCTGGCGAACCCCTACGTGGCCGCCGATCGCGGATTCGTCGACGCCGTCATCCAGCCGCGCGAGACGCGCAAGAAGCTGATTCAGGCGCTGGAGATGCTGGAGACAAAGCGGGATAAGAACCCGCCGAAGAAGCATGGGAATATACCGCTGTAGGCTAGAGCGGTCGATGGTTGTTCGTCGTTGGTCGATCGCCTTCCCGCACCGCATTCTACTTAGACCTCTGTAATCAGAGCGGGAGCATTGATCCATGCCGAACGTGCAATATATAAACCGATTTCTCTTCATCAAACACAACAAAGAGAAAACGATAGGTGCCGCGGTTGCCCGAGCCGAAGAGCAGTTCTCGGATGGGTTGGTCAAATGACGCGCTCTCGGGAGCCATGGGACAACGCTCGGGGTGGTGCGCAAGACTCTTGGCGGTCTGGCGCGCGCGCCGGATCCAATCGCGGGCCGCGCGGGGCGCATAGCTGCGGATATAGCGATAGGCAGCCCTGAGATCGTTCTCGGCCGCAGGAGTGATGATGACACGGTACGTCATCTAGCTGCGTCTTCGCGTTCCAGTTCGTCAAACACCTGATCTGCCGGACGGCCCGCGCCTTTGCGAGCCTGCGCCAGGCCACGGCGGATGCTCGCCACGGCATCCAGTTGACTGGCCACCTCCTGATAGGCCTTGGCATCGAGAACCACAGCCTCGGCTTTGCCCTTCACGGTGAGCACCAGCGGACGCCCGGTTTTCTTCATATGTTTCATCAGGCCCGAGGAGTTGCGCTTGAAGGTGGTCAGGGAATGAATGTCTTGTGTGACATCGATCATGATGCGATTATAGCACTGGTTTAGCATCTGATATGATGCTAAAGACTACAGCTTGCGAGCTTAGGGAAGTGACAGTGGTTCGGGAAGAGACTGAGAGCTGATAACTGACAGCTGAGAGCTGTCACAAAAATAGAGAGTCCCGAGGTGATGTTGAACTCATTCCTCTCGGCCAGTAGCTCGCGTTTAGACCCTTGCTGACCTTATTCCTACAACTCCCTTGCGGGTTTCATTGTAGGCCGATCTTGCTCGGGCTCCGGGCTCACCGCCAACCGGATAAATCAGTCCAACGCCTCGGGACTCTATCTTGCCTTCGACAGAGGCTCCTGTTCTCCTCGACCAGCGCTTAGCTATAGACCCTTGCTTGCCCTCCCAAACTCACCTCGCGGTTGTCTGAGTGACTTCGCTTGAGCCCCGGACGCTGCACCAA
>JBEKWL010000061.1:0-18723 GCA_049513095.1 Terriglobales bacterium
ATCGGTGGAGCCGGCCGCTCCCCTGGGACAGGAAACGCAGCCTGCTGGCGGCGGGACTCTACTGGGAAGGAATCGTCCGTAAAGGCCGTAGATTCGGGGCGCTCCTCGGGCCGAAGTACATGGAGGTGCGCTACGAGGAACTTGTGGCGCAGCCGCAACAATCCCTTGAGCCGATCGGCGAATTTCTCGGACAGGATCTGGACTACGCCCGCATTCAGCAGGCCAGTGTCGGCTCCGTCAGGAAGCCGCTGACCTCGTTCAAAGAGGATCTGAAGGAAGGACATTTCGCTCCCGTTGGCCGCTGGAAAACTAGGTTTCCCGAAGATCAACTGGAGTGGTGCGAAAGGCTGGTAGGAAACTATCTGGTGGAGCTGGGATATCCGCTCTCGCACCCGAAAAGCGTGTCGGAGCGCCGGTTGACAGTCGGGATGTTGCGCCTTGAGTACGCGAATTTCTACGAGTTTAAGCAATGGGCGAAGGTGAACACGCCTCTCTCCCGCTGGTTGGTAAATTACTCAGCTACCCTCATCGATAAGTAGGCGGAATATTTCCGCTGATTGAACCCGGCCACGCCGGCTCGTGCTCGAGACGATAGCGCTGGATGGCGGTGGCCATGAATGATTAGGGTGAGCGCCTTAGACATCTCAGCCCGCAGCCGATTGCAGCTTCTCGACCATCGCTAAAGCCCATCCGGTGCATGAGCAGGCGGAGACGCCTTCCGTCCACAGTGTACTGGCATCAGCGGATGATAGCACGGGGCCGGAGCGACTCGAATTTCATGGCCGGTCGTGATGGCGGCAAGAAAAGAGAAGGTCCGCGACGAACCGCGGACCCCGATTGCGTGGAAGCTGAAAATCCGTCGAAGCTGTAACTTATTCGACGTTAGCCAGCGCTGCGTTGAGCCCAACGATGTCGGCCCCGAGATCCATGCCGTCCGTCCCCTTGTTCTTGTAAGGGCTGTTCGGCTGAAGCTCGTAGTTCCCTCCATCGCCGTTGTTGTAGTCGACGAACCCGACATTGTCGATGGTTGGCGCGAACATATTGCTCCCCGGCCAAGTCGACGGCGGAAACTCCGGTGGAGGCGTAATCAGGCCGTTGTTGCCGAATGTATGGGTGGCGAAACAGTTGGAGATACTGGCGACCGGCACGTCTTTGACAGCGCAGCTGGTTTTGCCTCCCGTGTTCCACACCGGGTATCTGCCGGTGGTCACCAGGTTGTTGGTGAAGACCAATCCATACATTGGCGCATTTTTGGCCAGGTTCCCTATGATCATCACGTGGCTGGTGGGATCCGGGAAACCAGTGATGTGATTGATGGTGACGGTGTTGAGCGGGTTCTTGGGCCATCCGTTCATGATCTCGAACACGTTGCCGCCGCCCTTGTACTTGGTGCTGAGGTCGTCGAGAACCACGTCATGGATGCTCCAGCGAGTACCAGCCAGCGCTGGGGCGCCATCTTTCCCGTTCCCGGAGAGGACCGTTGCCATCTGGATTCCGCCCCCGCCATGCGAGATGTGTACATAGCGGATCGTGATGTCGGTCACCTGGCATATCGGGCAAACGTTAGCACCGCTCGCCGTGTGTTGGTTCTTGGGGGTGAGCAGAATGCCGTAACCGGTTTGGCTGAAGCCTCCCCATGTGTTCTCCATGAGATTCGCCTCGACCAGCACGCGAACCGCATTCTTCAGTTCCAGATGATTCTTGACGACGAAGGGATTGCCGTCCGGTCCGCCGATGAAGTTCGGGCTGCCCGGCATCCACTGCCACGGCTTCCAGAAGTGATTGTTCAGGATTTCGATGTCGGCAGGGGTCAAGGTGGCCGCTCCCCCGCCGAACATGATGGCCTCGCCCGCCGCTTCCAGGAAGTTGTCCTCGATCTTGAAGGGACCATCCTGGGTGTCGCTGGTGCCTCCGGCAATCGCATGAGAATCGGTGCAAGCCCCGGTCTTGGAGATGCAATGGAAATCGCTGAAGTAGGAATCGACGATTGCCACGTTGTTCATGCCGTTCAGGGCCACCCCGCCGTCAGTTTCATCCTGAGGCGCCCCATGCAGCCATGAGCGATCGACCACAAGGTGATCCGCGGTGCCTTTGACAAACATCAGCCGCGCCGTCCCCGGGGTTCCGGCCGGACGAGTAACTTCCAGACCGATGAAGCGGTAATAGTTCGCACCGGCGGCGAGCTCAAACGGACCATTGCCGCGCGTTTGAATCTGTACTTTCGCCATCACGTTCTGGGGATTGGTGCAGCTATATTGCGGGCGCCCCGCGAGAGAAGCGACCCCGGCATAGCAGGGCGTGGCGCGCTGCCCTTCTGCGGGCAAAGCGCTGTCCGGAGCACTGGTGCGGACCCAGATCCAATGGTTGACGTCGCAGTTCTTGGCCGGCACAACGAACTGACCGGTAAAGGTTGCGCCCGCCTGAAGTTCGATCACATCGCCGCAGCTGGCGTTGTTCAGGGCCGATTGCAGATCGCCGCCAGCGTTGACGGTGATGATCGATCCCGGCGCGGGCGTGTCGGCCATCGCACTGGGAACGGTCACTCTCGGCAGTTCCGCGGGACCATCGTAATTGCTCTGGGCAAAGGAGGCGGTCGTCAGCGCGATCGTTAACAGGAGTATCAAGAAGCTCAGGCGCTGTGCGAGCGCTCGGGAAAATCTGGAATGAGAATAATGACGGTTTCGAAAAGCAACTTCGGTTTCAAACATTGCGAGCCCTCGACTTTAAAAAATGGGGGACCAGTCGATATGGGTCCTCACGCTGAATCTATCGACAGGTCTCAAGGGTTCCCAGATACCAGAAGTGCATTGGAAAAGCGTTAGTACCTGCGGGTGACATGTACAGATTCGCGGCGCCCAGTGTCCACTGGTGTGCTTGGTGCGAAGTATGGACACAGCTGCGGGACGGGCCGTTTGGGCGGAGAGGGAGATGCGCTGATCGCGGCATGGCCTGGAAAACGAGGCCGAGAACAGGGAAAACTAAAGTAACCAACAATGCGGTTACCGGCGGGATTCCCCTAGCAAGACCGCGCGCAGGTGATCGTACGCGCGGTTTCCGAGCACGCTCTGCACGCTCCGGCGGGCCTTATGCTGAAGGCGTCTCTTCCACAACCCGCGGCCGTGGCAGATCGCACCGAACTCCTTGATGGTGAGGTCACGCAACATGGCTACGCGGCCAAGTTCGTAAGGGCTAATGCTGGAGGAATTCGCATAAAACTGGCTGTTGGCAACGGTTCGGAATCCGGCATGGCGCGCCATCTGGAGCGTGCGCCGATCGTAGCGTCCTCCGGGACAGGAGAAGTGTTCGATTGGGTGTCCGACGATGGTTTCGATCTGGAGCTTCGCATCCACGACTTCGCGCCTCAGTTCCGGTTCGGTGAGATCGGAGAGATAAGGGTGCGTCATCGAATGGCAGCCGATCTGGAAACCCTGCGCGTCAAGATCGCGCACCTGGCTGGAATTGAGATAACCGGGCGTGCCCACGAATCCAGCGGTGAGGTAGAAGGTTGCGTTGAAGCTGAACTCGCGAAGCACGGGCGCGGCGGCGATAAGGTCGGTCTCGCAGCCATCGTCAAAGGTGATGCAAACACTCGGCTCGGCAGGATAGCAAAGAGCTTCGCCGACGTTCAGGCCGCTCCAGCCGGATTTCTTCATCCACGCCATCTGGCCGCGGAAAGTTTCGAGCGGCAGAATGTAGCGCATATAGCCCGGCTGGGGCTGGCAGAGCTTGCGGCCAGCGAACTCCAACTCGTGGTACATCAGGAAGACAATGCGTGAGGCAGTCATGATGTTCTGAGGTTAGGGTTGCTTGTCGCTGCCGATCGTCTGCGAGTGCCGGTCGAGCAGGACGAGCAGCGGATCGCGTAGAAACGGGCCGCCCGCCAGCAGGCCGGAGATCAGCGGATGTTTCTGGTTGCAGCGCAGCGGCGAATTGTCGAGCTTTCGCACCCAGCCTCCGGCGCTTTCGACCAGCGCCGCCCCGGCGGCAACGTCCCACTCGTTTTTCGGAACCAGCGTGAAGGTAAGATCGGCGCGGCCGGCGGCAACCAGTCCAAGTTTGTAGGCGACCGATCCCATGGGACGAATATTGAACTCGGCGGACTCGAACTGCTTCCACTGGCCGCGCTTCACTTCGCTGCGGCTGGCGAGCACGAGCGCGCCGTGCAAGTCCTTGCGCTGACTCGTTTGTGCGGGCTTGCCGTTATAGGTCACGCCGGTTTCGCGCGATCCGAGAATGAGCTCGTCGGTTGCCGGATTGCAGATTCCTCCAGCCATGGGAATTCCATTCTCAACCATGGCGATCGAAACGCAGAACTCTGGGATGCCTTGCACAAACTCGCGCGTGCCGTCGAGCGGATCGACCACCCAGACCCGCTGTTTGTCGAGCCGAGTGAAGTCGTCCACGGTCTCTTCTGAGAGCCAGCCTTCGCCGGCGCGGAGAAGGGTCTTGCGCAGAACGTCGTCGACGGCGCGGTCGGCCTCGGTGACGGGGTCGTGTCCAACTTTGTATTCGGTTTCAGTGGCGCCGGGAGTGAAGCGGTTAAGCACGCTCCGCGCCGCTTCCAGCGCGGCGTGAATGCGTTTTAGAGTTTCTTTGGAATTAGAAGAAGACATTAAATCTCCGTTAAAAGCTGTTGTCCATTTTCCTGTAAAGACGCGGCTTGCCGCGTCTTCCGCCGCGTTCAAAAAAGACGCTCCTTACTCTACACGCGACCTAAGCCCACAGCATTCTAGCCCCTGTCATCAGCAAAACCGTGCACAGGATTCGCCGCAGCCACAGCACCGGAACCCGCGTGCTCAGATGCGAGCCGAGCATACCGCCGGGGATCGAACCGATCAGCAGGGAACCGACCAAATGCGCATCGACGTTGCCCGCCCGCCAGTGCAACAGGCTGGTGATGCCGGTCAGAATCACGGCATGGACAATGTCGGTGCCGACCATGACTTTGGGCACGAACGAATAAAACAAAAGAAGCAACATCATGATGATGCTGCCCGACCCAACCGAAGTGATGCCCACCAGGAATCCACCGACTAATCCGATGACACTCATGCCGGCAAACGATTTCATCGTGGGCTCGCGCTTGGCGAGATGTTCTTCAATCCGCCCCTGGAACAGAAGCAGCATGGGAATCAATACCAGCAGCAGTCCCACGGCGGACTTGATGAAGTCGTTGACACCGTTGCCATACACGTGGCGCAGGTGCACCAGAAAAGTCACGCCCAGGTAAGAGCCGGGAACACTGCCGACCGCCATCGCCAGGACGACTTTTTTCCGCACCGTGCCTTTGCGAAAGTGGATGATGCTGGCGGGAATCTTGGTGAAGAAGTTGAACAGCGCGTCCGAACCGACGGCAATGATGGCGGGCACGCGCAGGCCGAAGATGAGCATGGGTAGCAGCAATACGCCGCCGCCCAGACCCGTCAACCCGATCAACGTTCCCACCGTGAAGCCGATCAGCACTTTTAGCAGCAAGAATTCCATGCCGTTTTTCGAAACGAGTTCTCAGTTCCCGGTTCTCAGTTCCTGGTTCTCAGTTCTCAGTGCAGCAAAACCGAGCCCAACCACTGGGAACCGAGAACTGCCTTTACCCGTTGCCGTTGGCGCCGACGAAGCCTTCGCGTTCGAGGTGCAGGAGGATGGTCTGCGCCGCTTCCTCGGGGCTCAGCTTAACCGTGTCAATCACGACTTCGGCATCGGTTGGCGCCTCGTACGGGTCCGAGATGCCGGTGAATTCCTTGATGATGCCGGCGCGAGCCTTGGCGTATAGGCCTTTGCGATCGCGCTGTTCACATACTTCGAGCGAGGTGGCTGCGTACACCAGGATAAACCCGCCGAACGGTTCGATCATCTGCCGCACCGCTTTGCGTGTCGCTTCATAGGGCGCAATCGGAGCGCAAATGGCGATGCCGCCGTTCTTGGTGATCTCCGAGGCGACATAGCCGATGCGGCGTATGTTGATGTCGCGATGCTCCTTGGAGAATCCGAGTTCGCTCGACAGGTTCTTGCGCACCAGATCGCCATCGAGCAGCGTGACCGGACGTCCGCCCGTCTCGAGAAACTTGGTGATCAGAGCATTGGCGATGGTGGATTTACCCGACCCCGAAAGCCCGGTGAAGAAAATGGTGACGCCCTGCTTGTGCCGCGGCGGATAGCTGCGGCGCAATTCCTGCACGACTTCGGGATACGTGAACCACGCCGGGATATCGCGGCCCTCGTTGAGCCGTTGGCGCAATTCCGTGCCGGAGATGTCGAGCACCTTGGCGCCCGGTGTCACTTCATCGACCGGGACGTAACGGTCTTCGTTCTGCAGATACACCATCATCTGGAACGGAACCATGGTGACGCCGATTTCGTCTTCATGCTTCTTGAACAGTTCCTGGGCGTCATAAGGACCGTAGAAGGGCTTGCCGTCAGTATCTTTTCCGGGGCCGGCATGATCGCGGCCCACGATGAAGTGGGTGCAGCCATGGTTCTTGCGAATCAGGCCGTGCCACACCGCTTCGCGCGGTCCGCCCATGCGCATGGCGAGCGGCAGCATGGCGAGCTGGACGGTGCCGTGCGGGTACTTCGAGAGCAGCAACTGGTAGCAGCGGGTGCGGACGAAGTAATCGACGTCGCCCGCCTTGGTCATACCGACTACGGGATGAATCAGAAGATTCGCCTCGACTTGCTTGGCCGCGCGCATGGTCAGTTCGACGTGCGCGCGATGCATGGGATTGCGCGTCTGGAATGCCACGACTTTGGTCCAGCCCAGGCGGCCGAATTGGGCGCGCAGGTCGGCGGGAGTCAGGCGCAGTGAGCGGAAATCATAGTGCGCGTGAGCCTGTAATTCTTCAATCTTTCCCCCCACGTACCACGGATTCGATTTGTTGATGGCGTAATCGGCGCCCGGGTGCGCGGCGCTGGTGGAATTGAAAACGGACTGCGCTTCTGCTTTGCGGTCCGGCTGCCAGACATCTTCAACGCTGAGCACGGCCAGCATCACGCCTTCGGCATCGCGCAGGGCCACCTTGCTACTGCCCGGCGTGAGTTGCTTGGCGAATTCCTCGTTGACGTCGAGGGTGATCGGCATGGGCCACAGGGTGCCATCGGCCAGCCGCATGTTGTGGCAAACACCTTCGTAATCGGCGCGGTTCATGAATCCGCGCAGCGGCGAGAAGCCGCCGCTCATCAGCAGTTCCAGATCACAAAGCTGCCGGGCGGTCAGGTCCCATGACGGCCAATCCTTCGATTGCGCTTTCAAATCCGCGGCGCGCGCGGCTGGCACTTGCAGCTGAACAAGCTCTCCCCCGTGGGGGGCGATAAGATGACTGGTCGTTGCGTTCAAAGCCGTATTCCTCCCGTATGTGTACTTCAAGCTTGCGCCTTGTCCAGAATGACGAAGGACGAAACTCCCGATCTTCGTTCCATTGGCCCGCTGAGGCTGCGGGCGGCGGGCGGCCGCTGTTCAGGCGGCGCCATGGCCACTTCCAAGAGAGTCATGTGCAATCAATGTTATCAGGATAAACCCAGCAATTCCGCTTCCTTAAGGGGGATCCGATCTAGCAGGTAAACCGTTGGAATAAAGCGTGCTACAACTGGAAACCTCTTGGTGAATCATCATTCTTCACCTGAGTGAAAAATATTGCACTCTTCCATCCTCAAACTGGAATCTATGGTTCCTCCTTAAGATTCCTCCTGGTATTCCACCGAGATCACGGGTTCCGTGGCAACCTGAGGGGTCCGAGGCTGGACGGGCACCCCAGACTTCGTGACCTGAAACACACGGCCTGTTTTATAAGCCCAGAGTACGCCGATGCCATAAATCAGGAACGCCGCTCCAATTTCCATCACCAACTGGACCAGGTTCTTGGGAGTAAAGAGCCTGTTTGCCAGCCAGACCACTCCCACCAGTGGCAAGTTCAGCAGAAAAGGCAACGAATACGCCTGGCGCACGAAACTGCTCACTGGCACGCCGATCTGTTTCCCTAAATGGCGCGGCATGAAGAGGAGGAAAGTGCAACACAGCGGAACTGCCGTGCCCAGCGCGTCACCCACCACCCCCAAGGGCGGAACCAGCGCAATGCTCAGGATCAAGTTGGCGATCCCCTCGAGGAGGGTAACTCTTGCCATGGATTGATGTTTGCCCATGCCGAACAGCACCCGTCCCGAAGCCGACTGCATGAGCATCAGCGCGAAGGGAATAATCAGCACCACCAACACCGGGTAACTGTGCGGAACGTAGCGGGCACCGACCCAGATCCGGATGACATGTTTCCCCAGCAGAATCAGGATTACCGTGATGGGCAGAATCAGCAGCGCACACACGCGGTTTCCCGCGATATAAACCTTCCGCAAACGGTCCAGATCGTTTTTCGCCTCCGACTGGCTCGACATGGGAACAAAAATCTGCGCCAGGCTCGAGACGAATTCCTGGGCGTAGTCCACGATCCGCGCGCCGATCGAAAAATACGTGATTGCCACCGCTGACATCATTCTGCCCAGCACCAGTTCGTCGGTGCGGAAGCGCAGTCGTGCCGCCACGATCACAAGAAACGTCGTTCCGCCATAAGTGGCCATGTTGCGGAAGGATTCTTTATCTACGTAACGCAGGCCGAGCGGCACGGGGCAAAACCGGAAGACGATGATGGCGCGCAGAATTGAAGACAGGATGGGCAGCCCCACCGTAATCAGCGCAACTGTGATCAGTCCATAACCGCGATTCAAGAAATGCACGATCAGCGCAGCCCGCAGCAGGCTCGATCCGATGCTCGTCCAATTCAGAATGTAAAACCGTTGCAAGCCTTCCAGCATGCCGCCGAAAACGCCCAACGGAAATCCCAGGCTGACCGAGGCCCCGACCAGCAGCAGAAGAATATGCGCTTGCCTGTGCATCTCGGGCGGAATACGAAACAGTCCTCCCACGTAGAAACTGAGCACCGTGGTCAGGACCATGCTCACCGCACCGATGATGGTGTAAGTAAACAGGCTGGTATTGACGAAGCTCGCCAGCTTGCCGCTTTCGCCGGTCGCAGTGTATTTGGAGACGTAGCGAATTATCGAAGAGCGGATTCCTAAATCAAACAGTCCGTAGTAACCCGTGACCGAAAAAATCAAGATCCAGATGCCGTAGGCGGCATCGCCCAGCCGGTGCAGAATGAAGGGCGACAGAAAAATCCCGACCAACACGTTCATGGCCAGCGCCGACCAGCTGGAGCCGACGTTTTTCAGGATCTGCGTTTTTTCGTACTTCCGCATCGGCTCCGGTCTGTCCCGTTTCTCGCGCCCAGTTCTTCGTGTCCAGTTCTTCGCGACCAGTTCCTAAAGGTAGGCCGCATAGCGCAGCCACTGTTCGACCAGTTTCATTCCCTCGGCAAACCGGACCCGCGGCTCGTAGCCCAGCATCTTTCGCGCTTTCTCGGAGCTGAAGAACACCGTCGTGCTCTGCGTCGCTCTTAGCTACCGAAAAGCCTCGCCGAGCAGAGTGCTTACAGGGTGCGAACCGGAATGTGTCTCTTGCGCGGGAGAATGAAGCTCGTATCCCAAATAAGTCATCAGGTGTCCCCATTGAGCTTCCAGTTGCAAAACGGCCGATTCCGGCACCTCGGTGCGCCAGCCTCCGGCCTTGGCGGCCCGCACAAAAGGAATGTCCTGGCGCGTCTCCCGGGTCGAACTCCACAACAGGGCCTGCGATTTCTCCAGCTTCCGCATGGTGCCGGCGTCGCTCCGGCGTACTGCGGTTGCGATCCGCTCCGCATCTGGATCGATTCCCAGGAAAACTGCCGCTTTAGCCAATTCTTGCGCGGTATTGGCCAGCATGTCCTCGTAGCGCAGCAAAAGGAACCCGGGGCGGTTGTGCCGGGTTACCAGCCACGATGCCACATTGTCTCCCCACGAACCGTAGGGGCCGATTTCTCCCGCTATGAAACGGGCTGCGTATTCTTCCAGCGGACATTGGTCGTCGATCACGCGGCATTTGCGTTGAAAGTGGTACCAGGACAGGAGCACATCCCGCGGGTCTCGCACGATGTAGATGATCCGTGGGTAGCGTGGATCGAAGTACTGGTGGCTCTTGATGATCCGGGGCCGCGGCATTTTTGCTAATGCGCGTTTCGACAGCCCCTCCGGGTCCGGCGTCAGCCGGTTGATGTTGGAAAAATCCGCCGGGGTCTCCGGATACACCAGGTTGGCGATCAGAAACCGGGTCCAGGTATTGCCCGACTTCGGAAAAGAAAGAATGAAGACGTCATCCGGCCAAACGTCCAGATTGCGTCCTGGGTGGTGCAAGCCCAGCGCCCGCCGCGTTCCGCGGATCAGCCACTGCATCATAGGTCGAACCTCTCGCTCTCTTGATCGACTACCCACCCGGGACCTTCGGGGGAGACGCGGCATGTATCCGGGGTAGCCACGCCGGCTGGGGGCGTCCTAGTACTGCAAGCTTGCGTTATTCCTAGATCTTTTTCATTATAGCCGAAGGCTTCCCGTCCTTGATTGGCCCACTTCGGTTGGCCCGTTCCGCTCTCTGCTTGCCTTTCCGCGCCAACCGTGCCTCCTGCAAGCTTAGAAAACGGCGGGCGGCCCAAGGCGCAATCTGCACCGCCAGCGCTACTCGTCGGCTCTTCCGGTCCTGCAACAGTGCTGCCGCTTTGCCCGCCGCTACGCGCGCTTCAGGGTAACGACCCTCCCGCAAGTAGCGCTTTGCCAGATCCATTTGGGAGAGCCCCTCAACCCGCGCAATCAGTTCCTGGATCAGCCTTTTCTGCTTTGCCGAAACCGGCAAAGTCGCCAGCACCTTCTTGTAGATCTCGATCTGCGCCTGCTTGAGGAGATAGCCGTCGGATGCAAGCCCGCCGGGGAGCAGCCGGTGTTCAATCCCTACCTGCCGCAGAAGATCCATCTTCGCCCCGCGAAACGACATACGCACCCAGAGGTCGAAGTCTTCCGAGCGCCGATAGCGTTCGTCGAACAGTCCGGCGTCGATCATCGCCTGCCGCGAGGCCACCACGGCCGAAGTCGTCACCGCGCATTCTTCCGTCAGCAGCTTTTCGAACGTTACCGGTGGACTCTGCGGTTGCCGCTCGAAGGACCGGCCGACATGCGCTCCATCCTTCATAAAGTAGGAATCGCAGTAAACCAGATCCAGCCCATGTTCCTCAAGCCGCGGAACCAGACGGGACAGATGCTCGGGCAAATAGATGTCGTCGCTATCGAGGCAGGCAATGTACTTGCCTCGCGCCGTGCGGATCGCCGTGTTGCGCGCCCCCGATGGGCCCCGGTTTCCCTGCCGGATGTAGATCAGCCTCTCGCCGTAGCTCCGGATCGCCTGTTCCAGCGCCTCCGTGTCCGGCGAGCCGTCATTCACCAGCACAATCTCAAAATTCGGATACGTCTGCGCGAAGACGGAATCCAGCGTTTCCCGGATACGCTCCGCCGCCTGGTACGCAGGAATGATGACGCTTACCAGAGGTTGTTGCCGCTCGTCCAAAATGCACACCCCTCCCGCGACCCTGATCCAGCAACCCGGAGTCCAAAACCGTCCAGGCACCTCAGTCTAACTGTTTGATTTTAATGGATGTTTACCGTCGGCAGGAAGAGGCACTGAAATCTCCTGGGCAAGCGACCATCTATTGTGGGTAATTTGTTTCCCTTTCTTGCCCCGCTCGCTTACCAAACACGCTTCATGGCTCGGGTAAACTCCGCCACAGGCAAGGTATTCAGCACATCTTCCTTCCTGAGCCAAGCCCGCCGCGCCTGCAGAATTCCGTAGCGCATTTTCTCCATGTGCGAGGTGTGGTGGGAATCGGTGTTGATGACGATTTTCACGCCATGCTGTTTGGCCAGGCGCAGATGAACGTCGCTGAGATCGAGCCGGTCGGGATAGGAGTTCAGTTCCATCGCTACTTTATGTTTGGCCGCCGCTTTGAGCACGGCGTCGAGATCGAACTGGTAGGCATCGCGGCGCAACAGCAGGCGTCCGGTGGGGTGCCCGATCAGCGAGGTACTGGGATTGGCGATCGCCTTCAGCAGCCGCTCGGTCATGGTGGCGCGATCCTGGTTGAACTGCGAGTGCACGCTGGCGACGACGATGTCCATTTGCTCAAGCACGGAGTCGGAGAGATCAAGCGAGCCATCGCCCAGAATGTCCACTTCAATCCCCGCGAAAATGCGGATGCCCTTCATCTCTTTTTCGACCGCGCGAATCCTTTCGATGTGCGCCAGTGCGCGTTCGTCGGTGAGGCCGTTGGCGAAGGCCAGATTTTTCGAGTGATCGGTGATCGCCATGTACTCGTAGCCGCGTTCCCGCGCCGCCTCGGCCATTTCTGCAATGGTGTTGCGGCCGTCGGTTTCGACGGTGTGCATATGCACGTCGCCGCGGATGTCGGATAGTTGGACCAGCACGGGCAGCGTGTGTCCGGCGGCGGCTTCGATCTCTCCAAGATTTTCGCGCAGTTCCGGAGGAATGAAGTCGAGCTTGAGCTTGGCGTAGATTTCTTCTTCGGTCTTGCGCGCGACCGGCTTCTCGTCTTCGACTTTCGCGAGGCTATATTCGTTGAGCGTGAAGCCCATCTTGAGGGCGCGCTGGCGCAAGGCCACATTGTGCGCCTTCGACCCGGTGAAATATTGCATGGCCGCCCCAAAAGACTCCGGCGGCAGCAGCCGCACGTCCACCTGCATGCCATTGCGGTGCCGGAAGCTGACCTTGTTTTCTCCTTGCGCGATAACGTCCATCAGGCCAGGGAAACGGAGCAGATGTTCGATGATCTTCTGCCGCGGTTCTGCCTCGATGCAGGCCTTGCCCGTGACGAGGATGTCGAGGTCGCCGACGGTTTCGCGTCCGCGGCGCAGCGATCCGGCAGGCGTAACCTTTTCGACGCCCGGAGCAGCTAGCAGATGCTCCACCAGTTTTTCTGCCAGCTCTTCGGCGGTGTCGAGCAGGAATCGCCCGGCGATGCGGCGGTAGTCTTCGATCGCCTTAAGCAGCTTCAGTTCGTGCTTTTCACCCATGCGCGGCAGGGTGCGGATCTTGCCTTCACGCGCCAATTTCTCTACCCCTTCGAGGTCGCTGACCTGGTAGGCGCTCCAGATCAAGGCAATCGTCTTCGGCCCCAGACCCTGAATCTTGAGCAGTTCGAGCATCGAGGGGCGGTATTTTTTCAGGAGCTCGGCGTGCGCTTCGATGCTGCCATCTTTGAAAAGCATCTGCAGATTGGCCAGCATGCCTTTGCCAATGCCCGGTACTTCGAGAAGCTTCTTCGGCTCTTGGATCAGGTCGGCCACCTGTTGCGGCAGCGCTTCAATGGCCTGCGCCGCGTTGCGATAAGAGCGCACCCGAAACGAATCCTGCCCGTCGATCTCCAGCAGATCGGCAGTCTCGTAGAGAATTCCCGCGATGGCTTTGTTGTCCATCCAGAGTTGTCAACCCGAGGAATGATTGTAACGCTGATGAAAAGGTCGCAGCAGGGAGTTAGCACGGGCCGGAGGACACAGCCAGCCCAGGCGTAGAGAGCACACACAGCTTGATCTGCAAAACCGGCCTGAGTAAAGCGACCTCCGATCAGGGAACCTTGGTTACATTGGCCGCTTGCGGCCCTTTCTGTCCCTGGACAATCTCAAACTCCACCTTGTCGCCCTCCTGCAGGCTCTTGTAGCCTTCGGTAGTGATTGAGCTGTAGTGAATGAATACATCCGGTCCATCGTCTCGGCCGAGGAAGCCGTACCCCTTGGCGTTGTTGAACCACTTGACGGTACCTTTCAAACGTTCCACGTGCGCCCCTCTTTCTTGCGGATTTCCCCGAAAAGGCGCGATTTCAGGGCCCGCAAAAAAATGTGTAGGAATTGTGCTGCTCACCGAGGGGGCTGTCAAGGCTCAGCGTCACACATCTGCGGTAGTGGGCAGGACTTGCGGAGTAAGGAGATGATCCAGTCCCGGAGGGGCGAACCAGCTTAGCCAGCGCCGGGGTCCCCAGCACGCCCGGTTTTGGTGTGATGGGGTGTAGGGCTTCAGCGCGGGAAAAATCGGGGAAATGAGCCGACTTTCCCCGGCTTCTTTCTAGCGCGCTGGTCGCGGCGTCTGAGCCAGCCACAAGATCCCCGAGATAGTCTTGGCGTCGCGAATGCGTCCATTGAGCGCCATCCGGCTCGCCTCCGATAAAGTGAAAAACCTGGTTGCGATCTTCTCGTCCGGCTCGGGCTGGGCTTCGCCCGCCTGGAGGCCGCGGGCCAGGTAGATGGTCATGGTTTCGTCGAGGAAGCCGGGGCTCACGTAAAAATGCAGGATTCTCTTCCACTGGCGAGCGGTGTAGCCGGTTTCTTCGAGTAACTCGCGCTTGGCGGCGGTGAGCGGCGTTTCGCCATCGTCGATGCGTCCCGCGGGCAGCTCCCACATCATCGACTGCGCGGCGTGGCGATACTGGCGCTCGAGGAGGATGCGCGGCTCGGCTTTGCGGGCCGTTTTCGCCGAGATATTGATGGCCAGATCATCGACGGCCAGAACAACGATGGAGCCGGAATGCCGTATGACATCGCGGCGGGCGCGCACGCCTCCAGGCTCTTCCACTTCATCCGTGGTGACGCTGAACACCGGACCCCGGAAACTGATGCGGGAAGAGAGGACGCGCGCTTGCTTTGATTTCGTTCCTGCTGATTTCGCCATGACAACAATATTAAGGTATGCTGCGCCGGTGAGCCGAAAACCCATTACCGAAAAGATGATCGGAAGAACAACGACCGGAAGAACAACGACCGGAAAGCCCTCCGTAGCCATCGTCGGGGCCGGGAGCCTGGCGGCTTTTCTGGCCGTGGCACTGAACGACGCCGGTTTCACGATTACCGAGATCGTCACACGCGATTCGCCGCAGTCGCGCCAGCGCGCTCGCGCGCTTGCCGCGAAGGTGGGCGCGCAGATCGTCACCGCAAATTCCGCCGCGCTGGACGCCACTTTGCTGTGGCTCTGCGTTCCAGATCGCGAGATTCGCGGCGCGGCTTCGGCTTTGGCGGATCATCTAGCGGCTCGCGCAACCGCTCACAAGCAGGGCAGAATTCAGGGTAAAGTCCAGGGTAAAGTTCAGGGCACAATTCCAAGTAGAGTTCCGAGTAAAGTTCCGAGTAAGGTTCGCTTCGCCTTCCACTCCAGCGGAGCGCTGCTCAGCCGCGAACTGGATCCTCTGCGCAAAGCAGGCGCCGCGGTCGCATCGGTGCATCCCCTGATGACGTTCGTTGCCGGAGCGCATCCTTCCTTGACGGGCGTGCCTTTTGCCATGGAAGGCGATGACGCGGCTACGCGCGTTGCAAGGCGGATCGTCCGCGAGCTGGGAGGCGAGAGTTTTTCATTGCCTGCGGCGCGCAAAGCCGCATACCACGCGTGGGCCACGATGACTTCGCCGCTCTTGCTGGCGTTCCTGGTGACGCTAGAAGATGCGGCTCGTGCCGCCGGACTCACGCGTCAGGATGCGCGCCGCAAGAGCCTGCCCATCATCCGGCAGACTTTGGCAAACTACTCGCGCCTCGGTCCGGCGCAGTCTTTTAGCGGGCCGCTGGTTCGTGGAGACGCGGAAACTGTGGCGAAACACCTGGCGGTGCTGAAGCAGCATCCCGGAGCCCGCGAGGTTTACGAGGCGCTGGCGCGAGCCGCAATGCGCGGCCTGCCGGTGAAGAACCAGGATGAACTAAAGCGGTTGCTGCACGACTGAGACTTTTCGGCAGAGACCACCGCCCTCGGCCGTCCACGAGCAAAGCTCGCCGACCGCGTGATCTCTAATGCCGGGTCCGGCGACTGCTGAACAGATGTCCCAGCTTCTCTTGCTTCGTCCTTAAATATTCTTCGGTATGTTCGGTAGGCGCGACTTCGCACGGCACGCGCTCGGTCACCTGGATCCCGGCGAGTTCGAGCGCCGCCACTTTGTCAGGATTATTCGAAAGCAAGCGAACCCGCTTGATGTCCAACGCCTTCAGGATCGCGACCGGCATGAGGAACTCGCGCTGGTCGGCCTTAAAACCAAGGCGCTCGTTCGCTTCCACCGTGTCAAATCCGCTGTCCTGGAGCGCATAAGCCTGCAGTTTCGCCATCAGCCCAATACCGCGGCCCTCCTGCTGCTCATAGATAAGGACGCCCGCCCCCTTTTCGGCGATCATCGAGAGCGCCATTTCAAGTTGCTGGCGGCAATCGCAGCGCAGCGAGCCAAATACGTCGCCGGTCAGACACTGCGAGTGGATGCGCACGAGCGGCGACCCGGAGTGCACTTCGCCCATCACCAGCGCCACGGCCTCCTCGGTCCTGGCACCCTCGCCCGATGCCGACGCCCTGCTCGCAAACCCGTGAATCAGGAAATGTCCCCAGCGCGTCGGGAAGTCCGCGGACGCCACTTGTTTTACCTTTAAAGAACTCACCACTAAATTATAGCCTTCGATTTCAGGTACACACCGCTTCGAGTGCAATGTCTCGATGGTCGATGCTTCTAGCGTTCCACGGTGCGCGGCGCACACAGTTGCAAAATCACGTGTGTATAGGAGAATCAAGAGACGGCTGCTAAAATCAAAAAAGCAAACTCGCCGCCATATGGGGCTATAGCTCAGCTGGGAGAGCGCATCGTTCGCAACGATGAGGTCGTCGGTTCGAGCCCGACTAGCTCCACCAAATCTTTCAATGACTTGCGGACTTAAGCAACCATTCTTGACCATCGAAAAACTCACTTCTATTGACCGGAATGGACCGTGAATCTACTGCCCCCCTTTGGCAAACTCCGATAGCTGCTCTAACGCTCGGCGTTGGGCCTGCGGCACGATTTGGGCGAAAATATCCATCGTGGTCGAGATACGTGTGTGACGCATCTGTCCTTGCACCGATTTCGGGTCGGCTCCCGCTTGAACCAGCCAAGCTGCGTGGGAAGTACGCAAACACCGCCAGTTCACGCATGACAGCCCCAGTTTGCGAGCCACCGGTTTGGATATGCTTTTTCAAAATGTTTTGGTCGCTCTTCGGCTTGCCATCCTGCACGCTCTGAAAAACCGGTTCGTCCGGTTCCGCAGATTCGAACAGCTTGTGTTTTCGGATCGCACGTCTCGCCCGAACCTCTACGGTGATAGACTTCAAGCGGGTGGTACTGGCGTTGCTTCCGAAATGATTTGTGGTTGAGCGAGGGGTTGGCTGTTCTTGGTTCAAGCGTGTGTTTCAACAATTTCCGCCCCAGGTACCGCGCATCCAGACCGGTCAGAACCGGTAGACATCAAATGGTAATCAATTGTGACAACGGACGTCGGCGACTGAGTGGCCTATCATGGCAATGTACGGGCAGGGGTGACAGCGTGGTAAAGAAGTTCGCTCTTCTTTGGTGCTTGGCGATTGCTATTCGGGTGCCCGTTTCGCAGGCAACGGAGCATACCCGTTCCATCACTATCGGCAAGTTCACCTACGTTGGCACAGGCTCTCAGACTAAAAGTGACAGCACTGTCGTAGGGGTGAGTAGTTACGAACTCCGCCTTGACACAACAGGTATCACGATGGAGCCGATCTCTTTCAGTAACGTGAGCTTGCTCGTTAAGGGAACCAAGCAGGGCAGCGGCGCAATCACCACTGGCCTCGGCTGCGGCCTACCACCTCAGCAGGCTCCATGCGACTTACGTTTCGAGGGAGGCCCAAGTTCGGCTGGCTTTAGTCTGGCGCCGTGCGCCAGGCTGAACAAAGAACAAGACTGGACGCAAACCTGCATTTCCATAGCGGTGCAACTGGTGTCCTTGACAGGGAAGGATTTCAGCTTTGCCTTAGCTAATGGTAAGCAGTTCTGTGCTCATGGAATAAACAACATCTTCCTGCTACCAAAGCCGGACCAGGCTGCGCTAGATCCTCGGTGCTCGCAAGGCTTCTGCAAGGGTGCCTCAGTACCCATTATCTTGCATGCCGCACCAGCAAAAAGATGCAGCCAGTAAACACGAAGTCTTGCTACTGCTCCCCCTCTTTCTGATTGTCGCCCAACAACTCAGGAAGTTGTGAGGCAACTCTAGGCCAGCCGATTTGATTTGCACCGTAATGGACCGTGCTCGGCTGCCAGGCGCAAGCGGGTCAAAGAGATAATTTGGCAGACGCCATCGTTCGCAACGATGAGGTCGTCGGTTCGAGCCCGACTAGCTCCACCATATTTCCAACAGCTCCCAATAAGAATCTCCGTCTTGGTGTCCTCTACCCAATTAGGGAGTGCAGCGCAACGCTCTTCCTGGTTGGTACACTCCTTGACCACTGCATTCATTTCAGCCAGGGCTGTGGCAGTGCGCTGATCGTCAGCCAGATCACCCGGAGTCGCATTGGGAGGCTCCTTACCATGTATGTAAGGCTTGCAGTCTTCGGCGAGGTTCACGAGTGTCCCGAAAGTTGCCCTGCCGTATGCTGGGTCGTGGAACTACTCCATAGGTATTAGCCTAGGATGGGCTAAGCCAAGTGGGTACTTGCAAAGAACCAACCTAAAGGTTCAGCTTTCACCAAGCGCCCCGAGCTAATCCTCCCCCCGGCCCAAGGCGCGCCAAGAACGACAGGAGGATCCAAGAAATGAAAAAGCTTGGAGTGTTGCCGCTTCCGATACTGGCAATCACCCTGATGCTTGGGGGGAATGCCTTCGCTCAAAACGTGGGGGACAGCAGCGTCTATTTCAGCACCTACTATTCCAATGCCAACACCACGGGTGCCCCGGATCAAACCATACGTATCATCAACGATGGCGAAAACGGAACCCTGTGGGCAGCGATCTATGTGCT
>JBEKWL010000062.1:0-18647 GCA_049513095.1 Terriglobales bacterium
GCCGGATTGCATGGCACGGACCGCGTTCTCCACCGTTCCGTAGGCGGTGATCATGATCACTGCCTGCTGCGGATGGAGCAGGCGAATCTCCGAGAGCACATCCATCCCATTCTTGTCGGGCAACGCCAGGTCGAGCAAAACCACGTCAAAAGAGCGCTGTCCAATGTGTGCCAGACCTTCCCCTCCGCTTCCCGCAACGACAACGGTGTAGCCTTCGAGTTGAAGAAGGGTCTCCAGCGATTCCCGAATTTCCGCTTCGTCGTCAATGATGAGGATTCTGCCCGCGTTTGGCGGTGTGCTTTCCGGTGTGTTCCGGCGCGACACGGCCGCGGCTTCAGGCGTGGCAACTTCAGGCGTCGTGACTTCAGACATTGTTACGTCAGACATGGACTGCCTTCCTCATCAACGGAAAATCCAGGGTGAAGGTGGTGCCTTCGCCCGGGCGGCTCTCCACGCGGATATTGCCCGCGTGTTCCTGGATGATGCCGTAGGTTACAGAAAGTCCAAGACCGGTACCGCGATTCTGGCCCTCCGCGGTCGACGTCTTGGTGGTGAAAAATGGATCGTAGATGCGCTGAATGTGTTCCTGCGCAATGCCCGAACCGGTATCAGAGACGCGCACGCTCACGAATTCGCCGTTCAGCGTGGACACGTTCAGGACTCCGCCCCCGGCCATCGCGTCCTTGGCATTCAAGAACAAATTCAGAAACACTTGTTGCAAGCGCCCGGCGTTGCCCTGAATCAAAGGAAGGTTCTCAGAGAGCTCGGTCTGCACCTGGATGTGAGCCACCTTGAGCTGGTGCTCGAGCAACGCCAGCGTATCGGTGATCACCTTGTTCAGACTGACTTCCGTCAATTCCGTGCCCGTGGTGCGGGAAAAGTTCAGCAGATTATTGACAATCTCCGAAGCGCGGAACGTCTGCTTGGTGATTTTCTCGAGCACCCCCGCTTTCTGCGGATCCGACTGCAACTGCTTCGCCAGCATCTGGGTGTAGGAGGAGATTACCGCCAACGGCGTATTCACTTCGTGCGCCACGCCGGCGGCCAGCAGTCCGATGGAAGAAAGCTTGTCGGCCTGGGTGAGCTGGACTTCAAGTTCGATCCGCTCCGTGATGTCGTCCATGATTACCAGCCGCCCTACCACGTTGAACTTGCGGGTTACCAGCGGCGCCATCGCAACATTCACGATGCGCGATTCGCCGGTGGGAGTCGCCAGCCGGAACTTATAAAGATTGTGGATGCCCGGATTCTGCCGAACGCGGTAGAACTCCTCGACGAAGGCGGCCGGAAAAACCTCGCTCAACGAACGCCCCACCACCTGCCAACGCGGCTGGGCATACATGACTTCCATCTGCGAGTTCCAGGATTCGATGCGATCTTGCAAGTCCACAGCCATCACGCCGACATTGATGGATTCAACGATATTCTCGTTGAAATCTTTGAGCCGCTCGTACTCGCTGACCTTTTGCTCGAGCGAGGCATACAGCCGCCCGTTCTGGATGGCAATGCCGATGTATCCCGCCAGAGCTTGCAGCAACTCCACATCTTCGCTGGAGAGGAAGTCGCCTTGCATAGTCTTGCCCAGTCCGAGGAAGGCGATGGTTTTTTGCCGCGCGTGACAGGGAATGTAGTAGTTCAAATCCAGGCGTCCGATGGCTTCTTGCGCGGCAGCATTTTCACGCGGCAACTGGTGCGTATTTTCGAAGAAGATGTGCCCGACAGCGTCCTCGATTCGCGGCTTCGCGAGGAACGACAGGTCGAGGCCGGTGACGTGGGCGATGCCAAACGACTTCGACAGTTCAAAGCGCGAAGAGTCGCTGTTGCCGAGGAAGATAGCGATGCGGTCCACCAGCAGTGTGCGTGCTAAGCGGTCGACCAGCGAGGAAAGCATTTTGTCGAGGTCGGTCTCCGAACTTAACTCGCGTCCGAACTCGATCAGCGTGCGCCGGTAGTCGTAGCCTGTGCGGAAGAAGAATTGGTCGAGCTTTTCCTGAATCCATTTCCGCACCGGATCAAACAGCAGCGCGGTGACCACGACAGCGATCATCAACCCGTAAGGTCCGGAACTAGGCACGCGGGTATGCACCAGCTCTGCAATCGCAGCCACGCCGGCGAAGTAAACGCCCACGATGGCCGCCGCCGCCAGCGTATACGCCATGCCGCGCTTGAAGATCAGATCCACGTCCATCAACCGGTAGCGGAAAATGGCGTATCCAAAAGTCAGGGGCAGCAATCCGAGCGACAGCACCGATACCTTCATGAGGGGTGAAGGCATCACTCCGAGCAGATACGGCAGAACATAGAAAAGAGTAAACGGCGATATGGCGAGGATAGTGCCACGCGTGATCCACTTGAGTTGCTGCCGCAGGATTGGAGTGGTGGCCTGGCGGTAGTTGTGCCACAGAACCACCGCCGCCGAGACGAAGAAGATCGTCAGATAACCCCAGTGCACCCGGTTCAGATTAAAGAGCAGCGAGTTGCTAGCTTTCAAATACTCAAAAGCCAGCACCTGGATTCCGAGCAGGACCGCTCCCGGCAGGTAGAGCAACAGAATCGACCAGCGATGCTTGCTGACGAACTCCCGCCGTTCCGGGAAGGTCAATACAAAGTGGAGAAACAGCGCCGGCTGCAATAACCACGCGACCTCATTGGCCCACAGAACGGACCAGTCAAAGGCGTTGAACTTGCCGGTGTAGTGCAGCGCGTAGAAAGCGAACGATACCAGGCAGAAAATGTAAAAGTGCGTGGAACCCACTGCCGTCCAGCGCCGCAACAGTACATAAAGCCCAATGCCCAGGTAAATGAGCGCGATCAGCCGCAGCCAATCGTTCATGGAGCGCTCGGCCGGAGCCAGCACCACTACCACGTCCAGTGGAACCGAGCTGCGGACCAGCGAGTAGGTTGCTTTCGACCAGACGCCGGAATAGTAGATCTGCCGCGTCACCGCCGCTGATGTGTCAACCGCGCGCCCGTTGACGCTGACCACCTCGTCTCCGCGGCGGATTCCGGCCCTTTCTGCCGGACCGTTGGGCTCCAGTCGATCCGCGACCAGGCGGCCTTTCCGCTCCATCCACCACGCGCCGTCGTCGGGAACCGCAGACTGGTGCTCGATCTTGTAATTGAAACCGGCGAACACTACCGCGGCTACTGTGAGGAGAGTCAGCAGGATGGCGACAAACCGGGCCTCAAATTCTCGGTTCATGGGCTGGGACGGTGGTGCGGCGGCGCGACCAGACATTCGACGCCCATCTGATATAAGCAACTTCACTGCCACCCTCCCTTCTAGCCCAATGCTATAAGTCGCTTGCTTAGAGCGACTTCCACAATTATAGAGAGGATTTGGAATGGCGGCTATGAATTATGGAAGGTAGCGTCTGCTTTTTGGGATGCCGAACCCGATCAACTTGACCGCAGAAGGAAGGTGTGGGTGCTGGGTAAGCTGGGTTCGTTCTACAATTGAGCCATGTCCCGCCTCGATCAGATTGCCGATCTTGAAAAGCGTTTTCTTCTCCCCACCTACAACCGCTATCCCGTAGGCTTTGAGCGCGGCAAAGGTGTTTTCCTCTACGACTTCGAGGGCAAAAAGTATCTCGACTTCGTGGCCGGGCTGGGGGTGAACGCCCTCGGGCACGCTCATCCTCGCATCGTGAAGACCATCCGCGAGCAGGCGGCTCGGGTCATTCACATTTCGAATCTCTATTACAACGAATACCAGGGACAGCTCGCCGAACGCCTTAGCCGGCTTTCGGGCCTTGACCGGGTCTTCTTTTCGAACAGCGGAACCGAAGCAATGGAAGGCGCCATCAAGCTGGCGCGTCTCGCCGGACACAAGGCGGGCGGCGAGGCCAAGTCCCAATTGGTGGCGCTGCAGGGTTCGTTTCACGGCCGAACGTTTGGCGCCCTGTCTCTGACCGGCCAGGAAAAGTACCGCCAAGGCTTTGAGCCTCTGCTCGAAGACGTGACCTTTGTGGCGCAGAACGACGTCGAAGCGCTGCACTCTGCGGTCAATGCCAACACCTGCGCCGTCGTGCTGGAGCCCATCTTTGGCGAAGGCGGCATCCTCGAGTGTTCCGAAGATTTCCTGCGCGCGTGCCGTACGCTTGCCGACCAGCACCAGGCTGCTCTTATCTTCGACGAAATCCAATGCGGCCTTGGCCGTACCGGCGACATCTTCGCCTTCCAAGGCTTCGGCGTTGTGCCCGATATCGTCACCATCGCCAAGCCGATCGCCGCGGGAGTGCCGCTCGGCGCATTCCTGTCCAAGGAACACTTCGCCTCCGCTATTTCGCCCGGACAGCACGGCACTACCTTTGGCGGCGGTCCGCTGGCGTGCCGTGTCGGGCTCGAATATCTGGCGATCGTCGAAGAAGAGCATCTGCTCGAAAACGTCGTGAAGGTTGGCGGGTACCTGCATCAACAGCTCCAGGAACTGGTCGACAAGTATGCCGCTGCCCGCGAAGCGCGCGGCCGCGGATTCATTCAGGGCCTCGTGCTCGACATTCCCGCACGGCCATTGGTGGAGCAGGCTCTGGCGGAGGGCGTACTGTTCAACTCGACCAAGGACACGGTCCTGCGCTTCCTGCCGCCGTTCCTGCTGGAAGAAAAGCACGTGGATAAAGGCATCAGAGTGCTGAAGAAGCTGCTGGGCAAGAAGCGGAAGAAAGCGCCGAGCGCGGCTGCAGAGGTCGCTGCATCGCTTTAGCAATCCCTGTAGAGACGGGGCTTGCCCCGTCTTCCGCCCGCGATGACGCAGGGTTCGGAGCAAAAAAGAAGGGGAGCCAGGAGGCAGCTCCCCGAAAGCGATAGAGGCGATATCAATTACTAAGACGCTGCCTGTGAGGATTTCGTTGCCCATCGAAACAGAAAATCTTGGAGAAAAATTCATCCCCGCTGGCGAACGCCAAACGAGCCCGGGCACGGCGGGGTTTGGAGATGTAATTGAAGAGCACTGGCTCGAACTCGCCGACGGACGCATGCGCTACCTCAAGGCCGGGTCGGGCCCGGCGCTCATCCTTATTCATGGGCTGATGGGATATTCGTTTTCCTGGAGATTCACCATCCCCGCACTGGCGCCCCATGCGACCGTTTATGCCATCGACAATCTGGGCGCCGGGTTGTCGACAGCTACTAAGGGCATGGACCGCACCGTGCGTGCTACCGCCGAGCGCGTCCTGCAGTTCGCGGAGGCGGTCGGCATCACAGATTTCGATTTGCTGGGGACCTCCCACGGCGGCGGCGTTGCCATCATGGTCGCAGCTATCTGTGCTGAGCGAAAAGACGCCCGCCTGCGGCGCCTGGTGCTCGTGGCGCCCGTCAATCCCTGGTCGTTGCATGGCAAGCGGCTCGCGCCGCTTCTGGGCAGTGCTCTTGGATCCTTGCTCTTCCGAAACACCATCGAGCGCTGGCGCTCCCTCGACTACCTGTGGCTGCGCCGTCTGTTCGGCGACGGATCAAAAATTCCGCCCGATTCGCTCGCGGGCTATCGCATACCCGTACAAAAGAATCACGGCTTCCGTCATGCCTCGCACATCGTCAGGAATTGGACGGCAGACCTCGCGGAACTGGAAAGAGCGCTCCCCAAGATTCGCGAATACCCCACGCTCCTCGTCTGGGGAACGAAAGACCGCGCCGTTGATTTTCATTCCGCCGAGCCGTTGCGCCAGAATTTCCGCGATGCCCGTCTGGTGGCATTCGAGGGCGTAGGCCACCTGCCCTACGAAGAAGCGCTCGAGGACTTCAACCGCGTGCTCGTCGACTTTCTGACCGGCGAAAACAGGATCTAATCTCGTCCTCGCTAGCTTTTGCTACTCTTCCATATTGGTGTTTCCCGTAAATGCACCCCACGACTTTTCACTCACTGCGCGCGTTCGTTGCCGACTACGGCTACTGGGCCGTGGCACTGGCATTGTTGTCAGAGAGCGCCGGCATCCCGGTTCCCGGTGAGATCACGCTCCTGCTGGCTAGTTTTCTAGCCTATTCCGAACACCAACTCCATCTCGGATGGATCATTGTGGTTGCCACCTGTGCCGCCACGCTCGGCGGCGATCTCGGTTACGCCCTCGGCCACTATGGTGGACGTCCACTGCTCGATCGCTATCAAAGCGTCTTTCGAATTCCGCCGGCCACGCTGAAACGCGGCGAGGAAATGTTTGCCCGCTATGGCGCAGTCGCCATTTTCTTTGCCCGCTTCGTCTTCGGCATGCGGACTTTCGCCGGACCGCTGGCCGGTGTGCTGCGCATGCGCTGGCGAACATTTGCTCTCTTCAATTTTCTGGGTGCGGCGGTCTGGGTCACGTTTATCGCCAGCGCCGGCTATCTCTTCGGGCAACACTGGCGCAACTTGCTGCGGGCCATGCAGCGCTTCAATATCGCGGTTTTGATTGTCGCTGGGGCCGTGATCCTTTATTTGTGGTGGAGATATCGCCGCCGGCTCCCACCGGAAAATGGTTGAAAACGTGTGGGGACGGGGCTTTGCCCCGTCCAAGCGGGGCGTAGCCCCGCTGCCACACGATTCTGGAATGGTCTAAGGCTATTTGACGGTCAAAATATCTTCATATCTTCCGTCACTTCCACTCGCCCCTTTGCCGTCATATGCTGGCAGAGGCATTGCCCGACACCGGAGAGCCCGTGATTCCCGAACGCGCACAAAAGAGCCCGCAGCCCGCAGCCACGTCCCGCTTTCCGTGGCTGGGACTTTCGCAGGTCTGGGTGCGCTTCCTGCTGGCCATCTTCGGCCTGATGCTGGCCTTCGCTGCGGCGCTGTTTTCCACGGTCGCGGGCGAGGCGGGCAACATCTGGGGAATGATCATTCTGGCGTCGGGGGCACTGTTGCTGGCCACCTTCGTCGGCCTGACCACGGTGCCTTACCTGGCCCGGCGGGTCGTCGCGAGCAGTGTGCGCGAAGCCATGGACTACGACGTCACGCGCGCCGGCTTGATCTACATCCTGATCAGCGTCGTGATCGGAATCGCCGCCCTCAACACCGGGAACAACCTGCTTTACGTCATCGTCGCCGCGCTGCTCTCTGCCATTCTGGTTTCCGGCATCGCCTCGGCGCTGGTGCTCCGCAGTCTCACGCTCGATGTCCATTTGCCCGAACACGTTTTTGCCTCGCGGCCGATGCTGGCTCGCCTGCTCCTGGGCAACGCCAGTTCGTGGCTGCCCTCTTTTTCCGTGCGCGTGGTTCCCACCAAGCGCAAAAATAAAGACCGCTGGGGCTGGGAAGCCTCGACCTTCGGCTTGCCCCGCAACCGCGCGCCTCAGGACCAGTGGCTCCGCCTGCCCGACCGCCGCTTGCGCCGCGTGCCCGAGGAAGCAGAAAAGCCGATACTGCGAGAACCCGTTTATTTTCCTTTTCTCGCTCCCCAACAGGAACTCCGCGCCGACCTGGAGATAAGCTTCCCGGCTCGCGGACGCTATTGCGAAAAGAACTTCGGCCTGGCCACACGCTTTCCTTTTGCCTTCCTGATGAAAACCCGGCGGATTAACCTGTCCCGCGAAGTGATCGTCTATCCCGTTGTCGAGCCCACCGAACAGTTCCGCGAAGTTCTTCCCATGGTCACCGGCGAATTCGAAACCTTTGTGCGCGGCCGCGGCAACGATCTTTACCTCATCCGTGAGTACATGCCCGACGACTCCGCCCGCCATGTGGACTGGAAAGCCACGGCCCGCACGGGCGCGCTCAAAGTGCGCGAGTTCAGCCGCGAAGATGAGCGGAAGCTCCGCATCGTGTTTGACAACCCCGCACCCGGAGTCCTGGAGCCCGCGGTGTACGAGCGAGCGGTGCGCCTGGCAGCCTCTCTGGGATGGCACTTCCACCACGAAGATGTCGAAGTCTCCTTCGTCGCGCCGGGATTGGAGCCCACCGAAGACGTCTTCACCTTCCTGCGATACCTGGCGCTGGTCGAGCCGCAGGAGGCGACGCCGGTGTTCAGTCGTCTTCGGGCCAGTGAAGACTACAACCTGATTGTTACCGCCCGCGACGCCGCCGAAATGCCCGCCGCTTTGGCCGCCAGATCCTACGTCATAAGCAGTTGCCAGTTCCCAGTTGCCAGTTCCCAGTTCTCGGAAAAACCTTGGGACCGTCCGGGGTCTCACTGAGAACTGGCAACTGGGAACTGGCAACTGCCTTTTGCATTTTTTTCTTCCCCCAACGCGATTTTCGACATATACTCCGCCGGGGTCCAGACATAAAACGGTTTTGCGTCCTTCGTCCAAAACAAATTTGACGCTGTTCGCCGGGCACGTCGCATTCCGGCGGAAGTCCACGATGAGGTGCAAATGTTGATCTGTGATCTGCTCAGAAATCAAGTCCCCATATCCGCCGAGGCCCACCAGACCGTGCTCGAAGTCGCCACCATGATGGTGCAGCACAACATCGGCGCCGTACCGGTTCTGCAAGAGGGCCAACTGACCGGCATTTTCTCCGAGCGCGACCTGATGAGCCGTGTGGTGGTCGCAGGCAAGGATCCCGCCCGCACCCTGGTCAACCAAGTCATGACCGAAGATCCTCTCACCGTCGCACCGAACGAACCCCTTGAGACCTGCATGACCCTAATGAAGCGGCATGGCTTTCGGCACCTGCCGGTCTGTGCGGGACGTGAACTGATGGGCGTCGTTTCCTTGCGCGATATTCTTCTCCACGACCTGGACGAAAAAGACGATGAAGTGCGCATGATGCGCGCCTACCTGCACTCCACGCCCGACGTCGGATAGGCTTGCCGGACGTTGTCCGGTGGTTGAAGGCAAGGTTGCCGGCCAAGGTAGGGGTAATAGTTACTCCAGCCATGGGTAATGGTTACTAAGGTTACCTACTGTGGATTGACCCCGCAAGGCATCGTGCCTGAGGATGTGGAAGAGGGCCGAGGCGCGGCGGTTACGGTTGGTCGCGATCTTCCCGCAGCGTCTCCCATGACTTTGCACAGCCATACCATCGTCCTTTGTTTGTGGTGCGCGCAACCGACCCTGCAATCGGTGGTTGCAGTGATCTTATGGCACCGTAAGCTGCGTAAACAATTTCCCTTATTCTTCCTGTTTCTCCTGGCGCAGGTTGCGAATTTTGCCATCCTGTTTCCGCTTTGGCTCACCGATGGCACGATGTATTTCTGGCTTTTCTGGCTGGGCGCGGCAGTCAACGCGGTTCTCGGCTTCAACGTCATTCATGAGATTTTCCTCGACGTGTTCCGCCCCTATCACACTCTGAAGGACCTGGGTACTCTACTGTTTAAGTGGGCGGGCGTGGTGATGCTGCTGGTTTCGGTGGTGGTCGCCTTTTCGAATTCTTCCGACCACAATCCGATAACGCACGCCATTACCACCCTGCAGCTCTCGGTCCGCATCGTGCAGGTTGGTCTGATCCTCTTCTTGCTCCTGTTTTCGAGCTTTCTGGGAGTATCCCGGAAGCAGGTCAGTTTTGGGATCTCTCTCGGCTTTGGGCTGTTCGCCGGTGTGGAATTGATGCTGTGGGCGCTGAATTCGGGAGGATTTGTCAGGCACGATGATTTCGACCTGATCAACATGTTGACCTACAACCTTGCCATTTTTGTTTGGCTTGGCTACTCGTTCTCGCGCAAAGCCGGGCGCGAGGCCGCCGTTAACCGCTTGCAGACCCAGCGGTGGGAGCAGGGCTTGGCGGATCTTCAACACCCGGTTCCTTCCGATTCGCTGATCCCGATGTTCGAAGGCATGGTGGAGCGCGCGTTCTCGCGCAGCTCGAATCTGGAGCAAACGGGAGATCATTCCCCGCTCAACAGCCCCGGTAACCCGCCGAGAGCCAACTCCGCGGCGGCCGGTTCCAACACGCGACCATAGCAGCCCGTGGTGTAAGGGAGGTTCGTATCAGGGCATCGCTTTAGCGATGCCGCAAGCACTCTAGCATCAACGCTCCTTCAGGCGCTGGATTTCGAAATTCGAGTTTCACCAAGGGCTCCTAGCCCCCGCTGTCCCAACAAGGCATCTTTCAAAAACCTTGTCAAGAGGATTTTTTGCCCCACCGCAATCCCTCTTCCCGAGCCGGAACTGGAAGCGATTCTATTCAAACCATTACCTTAAGAAACCAGCGTAAACGCCGTTTGTAGTGCCTGCCGGACGGCCCAGTCAATAGCCGGCACGCGCCCTCAGCTTGTCACATCGTTCGGACGCTTGAAGTAACCCCCAATGAATCACAAAGTTGCAGGGTTGTGTATAATCCCTCCACCGCTGAAAAGCTGGCCGTCTGACGCTAGCCTTTCGGCAGACCCTAAGGAGAAAGAAAATGAAACGTTCGCTCAGAGCGTTAATTCTGTTGGTAGGTTTGGTAGGTACGTTTGCATATGCTGCAGCTCCGAAAGTTTCTGAGGGGCCGATTCCTTGGTGCCCAACAAGGAACTGCAGCAGGTAGTCGCAATTTGCATAACCGAATAAGCAACAATCCGGGCTGGCCTTTTGTGGGCCAGCCTTTTTTACTGCCTGTCTTTTTTACCCGTGGTTTCGGAGTCCGCCTTCGCGACTGCGCCTGACGGTTTTCCCTCTCCCGATTCTTTCCCATCCTTAACCAAAGGTCCCGTTTCGTCGGTGTTGTTGCTGATGTATTGCACGATGATCGAAACGCGCCGGTTCGACGGGTCCAGCGAATCCGTTGCGGTGCGCAAGCGTTGGTCCGCAAAGCCCCGCACCTGCGAGACCTGATCGCCGCGCAACCCCGACTGCTGCATCAATCGGCGCGCCGCGTTCGCCCGGTCCGCCGAGAGTTCCCAGTTGCTGTAGCTGCCCTTGCCGCCATAGGGTTTGGCGTCGGTGTGTCCCTCGACCGAAACATGGTTGGGAACTTTTCCCAATTCTGCCGCCAGCAGCGTCAGCAACTCCCGCCCACTCTGGTTAAGCGTCGCGCTCCCGCTGTCGAAGAACGTTCCTCCCGCCGATTCCAGCAACTCGATGCGCAGACCTTCCGAGGTCACCGTCATCTCGATGTTTTTTTTCAGATTATCGAGGTCGGTGATGCTCCGGATACTCCTTTGCAACTGGTCTTTGAGTTTCCCCATGTTCTGCTTGGTCAGTTGAAAATTCTCGCCCGATCCGGCCAGGTTGCCTCCGGTCTCCTTCGATCCGACCAGACGGCTTCCGGTCTCCTTCCCGGTTCCACTGGGATCTTTGAAGTAACCGCTAATGGCCACTTGAATCGGCTTGCTGGTGTTCGTCAGCCACAGCACGATAAACAGTGCCATCATGGCCGTGACGAAGTCGGCATAGGCGACCTTCCAGGCGCCGCCGTGATGACCGCCATGGCCGCCTTTTTTCTTGATGATGATGATGGATGGTGTCGGCATGAGGGTGTTTATCCCGCGGCTGCGGCTTCCGCCGCCGGCGCCGGGACCTCTCTGGCGCCGCGGCAAGCCTCTTCGACCTCCTGGAACGAAGGCCGCACATGAACGGGCACCGTCCGCCGCCCAATCTCAACCGCCATGATCGGCGCGACACCTTTCAAAAATGCAATCATGGTCACGCGCAACACCATCATGAACGCGTGTTCCTCTTCCGCCATCTTGCCCATGCGCGCCGCCAGCGGCCCAACCAGCCCGTAGCACAGCAGAATGCCGAGAAAAGTTCCCACCAGCGCCGCCGCTACTTTGCGTCCAATTTCTTCCGGAGGTCCGCCCAGTGCGCCCATCGTGATTACTACCCCCAGCACTGCCGCCACAATGCCCAGCCCGGGCAGCGAGTCCGCCATCGTCGACAACGCTGACACCGGTGCGCTCGCCTCGTGATGATGGACTTCCATGTCCGCTTCCAGCATCTGATCCAAATCGAATACTTCCACTCCCCCGCTCACTGCCATTCGCATCGTGTCGCAGACGAAATTCACGGCATGGTGATCCTTCGCGAAATCTTCGTATTTAGAGAACAGCGGGCTCTTGTCCGGTTCCTCGATATCCGTTTCCAGTGCCACCAGGCCCTCTTTGCGCGCCTTTTGCAGCAGTTCATAGATCATTTTCAAGGAATCGATGTAGCGCTTTGTGCCGTACTTCGAGGACCCAAATGCACCAATGAGCCCGCTTATCATCTGCTTCAGAGTGTGCACTGGGTTGGAGATCAGCAACGTGCCCAGCGCCGCCCCGCCGATGATGATCAGCTCTGCCGGTTGGAGCAGCACCTTGATGTTGCCGTGCTCCATCAGGTAGCCCGCCACGATGCAGCCTAAAACAACCACGATCCCAATGATCGAAAACATGGAACATCATCCTCGCATTGGTCCTGAATAGTTGGCAGGGCCCAGCGCTGCCGCTTTCGCCGTCCCACTCGAGTGCGCAGGTTTCATTTCTCGCAGAAGCGATTCCAGGTCCCTGCCCGCGGTGGCCACCGAGTAGGCCACTTCTGCCACAACCAGGAAACGGTCGCCCCACCACAAAACTTCCGAATGGCTCAGCAGGTTCCATAAGATGTCCGCCGTCATGGCAACCATCATTGGACTCGCTGAGTTCAGCACGGCCAGAAACTCGTTCTCTTCCCAGCATCCCAGAAAGTTTTCCGCATCCAGGCTGTTTCGTAAGGTCTGCGCCGCGGTACGCAGGAAAGGCTCGACCGACTGCGGACCGTGTTTTGCCCGAAACTGATCCAGTCCCAGCACCCGAATCCGGAGCAGCCCGAAGCCGCTATGCGATTCCTCCATGGCCGCCATGCATTCCTTCAGCACCGCTCGCGTCAACCGGCGCGAGGGAATCCCCGTCGCTGGGTCCAGACATCCGCACATCGGCGCCCCCGACGCTTCCTCGCGGCACACATACGCTTCTTCGAATAAAACCGTCACACCCCGAATCGCGTCCCCGTGTTCCAGGATCGGCCTGGTGCGGATCCTGACCGCTACCCGGTGTCCATTCTTGTGCAGGTAGAAGGCGGAGCATTGCTGCGGCTGCCGCTGGGCGAGGGTCATCGCCACCGGACGTTGCTCCCCACTCAAGCGGTTGCCCCGCCGGTCGCAGGGCTGCACCACATCTTCCGGGACATGCCCCACCACGTCGTGCGACAGATGGCCGGTGATGGATTCCGCGCCACGGTTCCAAAAACGGATCCGTCGTCCCTGGTCCACGATGTAAATCCCCACCGGCAAGTCTTCCACCAAATGCCGGAACAGCTTCGGGTTATCGAGAAGGTTAGAAGACACGTTTGGCGGCGCCTCCTCCTAGTTTCATCGGCAGTCAAGGCAGGGAACTTAAGGGGCCGGAAGGCAGCACCGCAGGGTGCTATGTATTGCAGAATGTCTGTGGCGCAATGCGTGTCGCGTGCCCGCAATTCCATCGTGGATATCGGCGTGGGTGGGCAGACCTTTACACACGCAACTATTTCGATGCCGAGGTCCGCTCTGGCTACGGATACAACCAAACAAGAATCCGAGATTCGGGGTGTTGTGTAGTCTCGATTCGAGATCGTCAGCTTCAGCAACCACTGGCCTATTTAACCTGGACACACCCAGCGGCTACGAATAGCCACAAAACGGCAGGAAGTGGACTGGCGCCATAAACTGCCGAGGGTATTTTCCAAATTGGAAGCCTGTCGCTTCGAGTACCACTTTGGAATGAAATTCCTTGCACAACTCTGCTAAAATGAGTTGGCCTGAAGGCTAAGTTCCTGTATCCGAGCCGGTTCCGTCGTGCGGTTTTGGATGCCGAAGTGCTCTATAACATTGGGCCTCTCTCTGCCCAGTGCCAGGTAGGAGTACGGTTTTGAACGACCCTAGTTTGAAGGACACGGCGATTGGAAAGCGCGTGCGACGAAGGCGGAGTTGGTATCGGCGTCGTCTGCGCATGCGCCGCACCCTGGTCGCTGTGGTCGTAGGGACGCTGCTCGCTGGCGCGTGCTGGCAGAATGCGGCGCGCTATTTCTCGTTGCCTTCCTGGCATGCTTCGCAAGCTTTGCCCGCCTCTTTTTGGATGCGGGGGAACGTCCACAACGTTCTCGCTTTGATGGCGGCGCGCTCCGCCAAGCCCGCCAAGCCTCTGGCGCGGATCCCGAGTGTCTATCCTTACTCGGTGGTACCCGGAGGCGTGAAGGACCCCGCCGATCTCCGCTATGCGGCGTTGCGCGACTATGTAGTTCGCCGGCATTACGCCCACTTCGATTACAGCCACGCCCGTCTGGTGCGCGCCACCGAAGCTCGCGAGGTTTATCTTTCCTATCGCATTCGTGACACAGTTTTCTGGACGCGCAGAAGAGTTCGCCTGCACCTGGGTGAACTGCTGCTGACCGACGGCAAAATCACGGCGCGTGCGCGTTGCGGCAACCAGATTTCAGATACGGCCAAGCCCGAAGTTTCCAACGAAGAACCTGCCGAAGATGTTACAGAGCAGCCCGTAGCGGCGGTCGAATCTGCACCGGCGTTCCCCATCCGGCCCATGCTCGCCGCGTCCGACTTGGCCGCCGGCGCACCGCTTGCCCCCAAGCTCGCCGCTGGATTCTTCTTCCCGTACGTGCCGGTCAGTGTGCCAATTCCATCTGGAGTTTGCGCTGCCGGCGAAATCTACACTGAAGCGCGCTGCCACAAACCCCACAAGACGCATACTCCCGAGCCTTCGACCATGGTGCTGCTAGGTTCCGGCCTGGTGTTAATCGCGTGGCGTTATCGCAAAAGCGCCGTAGCCAGGCCCACGTAGCAACGGCCGCCCCCGGTCCTCCAGCCGAGCGCGGCTAGTGAGGAGCCGCGGTGTTTGTATGTTCACAGGCTCGAAGTATTTGCTCGGTATAATTTCTGCCGAGTTCACCGTGACACTTTCGGCACTTGCCCGTGCCCATTGATCCGACGTTGGTCGAAGCATGATTTGGCGTTCTCTCATCGAAGGTCCGTGGATCGTTTTTGTGGTCTACTGGGCCGCGAGCGCCCTGAAAACGCGCCGCACCGTCAGCCGGGAATCCTTCGCCTCGCGTTACGGCATCCTCTTTCTGGAAATTGTTGGTTTTGTCCTGCTCTTCAGCGACGCGGCGGAGATCGGCGTTCTTGGTCGTCACATTTTCCCTCGGACCTACGCTCTTTCCGTTGCGGGCGTCGCACTCACCTGGATCGGCATAGCGATCGCTCTATGGGCCCGCTGGCACCTGGGACAGTATTGGAGCGCCAGAGTCAGTCTCAAAGAGGACCACAAGCTCATTCGCACCGGTCCCTACGCGTATTTCCGGCATCCCATCTATTCCGGACTCGATCTGGCCGCAATCGGCGGAGCGCTAGCGATTGACCGTTGGCGATGCGTCGCCGGAGTTGGCTTGATCGTCCTGGGCTATTGGATCAAGGCAAGAAAAGAAGAATCCATGCTGTCTGGGCAATTCGGGGAAACTTTCAAAGAGCACTGCCAACACACAGGTTTCCTGATTCCGAAGTTTTGGGAGTCAGTCCGGACCTCGCCTTGCGCGTTCGGCGTGCGCGATGTCACACGCCAGTGTTCACTTGTCCTTGAAGCCGGGCCACTTCGGCGTTAGTATTCGGTTTTGCTTTCATCACGACTGTTTCGAGGCCTCATGCCGCAAAATTACGTTCCCATCTTTCTGTTCCTCGCCGTCGTAGGCATCCTGATGCCCGCCACGCTGATAGTAGCGTGGATCGTCCGCACGCAAAGTCCCAACCGCGTGAAGTTGATGCCTTATGAATGTGGCATTGATCCGTATGACAGCGCGCGCGGACGCTACACCGTCCGCTTCTACATCATCGCCATCCTGTTCGTGGTCTTCGACGTGGAAACAATCTTTCTGTTTCCCTGGGCGGCGAAGTTCAGGGCGCTCGGTGTTTTCGGACTGATTGAGATGCTGGTTTTTCTCGGCATCCTGATCGTCGGCTACGTATGGATCTGGAAGAAGGGCGCGCTCGAATGGGTATGACTGCCTCGGGTGCAAATCCGGCGGGTCCAAATGCAGCCAGTCCGAAATCGGCTAGTTCCGATGAGACCTTCACCGCGAGCCGCTGGACGAGGGGAAACCTGTGGTTCCCGACGCGCATCGTGGTCAACCCGCTGCGCGTGAGCCGCGTGAAGAAGCGTCTGTTCGGCAGCAACGAGGAAAGCATTTCGACTTCTCAGGTAGCGTCGGTGAAGATTTCAACGGGAATCTTTTGGTCGGACATTTTGATTGAATCGACCGGAGGCACGGATCCGATCGCCAGTCACGGCCATCGCAAAGCCGACGCGTTGCGCATCCGCGACTTGGTGGAAGGCTTTCAGGCGGCCCGGCGCTAGCAGCACCTGCCTGTAGAGACAGGGCAAGCTGTCTCTACGGGAAATCAGAGCGCAGCGGTCAAAGTGATGCTGGGTATTGTGACGACGGTCACTGACGGTGATGCAACCAGATGTTAGAAGTGAAAGTTTCCTAATAGAGCGGCTTTTGTAACGACAGACCCTAGCATGGCCGAGGAAGTCAAAACGCCAGCTCCACCACCGCCGCCGGAAGGTGAGAAGAAGCCGACGGCGGAAAAACCCGCAGCGGCGTCCGCCGAGCCAGCGAAGCCTGCTGCGCCTGCAAAACCCGCCGCGCCTGCAAAGCCCGCCGCTCCCGCCAAGCCCTCTGGTCCCGTCCCGATGCCGTGGACCTCGCCGATGGTTGAGAAATACCGCAGCCAGTACGGCTCGGGTCTCGACCCGCTGACTTATCTTGGACAGAACTACCTTGCCGTTGACCGCTCGCTGATCCCCGACATTCTGCGCCTGCTGCGCGACGAAGAGCAGTTCGACTACTGCGTCGATATAACCGCCGTGCATTATCCTAAGCGCGAAAAGCAATTCGACGTCGTATGGATTCTCTATTCTTTCCCGCGCAACGAGCGGGTGCGCGTGAAAACACAAATCGCCGACGGCGCTTCGATCCCGTCCAGCGTCCCCATTTGGCCGACCGCCAACTGGCTGGAGCGCGAAGTCTACGACATGTTTGGTATCCGGTTCGACGGACATCCCGATCTGAAGCGCATTCTTCTGCCCGACGGCTGGAAAGGCTACCCGCTGCGCAAAGACTACGGCATTCTGCAGCAAGACCAAGAGTGGGTGCAGATCAACCTCGGAATCGAGAGCGGACAATGAGCGATCGCAAGAACGACAGCACGACCGACGTCTCGGTCCACTCACTTTCCAACCTCGATCTCGAAGCTCCCGAGAAGACGTATCTCGATTCGAACGAACTCATCATCAACATGGGACCGCAGCATCCGGCCACGCATGGCGTGCTGCGCGTCATCCTGAAGCTCGACGGCGAAAAAGTTCTCGGCACCGAGTGCGTCATCGGGTATCTGCACCGCGGCGTGGAAAAAATCGCCGAGAACCGCACCTACACGATGTTCAACCCCTACGTCGACAGGATGGACTATTGCGCCGCCGTGTCGAATGGGCTCGGCTACTGCGAAGCGGTCGAGAAATTGATGAACGTGGAGGCGCCGCCGCGCGCGCAATACATTCGCGTGATCCTGACCGAACTGAACCGCATCGCGAGCCACCAGCTTTGGCTGGGCACGCACGCGCTCGATATTGGAGCGATGACACCGCTGTTCTACACCTTCCGCGACCGGGAGGAGATCCTGAAGATTTTCGAAAGGTACTGCGGCGCGCGCCTGACGACGCATGCCTTTCGCATCGGCGGCTGCCAGTATGAGACTTACGCCGGCTTCGAAAAAGACGTAAAGAATTTCCTGGCCTTCTTCGCGCCCAAGATCGACGAATACGAAGCGCTGCTTACCACCAACCGCATCTGGCTGGAGCGCACCAAGAATGTCGGCGTGATCTCGGGCCCCGACTGCATTGCGCTCGGCGTAACCGGGCCGGTGCTGCGCGCCAGCGGCGTGAAGTGGGATCTGCGCAAGGCCCAGCCCTACGCCAACTATGCGAAGTTCGACTTCGAAATTCCGATCGGCACCAACGGCGACACCTACGACCGGTACCTGGTCCGCATGCAAGAAATGCGCCAGTCAATGCGCATCGTCGAGCAAGCGGTCAACGGGATCCCGGAGGGCCCGATCATGGGCAAAGTGCCCAAGGTGATCAAGCCGCCGGTGGGCGAAATCTATCATTCCATCGAAGCGCCCAAGGGCGAGCTCGGATACTTCATTGTCAGCGACGGTTCGACCCAGCCCTACCGCTTGCGCGTGCGTCCGCCATCGTTCGTCAATCTGCAGGCGCTCGACCTTATGGTGCGCGGCTCGCTTGTGGCCGACGTGGTTGCCGTCATCGGCACGATTGACATCGTACTCGGCGAGGTGGACCGCTGATGCCCAATTTCATCACGTCGTATCTCGGCAGCAAGGTGACGCCCGGCGAAGCGGGGAACCAGTTCTGGGCGCTGGTTTATGTCTTCATCATCTTCGCGGGAGTGGCGCTGACCGTGATGTGGCTCTTGAACTGGATCGAGCGCAAGGCGCTGGCGCACTTCCAGGTTCGCCTCGGCCCCATGCGCGTGGGCCCGCACGGATTGTTGCAGCCCTTCGCCGACGCGCTCAAGCTGATTCTCAAAGAAGACATCATCCCCACCGAAGCCGACCAGTTCGTTTTCTGGGTCGCGCCCCTGATCGGACTGCTCGCGTCGTTCACGGTTTACACCGTGATTCCGTTCGGCCCTTCGCAGGCGGTGAGCGACATGAACATCGGCATCCTGTTTATGCTCGGGGTCTCGTCGCTCGGCGTGCTCGGCATTGTGGTCGCGGGATGGGCTTCGAACTC
>JBEKWL010000063.1:0-18385 GCA_049513095.1 Terriglobales bacterium
ACCACAGCTATTGGCATCTTAGTTCGAAGCCGCGAAAAGGGTTTGCTTACGGGTAGCGAGGCCCTGGCCAAACTTATGACACTGGCAAAACATGGGCGTTATAAAGAATCAATTCTGGAAGATGCCAGACGGAAATTGGAGACAAGACAATGAGCAAGACCATGAGCATCCGGATGGATCGTGAGAACTTCGAATTCCTGAATGAACTCACGAAGGAACAGAGGAGCGATCTGTCCAAAGCCGTGCGGGACATGGTTACCCGCGGGAGAATCTTGCTCGCGGTGGAACGGTACAAAAAGGGGGAGGCATCTCTCGGCAGAGCCGCTGAGCTTGCCGGAGTCCCCGTGGGAAAGATGATGACGATCCTAACGGAATACGGAGTGGAAAGCAGGGTCGAACAGGAGGATTATCTCCAGGGGCTCCAGGGTCTTAGTAAGGTATGGTAACCACAGATTCGTGTGTCCTTCACTTGCCGTCTGCTTGCGCAGCAATGATCGCAATCCAGAGCCGGGGCGCTTCCATTACAAGAATCAAGGAGTACGAGTCAGTTCAAGGTCGCGCCACCGCAGCATTTCTTGTGCTTCTTCTTCCCTGAGCCGCATGGGCACGGATCATTCCTCCTCGTTATCCGACAGTTGGGAAATCGTCTGCGCCGCCCGGCTGGTCGAGTTTAAACTGTTACCAGTGAGCATCATCACCACGGTTTGGGAGGCGCGACACCGACGACCCTCACCTCCGGCACGAAACTCGGCCCCGCGCACCCAAACTGGAACATACCCGCGGGGAGATGGTAGAGCGCAGCCCAGATGGGCTTGGGTTGACCAGCTAGGCATCACGGTCCATCACAATCCTGGAATCCAACGGATGGCATTGTTGCGAAATATCTTCTGGAGGACCGTCTGGGGCAGATTCAAGCCATGCGCCTGCTTGCCTTCCACGTTAAAAGTCTCGCCGGTTGCCAGGAATTTCCAGTCCCGCGCGTAGGTGGACTGCCAGTCTTTCAACGCATCCGGGAGGTTGGCGTCCGAGAGCAAATCGAGATCGGTGCCGTAGAGAACGCGGTCCTGATACTTGATGAGAAATGCGCGCACTTTTTCCGGAGGCATGAGCATGAGGTATTCCATTCTTGCCGCTGTGTCGATGGCAAAATTCGGATACTTGTCCAAGTGGCTGGCGATATTGTCGAGATCCCGCTCCATGCTGCCCAGATGAACTCCCACCATGCGTAGTTGAGGATTGTTAGCAAGCACATGATCACGTGCTTCGAGAATCCTCTGTTTGGACGGGAACCTGGGCTGGTTGGCGACGTACCATTGCGGATTTTCCTTATAGTAGGACCAGGACGGATCGGACACATCCGGCGGCCCCCAGGCCACATCGGGTTCGGCCTGGTGTGTCATCAGCGTTTTGCCATGGCTGACGATGTCTTTGTAGATCGGCTCGAACTTCGGATCATCGGCCATGATGTACTGGCCCCTACTGTCCTTGATTTCCATCCCGATGTTCTTCCAGATCTTGACCGCCACAGCTCCCTGCGCGAAGTCGCGGTCGATCTGCTTGATGGTATCGGCACCGAATGAAGCACTGTCAAGCTTGTAGGGATCGAAGGTCGTACACAGGGCGATGTGGCCACGGCTCGACCGCACCAGCGCCAGTGCGTCATCGATCTGCCGCCGCAACTGCTTGCGATAGGGGAGCGTGTCATCCATCACGAGGATATTCAGCAGTTTCACGTTCAGACCTTCGAGCATCTTCTGAAATGCGGGATCGGTCTTGAAGACATGAACGTGGACATCAATGGGATGGATCGCTGCGAACGCACGGAGAGCCCCTTCTTCATCGGCGGGTTTTGCTGGAGCAGACGCGGAAGCTGGCGCTTGAGCCGTGGAAGACAGGGCGATCGAGAGACCTAATATGACTTGAGCGATAGTTCGTGCTGAACCTATCATCGGAAACTCCTTCCATCACGGCTGAACCGCTTTGATGCCGGTCAGTTCACGGAAATCACCAGCCCCAACCCTCCCCCACTCAACGAAGTAGCCGCTCCTTCGGGCCTAATGCCCATGGTGAAGACGACCGCTGCACGCCGCGATGTAGGGATCCAGCGCGCCGCCGATTTTATCGAGTATGAGGGGCAGGGGTGCATTTTTGAGCGTGCCCTGACGCACCTTGCTGTACTGGGTAGGCAGGAAGTCGCTCAGCATTGTTTCTGGGATGCCGCGGGCCTCGAGGTTTGCAATCAGGCTCTCGACTGCGTGCTGCACCGCGGGATCAGTCCAGTAATAGCGGATGCGATCGCTGTAGCTGTGAATACGAAGACGGTGCTCCTCCTCCGGGTTACCTCCATAGTGTTTCTGCCAATGGTCCGGTTGCTGAAGCATCACACCTTCGATTACTTCGCGCAGTCTCGATTGCTGCGCGGGCAGGATGCATTGCTCCTCGATCGCTGCGAGAGCAAAGAGCGCCTGGCGCATTGCATATGTGAGGGCGGGTCCAACCTTCAGGATGGCGAAGCCGTCGCGGACCAGCTCCGCCAGCGCCTGCGGCCTCTGATAATCCGTGGAATGCGCTTCGAATACGAGTCCGGGGTGGTCGCGCAAAACCTGGCATAGAGATTCTGCCTGCGAAGGCTCATAGTCCGTTACGCTCTCGTGGCTGAACTCGACACCGGGCTGGACGACGAGCGCGATCACTCTTTCCCATGCGATGTGGAGGCCGGCTGCGGCGAAGGCCTGACGATGCGCCAGGATTGCCTGCTCGGCGGCCTCGCGGCTGGTGATGGCAATGGCTGTCTCTTCTACGGCGCCGCCGGGAGTGGGTACCTCCGTCCCGATCACATAGACCGGCTGGTGTTCCTGGGAGGACGATTCCGCTGTGCTGCAAAGAAGGGCCGCACGTTTTGCAATCGTTTCATCGGGAAGAGGATTCGGATCGCCTGCACAGGGCATGCTCGTGTCGAGATGGATTTTGTGAAAGCCCTCGCGGACGAAAAGCCGGACCATATTCGTGGCATGGCTGATCGCCTGCTCTGCGCCGAGCTCCTGCCAAGGGTGAGGGCCAAGATGGTCGCCACCGAGCAGGATGCGCTCCCCCGGAAAGCCGACTCGCGCAGCAATCTTCTGAACGCGCTCCCGAAAGTCTGCGGGTGTCATTCCGGTGTAGCCGCCGAATTGATTGACCTGATTGCAGGTAGCTTCGATCAGCAGCGGGCCCTTGCCAATGGGCGTGTGCCGCATGGCGGCTTCAATGACCCAAGGATGCGCCGAACACACCGAGTAGATTCCACGGTATTCTTTGCGGGCGCGGGCCGCAGCAAGTTCCTGTAAGCAGGCAGACATGGACGACTCCAGCGAGGAAGGTGGCATGGGGCGGCCCCTCCCGCAAGGCTACTGGTAAATCCCTACATTCCCATTCAATATTAATGCCTTAAGCCATCATGGATTAGAAAGCCATACCAACCCTTCCTGGACGAAAAGCGAACAACAGAGTCCTGCCAGACAATCCTGCAGTAACATGGTGTCTCCGAACGGACACCACGCCATGATCGAGCGCTTCGACTTTTCCGATCTCCGCGAACTTTTTGCCAAGGCGAACGAGGAAAAGTCTGGCGACCAGTTGGCCGGCATCGCCGCACGATCGGAACGGGAGCGTGTTGCGGCGAAACGCAAACTTGCAGACTTGACGCTGGAGGAAATTGTTCGTCGGCCCCTCATCGACCCTTCCGAAGACGATGTCACCCGCCTCATTCTGGACACATTCGACCAGGAAGCTTTCCGCTCCATCGCAAGTATGACCGTCGGGGAGTTTCGCGAGTTCCTCCTGGACGACGGAACCACCGGCACTCAGCTACAACCGCTTCAACGGGCCATCATCCCTGAAGTCGCCGCCGCGGTCACCAAGCTGATGAGCAACAAGGATCTGGTGCTCGCGGCCGCCAAGATCCGCAACGTCACGCGCTGCCGCAATACGATGGGAGAGCGTGGGGTGTTGGGTATTCGCGTGCAGCCCAATCACCCGGCCGATGACATCGGCGGAATCCTTCTGGCTGCATTCGAAGGACTGCTTTACGGTTGCGGAGACGCAGTCATTGGCGTGAATCCGGCCACGGACTCGGTGGAGACAGTCCGTTCGATTCTTATGGCTTTGAATCGCCTGGTGGATGCATATGAAATCCCAACGCAGATCTGTTGCCTGGCGCATATCACGACTCAACTGGCGGCGTTAAATCGCGGGGCGCCGGTAGACCTTCTTTTCCAGTCCGTCGCGGGCACGGAAGCGGCCAACCGCAGCTTCGGAATCACACTGAACATGCTGCGGGAGGGCCGCGAACAGGTTCTCGAGCGTCATCGCCAACGTGATGTCCGCTGGGCAGGCGACCACGTGATGTACTTCGAAACTGGTCAGGGCAGCGCTCTTTCCGCCGAGGCCCACCACAGAGTCGATCAACTGACGCTCGAAGCACGAGCTTATGGGGTCGCACGGGCCTTCCAGCCTTTTCTGGTCAACAGTGTCGTCGGCTTCATCGGGCCTGAGTATTTGTACGACGAGAGGCAGATCATCCGCGCCGGGCTGGAGGATCATTTCATGGGTAAGTTGCTCGGCTTACCGATGGGTTGCGACGTCTGCTACACGAATCACGCTGCCGCCGACCAAAACTCGGCCGACAACCTGCTGCTTCTCTTGTCGGCTGCGGGCTGCAACTACTTCATGGGCGTTCCCTGTTCCGACGACGTGATGCTGAATTACCAATCCACCAGCTATCACGACGCGTTAGCCGCACGTCGACTCTTCCAGTTGCGTCCTGCACCGGAGTTTCTCGCGTGGTTGCAGAGTAGGGGATTCTACCGTGGCTCCGAACCGGCGTCCCTCGACTCGTCCGCACGGCGGCAACTGATGCACGGTTTGGAATTGTCTCTGGAGAGGACTGTCTGAATGGCACCTATTGACGACAAACGAGAGGACAAACTCGCCCCGCCCTACGACTCGCCCGAGTACGACCTGTCCGAGATCATAAAGAAGGTACGCGCCCAAACTCCGGCGCGCCTGCTGGCAGGCCGCAGCGGGGCATCGTATCGAACGAATACTCAACTTGAGCTGCGCGAGGCGCATGCTGCCGCCCGCGATGCCGTGCGCGCGGAGTTGAATCTTTTCCCAGACCCCGGGGATGATCCCGCCGCCGACTTCGTGCGGAAGTGGAATCTGTTTGAAGTCTGCTCCCGGGCGGCGAGCAAAGATGCGTATCTTTTGCGCCCTGACCTGGGCCGTCACCTGAATGACGTGTCCCGCGCGGAAGTGAAACGGCGTTGCACCACGGGAAACGATTTGCAAGTCGTGATCGGCGACGGGCTCTCCGTAACCGCCGTTGCCCTGCAAACTCCTCGGTTATTGCCGCTTCTGTGTGAAGGAGCAAAGACTCGAGGCTGGAGTGTCGGTCAGACATTTGTGATTCGTTACTGCCGGGTCGGCATTCTGAACGAAATTGGCGAGTTGCTGATTCCCCGAGTTGCCGTCCTCCTGATCGGCGAACGGCCCGGGTTGGCAACGGCTGAAAGCCTGTCCGCTTACATGGCGTACCGACCGAAAGCGCCGGATACCGACGCCAATCGGAACCTCATCTCGAACATTCACGCTCGTGGTGTGAGCACAGAGCAAGCCGCCCAGCGGATTCTAAATCTGGCAGCCTCGATGATGAAAACTCACACGAGCGGCTGTCAACTTCGAGAAGAACTGCCGGCCTTCAGTCGCCAAGACTAAATCGCGCTCTTGATCACCATCAGAAAGAGGGCACAAAATGCGTTCAGAGATTCTTGGCTCGGCAGGAACAAGACCCTAGGCGTGCTTCCGCCAATTCCATCGGGAGGTACTGGAGCGAGATAGCTGGCGATGTACTGCGGCTGCGCCGCGGACATCGTGCCGCTCTGCGACGTAATGCCTGGCCGCCGCCCGGCGTCCACCGAGCTTCCCTCAACAGGCGCCGAGCAGTTTCTTTGCTGGGGCCGAGGACGGCCCCAGGTCGCGACCGAGCAGGTCTTACTGTTTCCGCCGAAGGCGCTGTGCCAGCCACCTCAGCACGAACATCAATTCGTGGAGCACAATTCGTGCGGCCGTTTTGCGGCCTGCGCGCACAGGCCTTCACCACCGCGGCCATCATCTCCAAAACTCGTCTCTTGGTGGCGCCCAGAATTCCGTCCCGTTGAGGACGTCTCTTCTAGTCAGCATTTGTTGAACGCGGGGCAAAGGGGGCCATTGGTGGCCGCATTGTTGACATCGCTTTTGTTTACCGAACACCGTCACGGACACGGTGGCGCCGCAACTGGGACAGGCTCCTGCTTGTGCCGGGGCGTTCGAGCGTGCAACAACCGAACCTTGATCCGTCCGGCGAATTTCGTTTCCGGTTGTCTTGTTTACCGCCGGGATCTCTTCGCCCTCCTCGCACTGCGTGATATCGTACCCATCAGGCAACCCCAACTTTTCCGCCAGCGCTTCTCGACGGTTGTACTCCAACACGCCATACACGTGAGTCCCCTGTTTGATCCAATCAAGAGCCTGCGAAGTCGAGTCCGCCTGATCATCATGCTTGCCGCTTGGAAACGTCGTCAACTCGTGCACATACTCTGCGAGCCAATCCGCTTTGGTTGGCAGATATACGAATCCATTTTCGATGGTACTGGTGATCGAGTGCAACCGCATTACTTTATCCATGGTGGGCTGGTAGCACGTGACACCGTAGACGCCATCTCGGACCAGTTCTTGAATCAATTGCGTTCCGGATGCTTTGTCCTCGATCAAAATACTCGCCGGACGAAAGCGCTCCGCCTGTTCGTGCACTGCCCGCTTCAAATCGGGATAGTCCCTGCGACCTCGCAGCACATCCAGCAGGTAGATCTTTTTATTTTTCTACCCCCAGGTGGTGCAAACGCTGTAGTCGTTCAATTCCGTGCTTTTGTTTGCCGTGTCCCAACTCTGGACAATTCGATCGAAACGCGCCGGTTCTTCGCCAGGGACATAGCTTTGAAACCATTTGCCCTTCACCATGCCGCCACCAAGTGGCGCCGGCGATTGTTGATATTGTCCGGCGAAGTTGTACTCCCCCACGGTCCGCCGGAGATTTTCGAGGACCTCCACTGGCTCTCGCTCTGGGTGAAGCGCTTCACCCGCTCGGCGCTGCACCGTCCGTGCGCGACCAAGAGACACGATTTGGTGGGTTTCGTCCTTTTCTGCGATGGCCGGCAGTCGGACATGCTCCCAGCTCTCCTGCTCCAGTACGTGTCCGACCAGATCGTCCTCGTGGAGGCGCTGCATGATGATGATGATGCAGCCCTTGCGCTTGTTATTCAGCCGGCTGTAGAGCGTGTGGTCATACCAGTCGTTAACCGCTTGACGCTGGGTTTGCGAAACGGCCTCGTCCGGCTTCAGCGGGTCATCGATGATGATGAAGTCGGCCCCTCGGCCGGTGAGCACGCCGCCCACCGACGTGGCTAGACGGAATCCATTCGCGGTGGTCAGAAATTCCTGCACGGACTGCTTCCGGGGGGAAAGCTGAACCGGGAACAGCCCGCGATACCATTCGCTGCCCATCAACGTTCGGCAGTCCAGCGATAGTTTATTGGCAAGGTCCTGGCCGTAGCTGGCACAAATGATCTGCGCGCTCGGCCTGTGTCCGTGCACAAACGCTGGAAAACAGATTGAAGCACCGTGAGACTTTAAGGATCTCGGGGGCACGTTGATGATAAGCCGCGTGATCTGCCTATCGAGGCACGCTTGCAGCCTGGATGCCATCAGCTCATTGGACCAATTGTGGAGAAAAAGAGCGTCTCGATTAAGCTCGAGGAAAGCACGATGCACGAACGTTTAGAAATCCTGACGGCACATCACCTGATACTCTTTAGCGCTCAACGTCATGGTGGTCATCTCCTTCGAATGAATTTCGTTGTTCTTCGGTTACCTGAAATCGCCGCAAAATCCCCTGCATTACGTCATGATCTAACTCGCCGAGTTCTTGCAGCTGGCTATCGCGCACGTTCTGCTGCGCCTCGGCATCGAGCGCCAGGGCAGTCAAATGGCGCAGCGCTCTGAGATCGCCATCGGCGGCCTGGTTGACCAGTTGTTTGAGCGCCGCTTCCAGCTTCGTTATTTTTTTTCGCCGGCCGTTCTCGTGGATGGCGATCTTCTCACGAAGCGTCCGCATGAGTACCGTCGCCACATTCAAACTGCCCTTGGGACGCCCGCGTGGATTTCCAGAGGCGCCTTTTCTGAAGCGTGTCGCCTCCGGTGGCGACCGATAACCCACCTGGCTGTTTGGCGCGGGTACGGGCTTGTCACGGACTTTGCGTTGTTCCATCGGCTATTCCTCTGCCGTAAAGATAGCCGATCCGGGCCTGAACCCAATTCAACGCATTAGCGTCTCTTTTTGGGATTTCGCGTGGATTCGCTCTTAGGTGTTCGGCTCAACCCGGCGTCGGAATTCAAGCGTCCGGCAGCTTTCACTCGCGTTTCCGTCACCCTCTTTTCGATTCGGTCCAAGGTCGCATTATCCAGGTAGAGTCCGTCACGGTCAGCCGCGCGACATGCAGCGTCGATAATCGTGTACAGCTCTCTGTCGTGCGGCTTGCCGGTGCGCTCCCGGATGGTCCAACGCAGCTCAGCAATCAGGCTATTTCTGGGATTGCGTTTGATTACACACCAATCCCACGAGATGAACTTCTCGATAAAATTCGCAGCCCCGGCGGCAAGACCACGCAGATCTTTGCCAAGTTGAATGTCTGCATCCTTGGTGGTGATCCGACTTACGCTGCTAAAGGGGTCGTCGAGCTGCCGCTCAAAATCGCGCAACGCCTTCACGAGAGGCCAGTACTTCCGCATGGTCTTTCCGCGATGAAAACACCTCCGAACGGGTAGGTTTTCGAGAAATGGTATGGCCGCTATGTAATCTGCCCACGATGGGTTGTGGAAGGTCGGATCGTGGGGGCTCAGGTGTTTAATCTTGAACCCGGCCTGCTCCAGGCGATCAAGCGCCCGCTGCGCTTCCGGATCTCTTAGGACCCCGTTCCACACGGAATTCAACTGACCTAGGGTTGGCAGTTTCAGGCCCTCCTCCCGATCCCGCTGACTGGACTGTTTCCGCAAAGGAACCTCCAATGTAGCTGCATCGTGATTATGCCGAGTGCCCGGGAAAAAAAGGAAGTACACGGAAGTACATCCTTTCGTCCCTCTTGGTTCGGTGGATCGGAATCAGCAGTTCTGGTCGGCCGGGGCTTTTATGGCATTTCATCTTCTTTTCATGTCGATCCAGGAACACTTCCCTGATAAATCCCTGATCGGATCTGACGGAATCGTCGGGAATAGCGGAATAAACCTGCATGAAACGCGATGCTGGCCATGAATTCGGCTCGGAGACGAGTTGCAAATTCCCTGTATTGTTCCCTGTTAGACGGGAAACCTCCAACCCGAATCTGCTGGTACGAACGCGGGCCATAACAACCCGAATTACTTCTTGCCCAGCAGGCGAATGCGCGAAGTGAAGGCGCGGCCCTCAAAGGCGCTGAAGGTGAGGAACTGCGGCGAATTGATGTCGCTGTTGACCACATAAGGGTTGCTGTGGCCGGTGATGTTGTCGAAACCGCCGCGCAGAGCCCAGAAATATCCGAAGAGATGGAAGCGCTTCTCGAGTTGGAGGTTCAGCGAAAAATATTCGGGGAAGCGATGCGATCCGGGCGGGCCAACCAGCTGTTGCTGATCGTTGGTGACGTTGAATGGGAATCCCGTGCGCGTCTCGAGGGAATAGGCGATCTCGGTTCGGTGAATGATGGGCAGTTTGAAAAGCGGCACGTATCCCCAGGACAGGAAGCGATTGGGGGTGTCCCAGGTGTAGGGCCCCGGCTGTTGTGGACTGAGCAGAGGGTTGTCGACGTTGAAGTCGAGAACCTGGTTGGATCGGGCGCGGGAACGGGTGTAGGAGCCCATCAGCATGTAGCTTTCCCGGAAGTTGTGGCGGAGGCTCAGTTCGACGGCGTCGTAGTGGTCGTCGCGCGTATTTTCGAAAATGAAGTTGCCGCTGGAGCCGCTGGGCGTGTTGTAGACGAAGCCGCGGGAACCGCGTTTTTCGAGGAATTCCGCTTTCAGATAGATGGAGGCGGGGAGCTTTCTCTCGAGGCCCACGCTCCAGTTTATGAAACGAGGCGCTTGGAGGGCGTTTCGGTCGACGGAAAACGCAGTCGGCACGGTCCCGGTAAGCCCGCCGGTGGACGTATTGAAAAAATAGTCGGTGCGTTGACCGGCGAAAGGACGGGCGATGAGGAATAAGAACGTAGGATCGTAGACCAAACCAATGCCTGCGGAGAGCTTGGTATTGCCCGCGTTGTCGAGCACGTAGGTTCCTGCGAGGCGCGGAGAGAGGAGAGGAGTGCGGATGACTTCGTCCCAATCGAGGCGGACGCCGGGTTCGACGAGCAGACGATTGGTGATCAACCAGCGGTCTTGGGCGTAGGCGGTGGCCTCGAAGTTGTAGGTGGAGGAGGGCGAACCTCCGGAAAAGGTGGAATAGCGCGAACAGGGTGAAGGCAGCGTGGGGACCCCGTTAGCGTTGGTCGGACATGGGCCGCTGGCGGTGGCCACGGGCCAGTAGGAAATTGGCTGGCGGGCAAACTGAGAGTCGTAGACAGGACGGTCGAAGTCCGCTCCGAATTTCAAATCGTGACGGCCATGCCATCGGTGCGGAGCGAGAAACAGATTCGCTAGAGCCTGCCAGCGTCGAGCACGCGTTGCTTCGGAAAGATAGTAACTACCCCTGGCAGTCTCACCGAGCGGCTCGGGGGCAATGAAATAGGGCGACGTCCCGTAGGGAGTCCACTTCAGGTTGTACTGATCGAACGCTAATCCGGTTTCGAGCAGCTCGCTTCCCGCGAAATAGTGTTGGTCTTTCACGCTCGCCACGTAGGCGGATTCAACGTCGCTGGGGTTCGACAGCTGCGGGCTCAGCGGCGAGAAGCCGTCATAGTCATCGTGGAGATGGTTTGCCAGGAAGCTGGTGGTGACGATGTTACGGCTGGTGACATTGGCCTGTAGTTTGGCCAGGTTGCCTATGCGTAAAAGGTGATCGTTGTCTGCATTGGCGGGGAGTTCGGTATAGACCATGTTGTCGTATTCGCCGTCGAGAGCCTCGTAGAACCACACTTTCCCCTTCTGCAGCGGCCCGGAAAAAGTCAGGCGTGGCAGGAACTGGTCGAACTTCCATCCTCCCTTGTTTTGCCAGGACGGCACGAAATCGGTAGCGAAGAAATGGAAGTGATCGTTGCCAATTCCGGTATTCAGCAGGAGCAGCCCGCCCGAACCCTTGCCGAACTCAGCGGGCTCGCGCGCCGGTTCGACCTGGATGGAGCGAAAAGCATCGGTGCTGATGCGGGCCAGCAGCTGCCCGTTGGCGGGCTGCGCGATGTTGAAGCCATCGAGCATGGTCAGTGTCTGGTACGTTTCCGCGCCCGCGACATGAGGTTGTCCGGTCACGTCCAGCACGACGCCGGGGATGAAGTTGAGCACGTTGCGATAGTCGTGGGTGGCGGGATAAGGGATGTTGAGTACATCGAGTCCGCTGAGGGTTTGTTGCGCGGCGATCTGGGCGGGATCGATGGCAGGCGGGGATTCGACCACATCGACTACCTCGCGCACCTCTTGCTGGTGGGAGAGAGTGACATCGATGTTCACTGCAACGTTCGCCGCAACGCCCGTCTGGATCGCAGGCAACATCGCTGAGTAGAAACCTTGCTTCTCTACGCGGAGCTGGTAAGTAGCGGCGAGGAGGCTAGAGAACTCGCAGTGGCCGGCAAAATCGGTGACGCAGCGCAGCGCAACCGCCTGGGGAGATGCTTGTAAAAACACGAACGCGGACGGTACGGCAACATCGTTCTCATCGGTGACTGTGACCAGGATGTTCTGTGATGGGTTTGACCCCGGCGGTTTTGCGGACGTCTGGGCGAGAGAAACATGGATAAGAAAAATACAGCCTGCCAAACAAATCGCCGACGTGCGCAACCGATGAGGCCTGAGCATAGCTGTTGTTTCTATTTTCGCTCAGGGAGAACGCATAAAGCGCGCAGAATTATTTCCGCCAGATTCCGTGCGGCAGTGGACTCCGCCCCTTGTGCTGGCGCTATGCCGGCCACTGTTGCAGGCTAGCGAACCGAATGGCGAGGAAGGTGCGCAGTGCGCCATTCCTCAATCTCATGTTCGGCTTGGGCGAGTTGCGTGGGTGTGAGCCGTTTTTGAAGTTCTTGCGCGGTCGCAGCGCTCTCCTTCACCGCGTCCTGTGCTAGAACTAACCACTTGTAGGCGGATACCAGACTCGTTCCATTGCTGCGCTCGGAGGCGAGCAAGCGTCCCAGGCGGTATTGCGCTTCGGCGATGCCATAATTCGCGGCCGGTTCATAGTATTTCGCGGCGGTAGCGGCATCGACGGGGCCGCCTTCTCCCGCCTCGAACATCTTCGCCAGAAGGAATTGGGCATAGGGGTGGCCTCGGTTTGCCGCCGGTGTCAGCCAACGCCGCGCTTCTTCCAAATCCCGCGGAACCCCCTGCCCAAAAAAATATCGCGCTCCCAATCCAAATTGACCCTCGCGCTGCCCCTGGTCGGCCGCCTTTCTGTACCAGTCGACCGCTTGGGAATAGTCCAGTCGGCCCAGCTTCTTATCTACGAAGATGTCGCCTAATTCCACCTGCGCGATTGCATCGCCCAGAGCGGCGGCTTTTTTTAACCAGGCGATGGCATCATCGACATTGCTGCCACGCTCCGCGCGTAAGTCCCACCTTGCCAGTTCGAGCATCGCCGGAAGTAAGCCCTGCTCCGCGGCTTTGGTGAGCCAGAGGGTGGCTTGGGCATCATCTTGCGGCACCACTTCACCGCGGTGGTACATGGCGGCGAGATTCAACTGGGCAGTGGCGTCGCCCGCCTCGGCGGCGCTGTGGAACCAAGTCTCCGCCGCCGCTGCATTTCTTGGGATGCCATCGCCCGTCGAATACATCAGCGCGAGGTTGGTGGCCGCGTCCTTCGATCCGTGTTGCGCCGCCTTGGTGTACCAGGAAACGGCCTGCTCTTTATCCGGTGGTATTCCGAAGCCCGACTGACAGAAGATTCCCATCGCTTCTTCCGCCGCGACAAAGCCACCGTTCGCGGCTCGCCGCAGCAGGCGCAGCGCTTCCGCATCATCCTGCTTGAGCAATGTGCCGGCATGGTAGGCGAGCGCTAGTGTGGTCTCAGACTCGGGATCGCCAGCTTGCGCCTTCGCTTCCAACGGCTCCAGATCGAAGATGGTTAAAGTTCGAGCTTTGTCGAGAAGCGCATAAGCGTGGAATTGGAGGGTTGCCGTGCGCGGAATCAGCGGCGGCGGCGACAGGCTTGGTATTAGCGACCCGACGGCCACCTCCGCAAACTTGGGCGCCGCTCGGTCTGTCCCGCGAACAACTGCCGGCACGCTCGGCATCGGCGGCACCACCTCCGCGGATTTCAGTGCCGCTCGATCTGATCGGAGAACAACTGGCGGCACGCTTGGCATCGGCGCCACCACCTCTGCCGACTTGGGCGCCACTCGTTCGGGTCCAAGGACAACGGGCGGCGCGCTTGGCATTGGCTTCACCACCTCCGCGGTTTTGGGGGCGAGTGGCTGGCTCTTCGCCGCAGGTTTGTTTCCACCGCTTGCCAGAGCGGAACGCTGGCTGCCTCCGTTTGCGCCGAGCTCGATGGTGAGGTTGTTTCCGATTGAGTTGAGATTGACGACCAGCCTGTTTCCGGCAATCGCGCGCTCGCGATTCTGCGCCGACCTGAGTTCGACGACCACTCGTGCGATGGGAGACGCAACGCTGAGTGCGGCAGTGCTCACGGCAAGGACTGGTCCGCGATTTACAACAAAGCGCTGACTCGGGCCAGCCAGCTCACATCCAGGAAAATCGAATACCAGTCGGTCCGGATGCTCGAGCCTGCTCACCTCAGGTTGCACCAGCTCACTGAACGTGACTTCCACATCAACGCTGTCAGCATGTTCAGCAACAGATATGGCACTAATTACGGAATGCGAATTGCGCGAACCGACGCCACCGGTATCCTGGGAAATAGCGGGGCCCGCAGCCAGGCCGACCACAAGAAACATAATCGATACTGCTGAATCGATACGCATGGCTGCGGTGGTTCCGCCCCTTTCGCGGCGCCGTGTCGGGCACTCCGCGTTCGTGATCTTAGCGGTGATGCACTCTAGCGTGGCATGCCGCGCACCGCCTAATCAAGTTCTCCTCGAAGTTTTCCCCCGAATGGAGGCGGAATTCCCGGTGGTGCACCTCAACTGATCGGTCCCCTTATTCCTGCAACACTTTCAAGGTGCAACACTTTCAAGGTCAGTTTTCGGCAGCGGGCGAGGCGGTTTCTGAGCGTGTACTTCGGATGGGGGCACTCTCTTCGGGGTGTAGGCAAAGCATCATCACACTCTGTTGATGACGCCTTCTAGTCTCTCCGTTAAGGTCTCCGTGATCTCGTGGAGTTGAACAAGGCTGCCTCTTTGAAATTTGATGTCGGCTCCCGTCAAATCATCGACGAGAGCTTGGCAAAGCTGGTGGGCAGCCCGAACACGTTCGCCCGCTAACAACGAGAGCACACTGTTTGAGTCCTGATCGGTCTCCTTGCGGACGACATACTGCTGGGCAGCCCATGCGGTATTCCTGACTCGATTCAAAGCGTCCCGGAAGTCCGCCAGAACATCAGGGTCTACATCGCTGGAGAGCAACAACTTGTGCAGCCCCTGAAGCTCCGATATTCCCTTTTCTAAGCGCGAGCGAACGTTGCGACCTCCTGTTGATTTGGACATCACGCTGACCTCACAATTGAAACTGACCTGAGGAACAGCACTCGCCACAAGTCATTTACAACGATTCCAGCCATCACAATAGCAGACTAGACTCCACTAAAACCGTTACGAAGGTCCATGGCGGCGACAGAAAAATTCGGGACAGACCAGATCAGATTTTGTCAGTTCGAACAGCTGCGTAACAAACTACTCCATCTCAAACGCCAGCCACTGAAATCCGCCTCCGCGTTCCACCTGCAGCACGACCGGATCGTGCGGCTTGATCTGGTGCAGAGCCGCTCGGAGAGAGCTCAAAGAGTCGATCGATGTCTGGTTCAGGCTGTGGATAACATCTCCGGTCTGCAGACCAGTCGCAGAACTCATGAAATCCGCGACTCGTGCCACGACAACGACGCCAGAGGGATTGCGCAGCGTGCCCATCATGGAGCGCAACGAATCGTCCAACGTAAGCGCCAGTATCCCCAACCGGGAAACCAGGTTTTCGCGTGAATTGGCGAGATCAGGCAGAGCGTCCATTGGATCTTTCATCTCAAGCGCGGCGATGAAAAGTGTTCTTCGTTCGGTTCCACGGAGAACTTCGAGTTTAAGCACTTCATCCAAAGGATGAAGATAGAGAGCGCCGGTGAAGGCCGGCAACGTACCGATGAGGCGGCCATCAGCCCTTACCACAATGTCGCCAATCTTCAGGCCGGCTGCCTCAGCGGGACCTCCCGGCGTCACGTCATCGATTACGACTCCCCAGTTTTGCGCAAGTCCCAATCCTTTGGCCAAGCTGTCAGTGATCGTTTGAGCGCCTGCCTTGACCTCGATGCGATGCACGTGACCGTACTTGCGCAGGCTCTCGTAGACGAAACGCACGATCCGTGCCGGAATGGCAAACCCTAGCCCCTCGCTCCCACCCGCTGCGGAAAAAATGAAAGTGTTAATCCCTACTACGTAGCCTTCGGTATCCACCAACGGGCCGCCGCTATTCCCTGGGTTGATGGGAGCGTCGGTTTGAATGAAAACCATCGGACGGTTCGGATCTGCCTGCCTCGCAACTGAACTCACGACGCCCATGGTCACCGAGTTCTCCAGTCCTTCAGGACTGCCCAGCGCAAACACTAACTGTCCTTGATGCACCGGCCTGTGGCTGCCCAGCGAAAGAGTGGGTAACCCCTTCTGCTCAATCTTGAGCAGGGCAAGGTCAGTCTCCTTGTGCAGGCCGATGAGCCGTGCCTCGACAATCCGCTGCTTGCCCACGGGCGCAATCTGGTCGGGAAAATCCACCGCAGGCAAAGGAAGAGCCACGTGGATGCGCTGCGCCCCTTCGACCACGTGCGCATTGGTCATGATGTAGCCTTCCGGGTCCACAATCACTCCCGAACCAATCACATTCTCGCGGGTTATGAGCGCCGTTTGACCGTGATTGTTCTCTTCCAGAGCTCCATAGCCGGTAACCAGAACTTGGACGACCGCAGGGGAAATCCTGGCGGTAAGCTGCTCGATTGCGGAATTCAGTTGCTGCAGCACCGCTGGCGGTTCCGCAGGCCGAGATCCCATCTGCTTTCCTTTGCCAATGTCAGGCTTCGCCGTTTCACCACCGGCGACGGCCGGGGTTTGCGGCGCCAGTTGTTGGCCAAAGCTCGGCGCTGCAAGCCACAGCCAGCAAAGCGATGCAGCAAGAGTAAAAGGCGAAATGCGAAATCGACCTTTCGAACCGCAAGGTGGGAAGAGCATGGCGACACACTCCTTGGGAAACACTTCTGCCGGAAATTGGCCTAAATGGCCTCTCGTTTCATCCTACGGCCCGAGCCTGCGCAGGCAAGAAGTTCAGTGGCGGCGCGCTGGCCGCTAGCGATGGCGCCGTGCAGCGTCCCGTTGTGTCCGCTGCAATCGGTCGCTTCTCCGGCAAAGAACAGGGTATTCCCAACCGGCGCAGCCAGTCTGCGCGCAGCTTCGTTACCATCGACAAGAGCGTAACTGTAGGCACCCCGGCAGTAGGGATCGGACTGCCAGTCGTGCACAAAAGACTCCTGCAGCCAGTGCCGCAAGGTTTCCATGGGAACGCCGAAGACGTGGTGCAAGACCTCCAATCCACGCTCCTTGATGGCTGCACTTCCGCGGCCGGAGAGCTGCTCAGCACGGACTCCGCCGGACCAGCCAGTCAGCATGGCGGTTCCCGCAGACACCCACCATGTCGGGAACAATTCTTCTGGACATGACAAGAAACTCATGTCCGGCATGGGCGTCCGCACCAGCTTGGGGTCTGTCCAGAAGCAATAGCGGAAACACAGGACGAGCCGGATCGCGGCGCCCATCTCCAACTGCTTCAGCGCGCCGGCCTTTTCGGTCAGCTCTGGCCGAAAGCAGACGGTGCCGCTGGTTCCAGGCGGTGCCTGCAGAACGCCGAGAGGCAAAGTGATAATGGCAGCTTCTGCTCGAATACTGGCGTGCTGTTGTTCGGGCGATTGCGCCGTCACCTCCACCGTGCCTGGATTCCAAGCTATCTCGGTAACCACGGTGTTCAGCCGCACAGTGAGGAGATCCGGCTTGCTGGCGGCCACCAGCGCTCGAACCAGACCCTCGCATCCCTTGGGGAAACGGAAGCCGCGGTGTCCCTGGATTTCCCGGTCGCTCCGATGCCATCGCGCGAGCGCATGCGCGCTGATCCGGCTTGTATTACATGCGTGGAAGCTCTCCACATATGCCGCCGCTTCGATTCTCAGTTGCTGAGGGAGGTTGCCACAAGCGTTTTCAAGAAACTCCTGGAATGATTGATCCGGTGCGGACTTATCAATCCTTTGGAAGATTCTGTCGATCACATCCCAGGAGCCACTCACGGGTGCCAGTCTTGCTTGCTCCAGACGCCATCGGTTTCCAGTCAGTTCGTGCGTCTGCAGGCCAGCACGCTCCACGATCTGCCACACCTCCCGAGGCAGACCATGAATGAATTCCGCCCCCAGTTCGACCGGCGCGTTCGCCAGGGAGGGATGTACGGTCCAAACGCGTCCGCCAACGCGGCTCCGCGCTTCCAGAACCGTTACCCGGAGACCTGCCTTGCACAGCTCCTGCGCGCACGCAAGTCCAGCAACTCCAGCTCCGATCACCACAACCTCAGTAATCTGTTTGGACATGCCTTCTCCACAACCTGAGCAATGAGTTCCCGATGAAGTGTCTTGGCTAGGATCGCCCCAACGCGAAAGCACAGTATATAGGCCCGCATCGGTTAAGGGGGGAGACATCCAAACCATCGGAGACACTTTGATGGCGTCATGGAGCAGTATGGCGAGAAGAACGGCAAGTCCGGTAAAACGGCCCTCGGTTCTTTGGGACACGAGTGCATTGCTTCTGCGTGGCCGTCAGGGTATTACGTCGGCAGGCGACTCCCCGTAAAAAGGTAAAGGCTGTGACATTGGTTGTGCTCTAGCCGCCGGCTCTTGCGAGGGAGCCAAACAGCGTGGAGGCACGTACCGTCACAGCCCTTGATGCGATCACCGCTTTCGCGGTCCCAAACCCCAACTGCCCCTCGCAGAGCCGTCGGTTTTTTCAGGTCTGGCTGC
>JBEKWL010000064.1:0-18204 GCA_049513095.1 Terriglobales bacterium
CCCAAGCTGAAGGACGAAGGGAAGAAGTGGATCCGCCACTTCGGCTGCGCTGGATGTCATGAAATCTCCGGCCTGGAGGATGAGGGAAGGATCGGGACGGAACTGACCTTCGAAGGCAGCAAACCCATCGAACGCCTGGACTTCGCTCTGCTGACAGAGATGGCGCAACGAGGAGACGGCGAACCCATCAAGGATCCGGACGATCGTGCGCGTCTCCCGGAGGGACCCGCGAAAGGACCGTGGTACTCAAATTTGGGCTTCTTCGAACACAAGCTTGCCGAACCGAATGTGTGGGACCAGGGGAAGATCAAGTCGGAGACTGAAAAACTCCGCATGCCAAATGTGCACCTGAGCCCGCAACAAATTCGCGCCTTGACCACCTTCCTGATGGGCAGCCAGGAGAGCGCGCTTCCGTCGTCCTACCAGTACCGGCCTCTCGACTACCGCCGTGACATTCAGGAAGGCTGGTGGGTGGTCAAGAAGTACAACTGCATGGGCTGCCACCAATTCATCCCAGGCCAGCAATCGGCGCTAATGGGGATGAAGCGCTATCAGGAGGTGCAGGAGCAGCTTCCCCCCAAGCTGCTAACGGAAGGCGCACGGGTCAACCCGCAGTGGCTGCTGCGCTTCCTCTCCAATCCCTCGTTAAGCGAGAGCGATACCGATCGCAACGGCGTGCGCTCGTATCTCCAGGTGCGGATGCCCACTTTCAGCTTCTCGGAAAACGAACTGGGCAAGCTGGTGCGCTTCTTTGCCGCCCTCTCGCGGCAGCCCTTTCCGTATATTCCGGACCAGACGACGACGTTGACGGCGCAGGAAACGGACATGGCACGCGGCTTGTTCTCCAGCAGCGCGGCGCCTTGCCTGAAGTGTCACGCGACCGGCGATGCTGCGCATGATCGCACTGCCACGGCGCCCAATTTTCTTTTGGCGCACGACCGTCTGAAGCCGGACTGGGTTGAACGCTGGATCATTGATCCACAGGCCATCAGTCCGGGTACAGCGATGCCCTCCGGTTTGTTCAAGCGCCTGAACAACCACTGGGTGTTCGCCGGACCGACGCCGCCCACATTCGAGGGGTATGATAAGGATCACACCCGGCTGCTCGTGGATTATATTTTCCAGCTCACTCCGGAAGAGCAGCGCCGTGTGGCCGGAGCCATGGGGCGCGGCCAAACCAGTACGAAGAGAACTTCTCCCGCTACAAAGCCAGCCAGTGGCAGCGCTCGGGGCAATTCGCCCTCGGTCGTGAACAAGCGACCGGTGGGGACGGGCGGCGGGCAGTAAAATAATGGCAAGGATCTCAACCCAATTCCAGGAAAGGTGTAGGGAAATCATGAATCGAAAAGAATGTTTAATTACCCTTGGCCGATGTGCGGTCGTGGGCCTCGTTCTGCTGACTGCGTGCAGCAAGAAGCCGGAAGAACAAACTGCCGCTCCAAGCACCGCAGCCGCACCAGCGCCGGCGGCGACACCGATCGATCCGGCGACGGCCGCCAGTGTCAGCGGCACGGTGAGTTTCGCCGGTACCGCTCCCAAGGCGGCGAAGATTGACATGAGCCAGGATCCGGCCTGCAAAGGCACGAACACCGCCGAGGGCGTGGTAGTGGACGGCGGCAAGTTGGACAACGTCTTCGTTTACGTGAAGGAAGGTTTGGGAAACCGGACGTTTGACGTTCCCAAGGATGCCGTGACGATTGAACAAAGTGGCTGCAAGTACCATCCCCATGTTTTGGGAGTGATGGCTGGACAGACGCTTAAAATCGTCAACAGCGACCCCACCACTCACAATATCCACCCCACTCCGGCCGACAACCGTGAGTGGAATGAGTCGCAACCGCCGCAGTCCCCGGCTCTGGAGAAAACCTTCGCCCGCGAGGAAATCATGCTACCGGTGAAGTGCAACCAGCATCCGTGGATGAGGATGTTCGTCAACGTAGTGAAGACGCCGTTCTATGCGGTCACCGGGCCGGACGGCAAGTTCGAAATCAAGGGTCTGCCCCCGGGCGACTACACGTTAGCCTTCGTACAAGAAAAGATGGGTACGCAGGAGCAGAAGGTCACGCTGGCGGCCAAAGGCAGCAAGACCGTGGATGTAACGTTCAAGGCGCAATAATTAGGATGCGATCGGGCCGGCCGAGCCTTCGACTCTCCCTTGAAGGCAGGACTGGATGCCATCTGAGCAGGTATGAGGAGGGCTGCTGCTTCCGATGATGCTAGTGATCTCCATTGTCATGGGCATAGTCCCTCTCCTGGGCATTGCCTGGACCATCGTCACGGGCACGGTCGCAACCGTGGATGGCTTGTTCATAAGTTTGATCCTATTCACTCTCTCGGCCGTCTTTTTCTTGAATGCTTTCTGGGAACTGCGTGGCCGCGGAGCTCTCGCTTTTCTCGACAAGAAGAAAGTGGCCGCAGAGGTGACGCCTAAAGCAACTGCGAACGTAGCTCCCGCAAACAAAGACGCCAAGCCCAAAGAGGGTGAGAGCTAGGGGCGGGAAACCAACGAAGAATGGCTGTACAACCCATCCCGCTCGCGCCTGCGGACAAGCCCGCAAACGTCGGGGAGAAGCCTGCGCCGCAGCCGTCACGTCCCCGCATGTCCACGCGCAACCGGCTTCTATTCTTCCTGACGGCGTGGCTGGTTGTGCTCATGCCGTTCATGTTCTGGTGGAGCACATGGTTTGGCCGCGCGCTCACCAACAAAGAGATGGGCGAATACCTCAACGACAACAGTCATCCCCGGCACATCCAGCACGCCATTGTGCAACTCGGCCAGCGCATGAGCCGGCACGACCCGAGCGCGGCACGCTGGTATGCCGATCTGGTACGGCTCGCCTCGCATCCGCGCGACGAGGTGCGGAGCACGGATGCCTGGGTGTTGGGACAGGATACGGCAGGCCGCGGTTTCCACGAGGCACTCTTGAAGATGTTGGATGACCCTTCTTTGATGGTACGCGGCAACGCTGCGCTGTCGTTGGTCAGCTTCGGCGACAGTTCGGGGAGACCACAGATTGTTTCTTTATTGCAGCCGGTCGCGATTACCAGTCCCAGCGCCGGCCGGGTCATGGATACCGCGGCGGTCGGTACGGCGATTCACCAGGGTGGACTCATCGCGAAACTGCGGGATAGCGACGGCCAGCAGACCCGCGATGTGCGTTCGCCGATCACCGGCCGCGTGCGCACACTTTCGACGGCGATCGGTGCCAGTGTAGTCCCAGGAACCGCGATTGCCACCGTTGAACCCGGGGAAGAACAAGTCTGGGAGTCCCTTCGCGCCTTATATCTGATTGGCCAACTGGAGGACCTGCCCGCAATCCGTCCCTACGAAAGAGAGTTGCCCGAAGTTCCGGAGCGGTTGCGTCAGCAAGCGATTGAGGCCGAACGGGCAATCCAGGAGAGAGCCAGCAAGTAGGGGTTGAGGGGGCTTTTGTAGAGGCGGGGCTCTGCCCCGCCTGGACGGGGCGAAGCCCCGTCCCCACACAAACTCGACGGCTAGTAGCTCATCGGCCCGACTTCTTTTTCCACTTCTGCAATGTCCACCATGACAATCGCGTCCCACGGGCATCCGTCGAGGAAGGCACCCTCTGGACCCTTACTGAGGCACTTCTTACATCCGATACAGAGAAGCGGGTCTACCTCGATGCGGCCGTAGGGTGGATGATCGTCATCCGGGATCCAAAACATGCAATCTTCCACCGGGCAATACTCCACGCAGGCCGGTGACCCCGCGCAGCCCGTACAGCACTCGGTGATGACGGCAAGTTCTTTCGGCTTTTTCTTGCGGGGGGTAATCAGACCCTTCGAGCGCGGCTCTTGTTTCAGCTCGTCCGGCACCATCCCCGGCGCTTTTGCGACTTCCGACCCCGTTGCCATTGAGCTGAATTATATCCCGGGCTGGAGCTTTTGCAACTGCCTTCTGGCCTCTCCCGGGACCCGGGTGGCACTCAATCGAGTGGCTGCGACGTCAACGCCACACAGGACAAAATGCCGTTACCGCCACGATCGAGTTAGATAGTCGGCCAACGATAGCGATATCAGAATGGCGAGAAAGAAAAAGCCGGAGACGACGACGGCGCCGGTTAGCTTTTCGCTCGCGCCTTTGACATGCATGAAGAAAAGCACGACGAGTGTCGCTTTGATGGTGGCGATGAGGAGCGCTACAACCGGGTTGAAGGGACCGAGGTTCACAAAGGCGACGGCGGCCGTCGTTATAGTCAGGACGAGCAGGGTGACACCGATGGCTATGTAAAATCCTTGCGAGTAACTCTTGTGTTCTTCGTGTTCCGACATAAAGAAGCTCTCAGCTCTCAGCTGTCAGTTCTCAGTTTGTGCACCGCAGCGACCTGTGCCGTCACGAGTGCCGGCTGATCAGATACAACAACGGGAACAAATAAATCCAGATGATATCGACCAGGTGCCAGTATAAGCCGGCGTTTTCTATGGGCGTGAAGTAGCCGGGCGTGTAATGTCCTTTCCACGCCAGGATAGCCAGCCCGCTAAAAAGACCGCAGCCGATGATCATGTGCAGGGCGTGCATGCCTGTCATCGCGAAATAGAGGGAGAAAAAAAGCTCGGTTTCCTTCGGGTTGACGGGGATTTGCTTGCCGTTGTCGTCGAACTTGTCGGTGAAGCTGAACGTCGGGCCGGGTACGTGGTGCTTCTCGAATTTTTCGCGATACTCGAAACCCTTGATGACGAGGAAGGTCAACCCCAGCAGGACGGTAACCACGAGGTAGCCGACCAGCACTTTGCGTTTGCCCGCTCCCGCCGCTTTCACCGCCAACACAACCGTAACCGAACTAACGATCAGGACGGCGGTGTTAATCGCTCCCATCCAGATATTGAGCTGCTGGCTTCCGGCCGCGAAGGCGTTGAAGTGGGCAAGGCGGTAGACGAGGTAGGCGCAGAACATGCCGCCGAAGAACATGATTTCGGTCACCAGGAACAGCCACATGCCAAGCGAGGCAGCGTTCTTCTGTTGCTCGGCGTCGGCGAAGTGGTGGAGCAGCGCCGGATTGTGAGCTTGGTGTTCCGTGGCCGTCACTGAAGCGGTGGTCGCTTGGCTATCGTGCAACGGGAGTCCTCCGTTCCCAGGCTGGAATCTCGTCGTAGTTATAGGCTTCCCAGGTCACCACGGGGGTCTCGTCAAAATTAAAGGTAGGCGGCGGCGACGCGGTCTTCCACTCCAGGCCAGCGGCGGCCCAGGGATTCGGGTCGGCGATCTTGCCGTAGCGCAGCGACCAGACGAAGTAGATCATGGGCAGCAGATAGCCGGCGGCGAGTATGCTGGCGCCGGCGGTGGAGAGCACGTTCAGTGCCTGGAACTCCGGCGGATACTGCCAGTAGCGGCGGGGCATGCCGACGTAGCCGAGAATGAACTGCGGGAAGAAGGTCAGGTTGAAGCCGACGAAGACGAGCAGCGCGGAGAGCTTGGCCCAGGCTTCGGGATAAAGGCGGCCGGTCATCTTCGGCCACCAGAAATGCAGGCCTCCGAGATACCCCATGAGCACGCCGCCGACCATGACATAGTGGAAGTGGGCGACAACGAAGTAAGTGTCGGTAACGTGGACGTCGATGCCGAGGGTGGCGAGGAAAAGCCCGGTCAAGCCGCCCATGGTGAAAAGCCCGATGAAGCCGAAGGCGTAAAGCATGGGCGTGGCGTAAGAAATCGAACCCTTGTAGAGGGTCGCGGTCCAGTTGAACACTTTGACCGCCGAGGGCACGCCGATGAAGAAAGTCAGGAAAGAAAAGATCAGGGCGGCGTAGAGCGAGATGCCGGCGACGAACATGTGGTGGGCCCAGACCAGGAATCCCAAGACGGCAATGGCGATGCTCGACAGAGCGATGAACTTGTATCCGAAGATGCGCTTGCGCGAGAAGCAGGTTATGAGTTCGTTGACCACTCCCATGGAAGGCAGGATCATGATGTAGACGGCAGGATGCGAGTAGAACCAGAACAGGTGCTGAAACAGGAGCGGGTCTCCGCCGAGTCTGGGATCGAAGATGCCGAGATGGAAGAGGCGCTCGACGGCCACGAGCACGATGGTGATGGCGACCACCGGCGTGCCCAGGATCATGATCAGGCTGGTGGCATAGTTGGCCCAGATGAACAAAGGCAGGCGGCTCCAGGTGAGGCCGGGCGCGCGCATGCGGTGAATGGTAACGATGAAATTGAGTCCGGTGAAGATGGATGAGAAACCTGCGATGAAGACGGCGAGTCCAGCCTCGACAATCTTGGTGTTGGTGTACTCCGTGCTGAATGGACTGTAGAAAGTCCAGCCCGTGTCAACGCCGCCGGTCAACATGACGTGTGAAATCAGGATGCCGCCCACAACGTAGAGATACCAGCTCAGCAGATTGATGCGCGGGAAGGCGAGATCCTTGGCGCCGATCATGAGGGGCACCAGGAAGTTGCCCAGCACCGCCGGCACGACCGGGATCAGAAAGAAGAACACCATGATCATGCCGTGCATGGTGAAAACCTTGTTATAGGTGTCGGCCTGCATCAGGTCGCCCTGTGGCGTCAGCAACTCGAGCCGGATGAGCATGGCAAAGAAGCCGCCGAGAAAGAAGAACACCGTCACCGAAATCAGGTAGAGGATCGCGATCCGCTTGTGGTCGGTGGTCAACAGCCAGGACTTGAGAGTGTGCCCGTTGTTGAGATAGTTCAGCTTCGGTGTAGGAGCCGGAGCCCGCTTCGACGGAGTTACTGTGCTCGCCATGACTATTGCACCTGCATCTTCTGGGGTTGTTCCGGGGAAGTGGCGGGCTGGTTTTGCAGCCCTGCGGTTCCCGGGGGTGATTGGGCCAGCGATTTAACGTAGGCCACCAGCGCGTTCAACTGCTCCTCGGTGACGATGCCCTGGAAGGTGGGCATCACAGGTTTGAAACCGCTCATGATCTTTGCGGTGGGATTGAGGATGGACTCACGAACATAGTTCTCATCGGCAATCACCGTGCGTCCGTCTTCGAGCAGAACCGGTTTGTTGTAGACGCCGGCCAGATTAGGCCCGCGTCCCTGGACATCGAAACGATGGCAGGTGGCGCATCCGAGGGCAGAGAACAACTGCTTGCCGGTTTCCTGCAAGGGCGCAACCGCTGTGCCCGCCATCCACTGCGCGTAATCCTGCGGCTCCATGACGACGATATCGCCACCCATTCCAGAGTGCATGGTCCCGCAGTATTCGGCACAGAACAAATGATAGCGCCCGGGCCGGGTAGCTTTAAACCAGAGCGTGGTGTAGCGGCCGGGCAACACGTCCTGCTTGAGGCGGAATGCGGGGACGAAGAAGCTGTGAATCACGTCCTGTGAGGTCATGATCAGCTTGATGTCCCGGCCGGTGGGGACGTGCAGTTCGTTGATCTCGCTCTGCCCCTCCATGTGCTCGATCTTCCACATCCATTGCTTGGCGACGACGTAAACTTCGGTCGCGTCGGCGGGAGGCGTGCGCTCCTTGAAGTAGATGACGGCGCCCCAGATGAAGAAGGTCAGCATCACAAAAAAAGGAATGACCGACCAGGTGATTTCGAGAAGAGTGGAGCCTTCGATCTGCTGGGCGTGGTGGCCGCGTGCGCGACGATACTTGATCGCCAGCACCAGGACGGCAAGAAAGATGAGCGCGGTCATGACGCCAGCGACCATGAGCAGATAGATGTAGAGCGCATCCACCTGGCTTGCCATGGTGGAGGCCTGATCGGGCCATAATGGTAGATATTTCGACATAATTACGTAACTCGTCTCAATTCGTCGCGGGCCGCGATGCGATCGGCGCGGAACATGACGAACATAAATGTTCCCAGGATGAGCATCGTCCCGAGAGCCGCCAGCTTCAGGATGTTGCTGACGACGGCGCCGTATTTTCCGGTCCTGGGATCGTAGTGATAGCAGTAGAGCAACACCTGGTCACCGATGTTGCCAATCTTGTTTTGCGAAGCTTGCACCAGCCCGAGACGCAGATCCTTGGGAGAGAACTCGACGCCATAAAAGTATCCCGAAATGCGGCGGTCGGGCGTGAGCATAACGATCGCGGTGGCGTGGGCGTACTGCCCGGTTTTCTCATCGAACTGATATTGGAAGCCGACCGACTTGGTGAGCGCATTGATCTGGTCAGCCTTGCCGGTGAGGAAGTGCCAACCTTTATCGGCATTCGCCCGGCCGTAACGCTTCATCATATCCCGCTTCTTTTCCGCTGCCATTTCCGTGGTTTCGCGCGGGTCAAAGCTCACGGTGAGGACGTCAAAATCTTTGCCGAGATTGAAGGTCAATGCCTTCATCGAACCGACCAGGCCTTGCAGAAGTTCGCTGCACAGCATGGGGCACTGATAGTAACCCAGGTTCAGGATGACGGGGCGTCCGTGGCCGAAGTAATCGGCGAGTTTCACCGGGTTGCCGAGTTCGTCGCGGAATTCGAGATCGGCGGGAACTTCTCCGTTGAGATGTTGCTCGATGCCGACGAATTCGAGCCCAGGGGGACGCTGGTTGGCGGGCGGACTCATGATGCCGCCGCCCATAATAGGACCGCGCGGGACCTGCGCAAACAGCGGAGTGGCCGAGAGCATGAGCAGGAGTGCTGCTGCGGCGATCGAATTGGCGAGACTGCTTCTACTTCGCACTGCTTTTTCCTTTTCCGGCGATCCGGCCGGTGCGGTTGCTTCGTATCAGGTCATCGCGTTGGCGATGCCGTGTTTCGTGCCTTCGAAATCAGACGCCCCTTTAGAGTGAGCATGAGAACTCTTTCGTCCCTCCGGGACTTGAATCACTTGGTCCACCTTTACCCAGCGCTGAAGCGCTGGGCTAAGTTAGTTCGCCCCTCCGGGGCTGGATCTTCGGGCATTTTGTTTCACCGCATTACCCAGTTCTTACGCACACACTGCAGGGGCTGAACATCTACTGTTTCCCTGCTGCCGATTTCTCGACCGAACCTCTTGTCGCTGTGTTTGCATCCGCGCAGCCTTGCGGACAGACCGGCAATCCCTGCTTAACGATCAAATCCATGGCGCGCTCGATCGGAATGTGCGCCACGCCCGCTTTTTCGTCGACCCAGCCATAACTATTGAGCCGGTTCTCCTGATTGATCAGGAAGTCGCCAAACTGGCCGCGCTCGTTGGTTTCCAGCAGGGGAGCGCCATTGTCCTTGAACGCTTTATCCATGTCCGCCTGCGTGACCACACGCGACATCGCCCCCTTCGAAGTAACCAAGGGGCTGGCGGTGGCCATCTGAGACCGCTCGTATTTATCGAGGAACGAGTACATGCCGACGATGATGAAATAGGTGACTACGCCAACGATCGCGAGGCCGATCATGAAGGCGAAGATGCCGCGTGTACCCAAGTCCTCGCGTTCGAAATCGGTTTCGTGGCCGGAGTGGCCCTGATTCGATTGGCCAGGGTTCATCATTTCGTCACTCATGCGTCGGCTCCAGAAGTCTCAGCGTCTGCGGCGCGCTGACGGCGAGCAGCGGACGCGATCTCAGGTTGTGGAAGAAGTAGGCCATCCAAAGACCGCCGATACCGGCGAGGATCGCAAAAAGCACCCAGCTGATGTGAAACGTGGGATGCGACGCCGGTTCGATATGCCAAAAGATATCGACGATGCGCATGAATATGAGCCAGGAGGCGAGCCACACCAGAGTGCGCGCCTTGCGCTTCAACTGGCGCGAGAGCAGGAGCGCGAAAGGCACGGCGAAGTGGAACACCACCAGGAACAGGCCGACCGCTTCCCATCCGCCATTCATACGGCGCACGAACCATGGAATCTCTTCGGGCAGATTGCCGGCCCAGATAATGAGCCACTGCGAGAAATTGAAGTAAGCCCAGACCATGACGAAGGCAAGCATGAATTTGCCGTGGTCGTGGACTTCCGTATCGGTAAGGTACCCGGACATCGGCTTGCGTTTGCCGAGGATGCTCTCGATCACCACGCAGAAGCAGAAGGCGGAGAGCGCCTCGCCGGCAATGAACAGCAGGCCGTAGATGGTCGAGATCCAGCGCGCTTGCAGCGACATCACACAGTCGATCGCAGCGAAGGAAATCGTGAGCGAGTAGATGACGAGTCCAATCGAACTCATCGCGCGGAAACGCAGCGTGCTCTGTCCCTCGATCGAATCCTGCTCGGTGGACCAGCGATTCAGGAAGTAGGCCATCCCGAACCAGATGGCGAAGTAGAGGATGTAGCGCAGCAGAATGCCGTTGAAGTTGAGATAGCTGTGGGCGATTTCCAGGATCTTCGGATCGGTCTTTGGGTCGGCCAGCACATCGGGGCGGGCCCAGAAATACAGTTTGGGCAGGTTCAGCAAAATCGGAATGAACAGGACAAACATGAGGGGCAGCGTCATCATGCCCGACTCGAGGATGCGGCGAATCACCGTGCCCCATGCGCCGCCGACCAGGTGATAAAGCATCAGGATGGCCATGCATCCGAGCGAAAGGCCAAGCCAGAACATGAAACCTGTGAGGTAGGCGGAATAAAAACTGTCTGGCGCAAGGAAAGCGCCGGCAACGGAAGCAATGGCAGCGATCACGCCAATGGCGAGGGACCGCTGCTGCATGGTCTGGGCCACGGGCGGGGCCATCAGGTCTGACTTCTTCATTTTCCCTGTGGCCGTGCTCATTTGGACTCCCCTTCGGTTGTGGTGCTGGGCGGCGCGACCTCGGGCAGCGTGGCTCCGTTGCCGATGTCGCGGAACTGCGGCGGAGGTGACGGAATTGTTTGTCCTGCGGGAATGTCGGCCGAAGTTGCATTCTGGCTCAGTTGCAGCGCGCGGATGTAAACCGCAATGCACCAGCGATCGCGCGGTGCCACCTGCGTACCATACTCGGGCATCACGCCGTAGCCGTGAGTCATAACGTCGAAGAAGTAGCCGACCGGCTTTTTGCGCAGACGGTCGATGTGATAGGACGGCGGGTGGCGGAATCCGCGCGAAGGGATGAAGCCATTACCATCGCCGACGCGTCCATGACAGGGCGTGCAGTTGATGTTGAAGCGCTCGCGTCCGCGGGCGACAACTTCGGCGGTCGCCGGGAAGGGCAGATAATCACCCGGGGCGTTGCCGATTTTTCCCGTGTAGAAGTAAGTATCCTCGTGGAAATCGCCGCGTGCGACCGTGCCCTCGACCGGCAAGCGGGCGGAGCGATCGTCAGGGAAGAAATCGCTCTTCGCCATGGTCCGGTAATACGGCTGAATGTGCATGTCGAGGCGGCATGCGGTGGTCGCGGCGATCAGCGCCAGAAGCGCGGGCAGAACTTTTCGGAGACTCAGCGCGGCCAGGTTGCGCTTGGTTAGGTTGCCCATGGCTAGCTTGGTACCTCCGCGATCATGCGTGGAGCGAGGCCGTTGAGAAACGAGCGCGTGCGGGCGGCGTCATATTTCGGGTCGCTCGAAAACACGACCAGGAAGAATTTATTCTCCGAGGCCTTGGCGAACTCAGGCACGTTGAACACCGGATGATATGGCAAGGGGAGGCCGTTGAGGGCCAACATGCCGACAGCGGCGGAAATTCCGGCGAAAAGAATCGTAAGTTCGAAGGTCACAATGATGAACGAGGGCCAGGAGTGATACGGGCGTCCGCCGACATTCACCGGATAGGTAATCGCTGCCACCCAATACTGAAGCGCATACGCCGAGATCCCGCCGACAAGTCCGCCGATGAGGACGACGAGCGGCACGCGGTTCTTGTGAAAGCCGATGGCTTCGGCAAGGCCCTCGATCGGGAACGGGCTGTAGGCGTCAATCTTCCGATAGCCCGCTGCATGCGTCTTGTGAGCCGCGGCCACTAGTTCTTGTGCTGAGTCAAATTCGGCCATCAAGCCATAGATCGGAGAATCAATCGGACCATGGGCGGGAGAATTGCTCACTGTTTCACCTCCGCCGCCTCGTGCACCTGGGACTCCGGCAGCAAGGTGCGCAATTCGAAGATGGAGATCATAGGCAGGATGCGTACGAACAGCCACATGGCAGTCAGGAAGAGGCCGATGGTGCCGAGGTAAGTCATCCAGTCCCACTTAGTTGGGTAATACATGCCCCACGAAGAAGTGAGGAAGTCGCGGCTCAAACTGACCACGACGATGATGAAGCGCTCCAGCCACATGCCGACGAGCACCACGAACGAGATGAGCCAGAGCCAGCCGGTGGAGACGCGGAACTTCTTCAGCCAGAGAATTTGCGGGATGAAAATGTTGCAACCGAGCAGCGCCATGTACGACAACCGATACGGACCGTGCAGCCGGTTCCAGAGGAGGAACGAATCAAACTGGTTCCCGCTGTACCAACCCATGAATGCTTCCATGCCATAGCCGTAGGCGACGATCAGTCCAGTGGCGAGCATGACCTTGGCCGCGTTCTCGAGATGCCGCTCGGTGATGAAGTCCTTCAGTCCATAGATCGCGCGGATCGGAATCGCGAGGCAAAGCACCATGGCAAAACCGGAATAGATGGCGCCCGCGACAAAGTATGGCGGGAAAATCGTAGTGTGCCAGCCCGGAACGATGCCGACGGCGAAATCGAAGCTGACGACCGTGTGAACCGAGAGCACCAGCGGCGTAGCAAGTCCGGCGAGAAGTAAGTAGGCCGTCTCATAACGGTGCCAGTGGCGGGCGGAACCGCGCCATCCCATGGCGAGCAGCCCGTAAACGCGCTGCACCCAGGGGTTCTCGGCGCGATCGCGCAAGGTGGCAAGATCGGGAATCAATCCCACAAACCAGAACACCAAAGAAATCGTGAAGTAAGTCGAAACCGCGAACACGTCCCACACCAGCGGACTGCGGAAGTTCGGCCAGTAACGCATCGTGTTCGGATACGGAAACATCCAGTAAGCAAGCCACGGGCGCCCCATGTGAGCGAGCGGAAAGATACCGGCGCAGGCCACGGCAAACAGCGTCATCGCTTCGGCAAAGCGGTTGATGGAGTTTCGCCAAGTCTGGCGGAGCAGGCACAGAATCGCCGAAATCAGCGTGCCCGCGTGGCCGATACCGATCCACCACACAAAGTTGACGATGGCGAATCCCCAACCAATGGGGATGTTGATGCCCCAGATCCCCGTACCTTTAATGAACAGATACCCAAGGGCCAACATCAGCATGTTCATCATCCCGAACACGATCAGGAAGCCGAAGATCCATCCCAGTGAGACGGGGCGGCTCAGCACTATGTTGCTGATCTTCTCGGTGATGGTGGAGAAGGTGTAGCCCGGTGCGATTACCGGCACTCGCCTGTCTGCCACGGGTATTTGTGTGTTCGTAGCCATGCCTTCGGTGCGCTCCACTTATGCCTTTGGCGTTGTTCTTAGCTCTGCTCTTAACTCTGCTCTTAACTCTGCTTCTAAATCGGGGTTGGGATTGCGGACTTCCGCCAGATACGTTGTGCGCGGCCGCGTATTCAATTCACCCAGCAGGGAGTAGTTTCTCGCTTGCGCCTTCCACTTATTGACCTGACTGTTCGGATCGTTGAGGTTGCCGAAGACGATGGCGTTCGCCGGGCACGACTGCTGGCAGGCCGTCTGCAAATCATCGCCGATGCGGATGTCCTTACCTTCGCGCACCGAAGCAGTTTCCACGTCAATGCGTTTCTCGCTGATACGCTGCACGCAGTAAGTGCATTTTTCCATGACGCCGCGGCTGCGCACGGTCACGTCAGGATTGCGCATGAGCTTGAACTGCGGCGTCTCCCAGTCCTGGAAAAGCAGGAAGTTGAACCGCCGCACTTTGTATGGGCAGTTATTGGAGCAGTAACGAGTACCGACACAGCGGTTATAGACCATGTCGTTCAGGCCTTCGCTGCTGTGAATGGTTGCCTGCACCGGACAAACCAGTTCGCAAGGCGCATCCTCGCACTGCATGCAGGGTACGGGCTGGAAGAAGCCCTTCGGATTTTCGCGCGGGCCGTTGTAGTAAGCGTCCACGCGCAGCCAGTGCATGTGGCGGCCTCTGAGCGTTTGCTCTTTGCCAACCACGGCGATGTTATTTTCCGATTGGCAGGCGACGATGCAGTTATTGCATCCGACACAGGAATTCAGGTCGATCGCCATGCCCCACGAGTAAGCTTCCTCCGAGTAATCGAAAGGCTTGTAAAGCGTAAGACCCTGCGGTGGCTCGCCCTCCTTCGCGAAGTTCGGTTCTTTCTTGTATTCCTCAAGGCTGCGCTCCTGTACCAGCGGACGCTCGCCGCCGTCAGGCGTTTCCATCGTTTGATAACCCTGTGTGCTGGCGAGTTGGTAGGTTTCGCCGGTAGGACGAAATTGCGCCCCGTCCGCAAACCATGGAGTCTGACTGGTGCGCAGCGGGTAGACGTCGAAGCCTGTCCCAGTGCCGACGCGGCCGGCGCGCGTGCGCCCATAACCCAAGAAGACCGTGATGGAGTTGTCGGGATGACCGGCCTGAATCCAGATGGGGCCTTTGACTTTCTTGCCGTTGAATTCCAGTTCGGCGACGTCTTTGAAGTTCAGCTTCAGACGCTCGGCCATCGCGGGACCGATCATGATGGGGTTGTCCCACGTCAACTTAGTAAGCGGTTTCGGAAGCTCCTGCAACCAACCGTTGTTTGAGAAACGACCGTCGTAGATAGACGGGTCGCGGCGGAAGTTAAGCTCAATGGTTTGCGAAACGGCCAACGTATAGAGCTTGGGCTCGGGGTGTTTTGACGAAACTTGGTAGTCGGTCTTCAGGATCACCTGCTTCGGCGCCAGAGTCGTGCCGTCAATCCAGCCATCGTGCAGCGACTTGCGCCAGAAGGCGTCAAAATCCGAGCCTGTGTGTTGCTTCTGCCAGTAGGACTGGACAAGATCGTGTCCCGTAAAGCCGAGCTGGCCCGCGAGAATGGTGATGATTTCATGCGCGCTCTTGCCGCCGTAAAGCGGTTCAATGAGTGGCTGAGCGATGCTCACCGTCCCGTCATAGGCGCGAGCATCGCTCCACGACTCTAAGTAGTGCGCCTCGGGCACATGCCACTGGCAAAGCTCAGCGGTCTCGTTCCGATGAGAGCCGAGGAACACTTTCAGACTGACGGCATTCGATTTCAAAGCCGAAGCGAATTCGAGTTCGGCGGGAGCATCGTAAGCAGGATTGCCACCGAGAATCAGCAGCACGTCAACCTTGCCTGCGCGCATATCCTCGACCAGCGAATGTATCGATTCGTTGCGGTTCACTGGATTCGCATCGACTGGCTCGGTATAGAAAACGGTCTTGCCGACGTTGCCGAGCGCCTCATTGATGGCGTGCGCGAGCGCATGTACCGCGGCTGGCTGATGATCGCCAGCGATCACGACACTGGAGCCTTTGTGTGATTGCAAATCCTTGGTGATTGCATCGACGTACTTTTGCTTTTCGCCGGGAAATCCCTCAGTATTCACGCCGACACCGCCAGCCAGCGCCCGAGTAAAGTCTTCAACTTCTCCCGCCTTCATCGGCAGCCGATGATCCGCCTTCATCCCCGTAGACGACGGTGTGCTCTCGATCACATACAGCCGGTTCATGTTCGCATCGGGATTGCGCCGCGCAGCAAAGTCGCGCGTGTAGCGCGTCGAGCCAGGGAAGCCCGCGTAAAGGAAGTCGGCATCCAGCGAAACGATAACGTCGGCCTTCGACAAGTCATAGCGAGTCTCGACCACCTCGCCAAACGCCAGCTTCGCCCCTTCGTAGACATTGTCGCGGTTGATCGGTTCGTAGACGTGCCACTTCGCCTGCGGATTCGCCTGGAGGTAATCGCGAATTTGCGCGGCTAGCGTGGGCGAGGAAACCGTCTGCGTCAGGATGCGGACGCCGCCACCCTCTATGCTCTTTTCCACCCTCATGGGGCCGCGCACCGCTTCCATGAAGGCGTTCCACGAACGGATGTCCCCCAAGTACGTGATATCCTTCGCCCGGTCGGGATCGTAGAGGTCGAGGATGGAAGCCTGCGCGTAAACGTCGGTGCCGCCAAGGCTGGCTGGATGCTGCGGATTGCCTTCGATTTTCGTCGGACGGAAAAGATGGCTTTCAACCAGAATGGGCGCGGCGTAGCCGTTGAGCGTGAACGCGGTCGCGTAGAACATGGGGCGGCCGGGAACGACGTTTTCCGGTTGTCGCACATAGGGCACGATCTCGGTGATCGGCATCCGCGTGCAACCGGTCAAACCGGCGAGCGCCAGCGACGCGCCCATGGTTTTTAGGAAGCCGCGGCGCGAGAAATCGTCGAGCCACTCGGGAGCGCCCTTCGGGAACTCGCGGTGCAGCATCTCCTGAAACTCTTTGCTGCCGGCTAGCTCTTCGAGGCTGCGCCAGTATTCGGGGCCGGTCGTCTCCTCGATCTGCGCCTTCACCGTCGACAGGTCAAGCTGCTTGCGCTTGCTCGGGCAGACGTCGGTTCCGGCGGACTTCGTTTTATGTTCGTCCATGCTCATCTTCGCAGAACTCGGTCGTCCCTACGGGACTTGAATCGCTTGTTGCACTATTCCCAGCGCTGAAGCGCTGGGCTAAGCTTGGCGGCCCCTCCGGGGCTATTGTCTTGCGGTTTCGCAATCGCTTCAGCTCCGCCGCTAGCGATGGCAGGTGTTGCAACTGGTGATGTCGTTGACCGAGCGCACCTTGTACAACTCCTTCAAAGCGTTCCCGAGCGCTTCCTGATCGGAGTATGCCGTTCCCTTAACAATGACGGGCTCGCCCGTGGAAGGCGGCGCATAGCGCATGTTGAAAACTTGTTCGCGCGGGCGCAGATATTTTTCCGGAGCGCGGTGGCATTCGAGGCAGAATTCCATCTGTAGAGACGCGTACTGATACATCAGCGGCATCTGATCGACGGGACCGTGGCAGGTGTTGCAGCCCACACCCTTATTCACGTGGATGCTGTGATTGAAATATACGTAGTCGGGCACCTGGTTGACGCGCGTCCATTGGAGCGAGCGGCCCGTGCGGAAACTTTCGCGAACAGGCTCCAGATAGGCCGCGTTGGTCCAGATCTGCGCATGGCAGTTCATGCAGGTTTTGGTGGGCGGGATGCCGGCGAAGCTCGATTGCTCCACTGAGTTGTGACAGTAGCGGCAGTCAATGCCGAGCCCGGTAACGTGGTGCTTGTGGCTAAAGGGGACGGGTTGCGACTTCCGGACTCCGGCATAAGTGATGTACGGAGAGCGCTCCAGCTGCACCATGACCCAAAATAGCCCGGCCGCGGCAAAAACAGTCAGGACCATAGAGGCCCGGGCGATTGCATTGCTTTTGCGTGGAAAGATCTGCATTGATTGTGAAGTTTTTGGTATTGCGAGATTGGCTTGCCGCTCCCGGTTGATCGCATTCGTATGATGCACGTCACGTACTGCTGTGACGCACGTTACTGAAACAAACAAGTATAACAGTTAAAGGCCGAAACGGAATACGTCGCGCAGCTTTTCAGCGCAGGTTCATCACTAGCAATTTGGGTTCCGTCATTTCCTCAATCGCGTCGCGCAAGCCCTCGCGGCCAAGCCCGGAATCCTTAATGCCGCCGTAGGGCATGTGGTCAATACGAAAAGTGGGAACGTCGCCGGCGATCAAGCCTCCGACTTCGAGCTCGTCGTATGCCTGAAAGATGAGTTTGGCGTCGCGGGTGAAAAGTCCGGCCTGCAGGCCGTAAGCGGAATTGTTGATCTGTTTCAGCGCGGAGGCGAAATCGTTGTAGGGCTCGACGGTTACGACCGGCGCAAAAATTTCATGGCAATTCACTTTCATGTTGGGCTTGGTGCCGGTAAGCACGGTGGGCTCGAAAAGAGAACCTTTGCGGCTGCCGCCGCAGAGCAGGCGCGCACCACCGCGAACCGCCTCCTGCACCCAGTCGGCAGCGCGGATGGCGTCGCTTTCGCGGATGAGCGGGCCGAGGTCGCTCGACTCGTCGAGTGGATCTCCGACTTTCAATTTGCCGACCGCTGCCAGGAACAGTTCAGTGAATTTTCCGTAGATGGAGTGCTCGACCAGAATGCGCTGCACCGAAATGCCGGACTGTCCGGCATAAGCAAAGCCTCCCGTGACGCAGCGGTCGGCGGCGTAAGCGAGATCGGTATCGCTGTGGACGATGACGCCCGAATTGCCTCCGAGTTCGAGAACCACTTTCTTCTTTCCTGCGTTGTTCTTGATGGCCCAGCCGACGGCGGCGCTGCCCGTGAAGCTGATGAGCTTGATGCGTTCATCGGTGACGAGCAGGCCGGAATCTTCGTTGGAGAGCAAAACCGCATTGAATCCGCCATCCGGCCATCCCGCTTGCTG
>JBEKWL010000065.1:0-18131 GCA_049513095.1 Terriglobales bacterium
CAGATCTGCGGCAGTTGCTTGTAGCTGCGCAGCTCCTTGCGCGCGATGTCGGTCATGACTTCTTCATGAGTCATGCCCAGACAAAGATCGGCGCCCTTGCGATCCTTGAGGCGAAACATGTTTTCGCCCATCGCCGCCCAGCGTCCGCTCGCCTCCCAAACTTCGCGCGGATTCAGCGCCGGCAGGTAGAATTCCTGGCCGATCTTGTCCATCTCCTGGCGGACGATGCCCATGATCTTCTGGGTGGTGCGGTTGCCCAGGAACAAAAACGAGTAGATGCCGGCGCCCAGTTGACGGATGTATCCAGCGCGGACCAGCAGCTTGTGGCTAGCGACTTCGGCATCAGCCGGAGCCTCGCGAAGAGTAGGAATAAAAAGTTGCGACCAGCGGTGCATGATTATGTTTTCCAATCGAGAGAGAATCTTCGATTGTAAACGATTACGTAGGGACGGCCGCCCTCGGCCGTCCAAGCCGAGCGCAAGCTCGGCAGCTACGGCCTGTGTCGAGGACAGCTTTGGTTTGACCGGGCTTCCCCAGCGCGATAGTATCGCTCCATGGCTAAGGCCCGATACCACTACAACATCATGCTCCGTCCCGAACCGGAGGGTGGCTACACCGCGCTGGTTCCGGCGCTGCCGGGCTGCGTGACGTATGGGCGCACTTTGGAGGAGGCGCGAGAAATGGCCAAGGACGCCATTTCGGGCTACATCGCAAGCCTGCGCAAACACAAAGATCCTATCCCCACCGACGACAATACCCTCGTAGCCTCGCTCGACCTGGAGTATGCCGAAGCTGCCCGCCGTTAAGCCGCGACAGATCATCCGGTTTCTGGAACATAACGGCTTCACGTGAGATTGAAGAACTACGCTGCCAGGCGTTTCAGGATTTCCTTGCCCAGTTTTTGCGCTTCGCCGAAAAATTTCTGGTATTCGACGAAGATGCGGTTCAGTTCGAGCGACTGGTCAGCGGTGAGCTTGCCGCGCAGCAGCATGTCGCGCACGTGGACGGGATTGGGCAGGGTCGCGTCTTCGGTCAGTTCTTCAAGGGCGGTCGCGGGATTGTAGTGGTACATCGCTACATTCTATCGCCGCGGCAGGAATTTCTCAGCCGTCGCTGGTCCGTCGTCAGTGGCCGGCGACCTTCTTGGCGGCTAATTCCTGCAACCGCAGACCCACGCGTTTTTGGTGATTGATCCGGTCGAGCACCGTTTCTACTGTGGCGGCCAGCCGATCGGAGCTTTTGTCGAGTTCGAGAGTGGACTTCTCGAAGTACGCGGCCGCGCCTTCATGGAGAAGTTTTTCTTCGTTCTTCTGCGACAGGCTGGTCAGCACGATGACCGGAATGTCCGTGGTGGCGGGATTGCCTTTTAGAGCTTTTAGAACGTCGGGACCGCTGATCTTGGGCAGCATCATGTCGAGCAGGATGATGTCGGGCAGTTTGTCATTGGCGACCTGCAAGGCTTCCTCGCCGTCGGCAGCAGTGCTGACCTGGAAACCGGCTTTGGACAAAGCGCGTTCATTGGCCATCCGGAGAAACTTGCTGTCCTCGACCAGCAGCACTTTGGAGTTCGCGGCCACAGGTAACCCTCGTGTGGGTTCATCGGCAGAGCGGCAGAAAACTTGAGTGGCAAGGGTGTTCGATGGCCCCTAAAGGGCGTCTATTTTGAGGCGGGTGTGGTACCGCTAAAGCGATACCCCGATACAAAAAAAAGATATAAAACAAAAAGGGCGGCTAGCGCCGCCCCATTGAAAACTGACAGCTGAGAACTGACAGCTGAAAACTGACAGCTGAGAACTGAGAGCTGGTCCTATGTTCCTTCCGACCAGCTGGCCAGGTATTCTTCCTGCTCCGAAGTTAAGCGGTCGATCTTGATGCCGAGCGATTCCAGCTTGAGCTTGGCCACGCGTTTGTCGAGTTCCACCGGAACCATGTAAACCTTTTTTTCCAGCGACGCGTAGTTCTTCACCATGTACTCCAAGGAAAGCGCCTGGTCGGCAAAACTCATATCCATCACCGAAGCCGGATGCCCTTCGGCGGCGGAGAGGTTGATCAGGCGGCCTTCGCCGAGGAGGTTGATGCGGCGACCGTCTTTCAGCGAGTACTCGTCGACGAAGGTGCGCGTGGTGCGCTTGGAGGACGACAGCTTTTCGAGCGCCGGGATATCGATTTCGACGTTGAAGTGGCCCGAGTTCGAGATGATGGCGCCGTCCTTCATGAGTTCGAAGTGCTGCTTGGCGAGCACGTTCTTGTTGCCGGTGACGGTGCAGAATACGTCGCCGATTCTGGCGGCCTCTTCCATGCTCATCACGCGGAATCCGTCCATGACCGCTTCGAGCGCTTTGGTCGGATCGATTTCGGTCACGATGACTTCCGCTCCAGTGCCGCGCGCGCGCGAAGCGAGGCCGCGTCCGCACCAGCCGTAACCGGCGACCACGAACTTCGACCCCGCAAGCAGGAAATTCGTGGCGCGGATGATGCCGTCAATCGTCGATTGCCCGGTGCCATAGCGATTATCGAACAGATGCTTGGTGTCGGCGTCGTTGACGGCGACGATCGGATAGCGCAGCACGCCTTCCTTGGCCATCGCGCGCAGGCGAATCACGCCGGTGGTCGTCTCTTCGGTCCCGCCCATCACGTTCGCCAATTCAGCCTTGCGCTTGGTATGGAGCACCGTGACCAGGTCGGCGCCATCGTCCATGGTGATTTGCGGCTTGTGATCGACCGCCGCCATAATGTGCGCGTAGTAGGAGTCGTTGTCCTCGCCTTTGATGGCCAAAACGGGGATGTTGTAGTCGCGCACCAGACTGGCGGCGACGTCATCCTGCGTGGACAGAGGGTTGGAAGCGCACAGTGCCGCGTCGGCGCCGCCGTCGCGCAGCGCGATCATTAAATTTGCGGTCTCGGCCGTCACGTGCAGGCAGGCCGAAACGCGGATGCCTTTGAGCGGCTGGTTCTTGATGAATTCCTTGCGGATGATTTGCAGCACCTTCATCGACTGGTTCGCCCACTCGATGCGTTTCTTGCCCAGATCGGCCAGTTCAAATCCCTTAACGTCGCTGCTGATTGATGTCGTAGCCATTTCTCTCCCTATCCCCGGATGATGACGGATTATGAATGTCTATGCGACCTGTACGCTGTGGAAGCGCTTTCCGGTGTTGACGAATTATTTCCTCGCCCCCACTGGTTCATGTTTCTTAAGGCCGGCGTCTGCCGCCAGCTTGGCGGCCTTGTCGGTCGCTTCCCAGGTGAAATCGGCGTCGCTGCGGCCGAAGTGTCCGTAGGCGGCTGTCTTGCGATAAATCGGACGGCGCAAGTTTAGCGCCTCTATAATTTCGCGCGGCTTGAGCTTGAAGTTCGCCCGCACCAGATTCGGAATCAGCTTGGCATCGATCTTCTCGGTTCCGAAAGTATCCACAAGGACGCTGACGGGTTCAGCAACACCGATGGCGTAGGCGAGCTGCACTTCGCAGCGGTCGGCCAGGCCGGCGGCTACGATGTTCTTCGCGATATAACGCGCCATGTAGGCGGCCGAGCGATCCACCTTGGTCGGATCCTTGCCGCTGAACGCGCCGCCGCCGTGACGTCCCATGCCACCATAGGTGTCTACGATGATCTTGCGTCCGGTCAGTCCGGAATCGCCCATGGGGCCGCCGATGACGAAGCGTCCGGTGGGATTGATGTGATACTTGGTGTCCTCATCGAGCAGGTTGGCTGGAATCACGGCCTGGATGACGTACTTCAAAATGTCGGCGCGCAGTTCGTCGTTACCGACACTTTCGGAATGCTGGGTGGAGACGACTACGGCGTCGACCCGCTTCACTTTGCCCGGCGCGTCGTATTCGACCGTGACCTGTGATTTCCCATCGGGCCGCAGGTAGGGGCAGGTGCCATTCTTGCGAACTTCGGCAAGCTTCAAGCAGAGCTTGTGGGCGAGTGAAATCGGCAGGGGCATCAGTTCGGGGGTCTCGTTGCAGGCGAAGCCGAACATCATGCCCTGGTCGCCGGCGCCGCCGATGTCCACGCCCATGGCGATATCGCCGGACTGCTTGTTGATGCTGGAAATTACGGCGCAGGTGTTCGAGTCGAAGCCGTAGACGGCGTTGTCGTAGCCGATGGACTGCACCACGCCGCGGACGAGATTTTGAAAGTCTACGTAGGCTTTAGTGGTGATCTCGCCGGCGATCACGACCAGGCCGGTGCAGGTCAGGGTTTCACAGGCGACGCGGCTGGTCGGATCCTCACGAAGGCAGGCGTCGAGAATGGCATCGGAAATCTGGTCGGCGATCTTGTCCGGATGTCCCTCGGTAACAGATTCCGAGGTAAACAGAAAACGATTGGTTGCTGGCAAGCGGGTATCTCCTTCAAGGTAACTTCGAGCCTTCACGTCCGATTAGGGAGGCTTACGGAGCCAAGGGCTCTTTGACCAAGTTTGGCTTTTGGTTTGGCTTAGTCTTCATCAAAACGGTACCAGAGAAGACCTCCTAAGCGCAATGGAATTGGCAGAACTGGAGGGAGCTGACATTGAGTGGAACCCAATCGGCATTGGACGGCGGAGGGCGGGCGATAAACGGAAGAAAAGAAAGAGAAAAACTTAAGGGGTCGAAGGCGGTGCTGGGGCACTCGGCAACATTCCTCCAGGGCCAAAGGTCACTGTCTTGACCTCGCCGGACGTTCCCCCAGTGTCGAGCTTCTTTCCGTTGAAGCGAAAGTCGATGCCACCCGAGTTCCCGGTCTTGACGCTGATTTCTTTCCGGCCTCGGACCGTACGCTCGTCGCCGGCGGCCAAAACTTCGGACGGGACAGTTTTGCCGTCGGCGGTGATTGAGACCCAGGATTGTTCGCGGGCATGAAGGACGACCATAAACTCGCCCGGAGTTGCGGCGGGGGCGGCAGCGGTTAGGTCTGGGGGCGTGTTGGGGGCGACGGAGGGGGCTGATTCTCCCGTCGGCGAACCATTTGCCGGTGAGCCATTTGTCGGTGAACCAGAGGTGGGCGATGCGGCGCCACTATCTGCGCTTGCTACTCCGCCTGCTACGCCTGGTAACGGCGCCGTGGCCGTGGTTGGAGTCGGCCGAACTGACTGTCTGGCGCGATCCCGCTGGCGATGGCTCCAAACGGAGAGTGCGAGCGCGACTACGAGTAGAAACGCGGCGAACAGGCCCCAGGGTAGTTGACGAGCAGGGGCGTCGGCGATGGCCTCCAGGCGGCGGGCGTTCTGTTCGCTTTCGCGCTCTCGATCTTCATGCCCTGCTGCTTCGAGCCCTCCGGGTTCGGTCCGAGCGGGAGCGGCTTCGCCGGAAGCTTGCAGGTATTCGGCAACGGTTTGATCTTCGTCGAGGCCAACGCAGCGGGAATAGGCGCGGACAAAGCCCTTGTTGAAGATGCCTCCCGGCAACTGGTTGAACTTATCTTCTTCCAGTGCCTGCAGCATGCGGGTCCCGATCTTGGTGGAGGCGGAAATCTGCTCCAGTGTGATCTTGCGCTTTTCGCGCTCCTGTTTCAGTTTTTCGCCGAAGGACGGCAAACCAGTCTCCCGCTTTCGTTGGATGGAGAACGAAATTTTACTCTGTTGAGAAGCTAGATCATAGAAAATTGGTAATTGGGTAATTTTTAATTTGGTAATTTGAAACCGATCCCACGTCCTGACCTGGGTTTCAATTGCCAAATTACAAATTCTTCGGCGGGTGGGTTGGCGTGACTGGTACCTGTTACCGACGTTCGTTGCCCGAGCAGTGCGGCGAAACCTATAATTTCGTATCCACGTCCACCTACCCGAACTGAGGAGTTCATGTCGGAGGCAGCGGGCAAATCCCCAATTCGCCTGTCGCAAGAGCTGACCATCTTCCACGATGTCGCCAAGGCGCTGACATCCTCGCTCAACCTCGACTCGATCCTGCAGACCATCATGGAAAAAATGGCGGAATACTTCCGTCCGGACACCTGGTCGCTGCTGATGGTGGACGAAGAGAAAGACGATCTCTATTTCGCCATCGCGGTGGGGGCTGCGGCTGAGGTTCTGTCGAAGGCACGATTGAAAGTGGGGGAGGGAATTGCCGGTTGGGTAGCCAAGCACGGGCAGCCGCTGATTGTGCCCGACGTGCAGTGTGATCCGCGTTTCTCATCCCGGCTGGACGAGTTGACGCGGTTGCAGACCCGCTCCGTCATCTGCGTGCCGTTGCGCTCGAAACACCGCGTACTGGGCGTGATCCAACTGGTCAACGCGAATGTGGAAATGAGCGAACAGGAGATGTTCTTCCTGCAGGCTTTGTGCGACTATGCCGCGATTTCGATCGAGAATGCGAGGGCGGTCGAGAAGATTCAGGAACTGACCATCACCGACGATTGCACGGGCCTGTTCAATGCGCGCCATCTGCACAAAACGCTGGAAACCGAGGTCTACCGCTCGGCGCGCTTCGGCTACCAGTTCAGCGTGATTTTCATCGACCTCGACTACTTCAAGCAGGTCAACGACAGGCATGGACATCTGGTGGGAAGCCGGCTGCTGGCCGAAGTCGGATACCGGATCAAAGCGCAATTGCGGCTGATTGATTTCGCCTTCCGCTACGGCGGAGACGAGTTCGTGGTTCTGCTGCCGCAAACCACCAAAGATCAGGCGGTGGTGGTCGCGAAACGTTTGCAGGATTCCCTGCGCTCAGGAACCTTCTGCACCGAACAGGGTTTGAACCTGACCGTGCGCGCCAGTATGGGACTGGCGACCTTTCCGCACGATGCGCAGACGCCGCACGACATCATCCGCCAGGCCGACGAAATGATGTATGTGGTGAAGAACACGACCCGCGACAATATCGGCATAGTGTCGCGCGGGGTGATGGAGAGTTAGCGTAGGGACAGCCGAGGGCGGCTGTCCGTTCGTTATTGTTTTTCTCGCTTTTGCAGATCCACCGGCTGGTCTGTTTTTGGCTGCGCTTCGGTTGGGTCCGGTTTCCACGCGTACGCGTTCGCGGGCGCGGAAGGGTTCACGCCGAAGTCCCACACATAGAGGTTTATTCCTTCTTTCCCCAGCATCTCGGCGACGGCGTATTCGCCCGTTGCCAGAGGATCGGCGGGCGTGAGCTTGACCCAGCCTCCGGTCATGGTAGTGACCGTGGACGCGACGAAACGCTCGTCGGTCTTCATCTTTCCGCTGACCGCAATCTTGACCGCGCCGGCAACGCGTCTGCCGCCCTTGACGTCGACACGAATAATCTTGAAGCGGTCGCTGTTACTGGGCGCGAGCGGCGGAGGCCCGCCGGCGGCAGCCTGCACGGTTGCGGGCGCGGCGCCATTGTCCAGGTCAATGTTGATGTAGAGCGAAGGCACGGTGGTGTGCGACTGAATCCTGGCGTGCGCTTCGGGGAGCTCAATCGTCTGCTTGGTGCCGGCCAGCGGATTGATCGCCGCCCGCAGAATATTCGACTTCGTGTTCTTGTCTACTTGGCCGCCCGATTGCTGCAGTTCGGCTAACTGCGGTTGATTCTCATAGGTGTCGAGGAGAAAAATGCCGCCTTCATCGGGCAGGCGCAGGCCGGGCGCGACCTGCGGGGAACGGGCTTGTTCGGCTTTCCGTTCGGCCTCGAGTTCCTTGTCGAGTTCGACCGCTTCCGGAGCGAGCTTGCCGTGCAGGCGTCCCTGCTCAAACTTGGCGGTTGCGTCCCAGTCGATCAGCGAGTTCGGGACTTCCTCCCATTCGCCGCGCTCGGCGCTGAAATAGCGGACGCGCTCGCCGTGAACCTCATACTTGGTGATCGACTGGTAGGAGCCGTCCTTCAGGATGAGGCGGTGGGCCTGAGTGGGGGTGGGAACCTGCGAGAGACAAAACGAGGGACAAAAAAAGACCGACGCAAGGATCGCCGCCGCGAGAAGTCCTGCCCTGCCGAAACCCGTCCTGAACCCGAATGATTTCATGCCGCGAAACATTATCGGTCTTTTCTGGCGCTTCTGGAAGGTTAGATGCGATCCAGTTCGCAGATGAAGAGCTCACCACGGAGGCACAGGGTCACGGAGAAAACCTAAACCGGGGAAATCCCAAAACTCGTCTTTCTCTGTCACTCTGTGACTCTGTGGTGAAAAAGCTGTTTTCTGCGAGCTGTTTCTGCGAGATTGACACAGGCTTGTGGAGTCTCTACGCTGAATTGTATGGAAGTGAGAATCAGGCCTGACCTTGAAGCCAAGCTCGCCCGCCTAGCCAATGAGCGGGGTCGGGATACGCAGGCACTCGTGCAGGAGGCAATCGAGAAGTTCGTCGATTACGACGAGTGGTTTCTCCGCGAAGTAGAAAAGGGACTGTCTGCCGCCGACCGTGGCGAATTGATTGACCATGAAGACATCGGGAAGTTGATTAACCGCCGGTATCCTGGCTAATGCGCATCCGATGGACGGAGCCGGCCTCGCGTGACCTCACCGGCATCTGCGACTACACACAAGAACATCACGGACCGGAGCCAGCGCGCAAATTGGCATCGCGTATATACGAAGCGATAGGTTCGCTTCTGCAGTTTCCCCATCTCGGCCGTTTGGGACGTAAGCCAGGTACTCGCGAGCTTGTCTTACCAGGATCACCCTTTCTTGCCGTTTATCGCATACGGAAGGACGTTATCGAAATTGCCAGAATTTTGCATGGCGCACAGCAGTGGCCCTAGCGAACAGGGTTCGAGCATGTTTTGGAGATTGTTTGACCGTTTAGGTTCGAACTGACGGCTGATAGCTGACAGCTGTGAGCTGCCTCTTTTTCCACATTCCCTTCCCGAAAGACTTCTGCCATAATTGATCGTGCACCCCAGCCCGCACAATTTTCCAAAAAAAAATAAAGCGAGGAAGCGATGTCGGCCAAGTACATCTTTATAACCGGCGGTGTGGTCTCATCACTAGGCAAGGGTCTGGCGGCGGCCTCCATTGGATGCCTGCTCGAAAGCCGCGGCCTGAAGGTCAACCTGATGAAGTTCGACCCCTATCTGAACGTGGATCCGGGGACACTATCGCCATTTCAGCACGGCGAAGTGTTCGTGACCGACGACGGCGCCGAAACCGATCTCGACCTCGGCCACTATGAACGCTTCACGCACGCCAAACTTTCTCGCGATAACAACTGGACCACCGGGCGCCTCTACGAGCAGATTATCGCCAAAGAGCGCCGGGGCGATTACCTGGGCAAGACGGTGCAGGTGATTCCGCACGTCACCAACGAAATCAAGGCGGCGACGAAGAAAGTGGCGCAGGACGTGGACGTGGCGCTGGTCGAAATCGGCGGCACGGTGGGCGACATCGAGTCGCTGCCCTTCATCGAGGCGATCCGCCAGATGCGGCAGGAACTGGGCCGCGACAACACTTTGTTCGTGCACGTGACGCTGGTGCCGTTTATCGCCGCAGCGCAGGAATTAAAGACCAAGCCGACCCAGCACTCCGTCAAAGAATTGCTCAGCGCCGGAATTCAGCCGGACATCCTGCTCTGCCGCACCGACCGCTTCCTTTCCTCGGAGATTAAGTCAAAAATCGCGTCCTTCTGCAACGTGGAAGAAGAAGCGGTGATCACGGCGAAGGATGTTGCGTCCATCTACGAAGTGCCGATCGTATTCGCGCATGAAGAAGTGGACACATTGATCCTGCGCCGTCTGCGCCTGGAGGCGAAGGATCGCGATCTTTCGAAGTGGGAAGACCTGGTCCACCGCGTCTACAACCCGAAAGATGTGGTCAGGATCGGCATCGTCGGAAAGTATGTGATGTACGAGGATTCCTACAAGTCGCTGAAGGAAGCGCTGGTGCACGGCGCGCTGGCGCACAACCTGAAACTGGAAGTGAATTGGGTCGACGCCGAGGGTCTGGAGGCCGCCGACCAAGCCGACAAGAGTTATGAAACGCAGTTAGAAGAATACGACGGTTTGCTCGTGCCCGGCGGATTCGGCAAGCGTGGCATCGAAGGCATGTTGAGGGCGATCCAGTACGCGCGCGAGAAGCATGTGCCCTACTTCGGAATCTGTCTGGGTATGCAGACGGCTTGTATTGAATATGCGCGCAACGTCTGCGGATTGGCGGATGCCAATTCGAGCGAGTTCGATCCGGCGACTCCGCATCGCGTGATCTATAAGCTGCGGGAGTTGCGCGGCGTGGAAGAACTGGGCGGCACGATGCGGCTGGGGGCATGGCCGTGCAAGATCGAGGCGGGAACGCTGGCGTACAAAGTGTATGGCCAGACCGAAATCAGCGAGCGGCACCGGCATCGTTACGAGTTCAACCGCGAGTATGAAGAGACCATGGTGGCCGCCGGGCTGCGCATTTCCGGCTCGACTCCAGACGGCACTTACGTGGAGATGGTGGAGATTCCGGGTCATCCGTTTTTCATCGGATGCCAGTTCCATCCGGAATTCAAATCGAAGCCTCTGGAGCCGCACCCGCTGTTTAAGGCGTTCGTGGGCGCTGCCTACGAACACGGGCAGAAGCTTAAAGAGCAGAAAGAATCGGCTGAGGTAGAGATGTTTTTGCGACCGGATAATGTGGGACGGAGATAGAAAAGAATTTGTAATTTGGTAATTTGTAATTTGTAATTTGAAAACTTACGATTGAGGGACTGCGAGCGGGTTTAAATTACCAATTACAAATTACCCAATTACAAATCCTTTGACCTTGTCTTTCCAAATTGATAATGTTCGCGTCGGCGCCGGAGATCTGTTCCTGATTGCCGGGCCCTGTGTGATTGAGAGCGAAGAGCATGCGCTGCGCATGGCGGAGATCATCAAGGGCGTGGCTCGATCGCTGAATTTTCCGTTCATCTTCAAGGCGTCGTACGACAAGGCGAACCGAACTTCGATCCGGAGCTACCGCGGGCCGGGGATGAAGGAAGGCCTGCGCATTCTGAAGAAGGTGAAAGATGAAGTGCACATTCCGGTGCTGACCGATGTGCATCAGGTCGCCGACGTCGCTGCCGTCGCGGAAGTAGTGGACGTGTTGCAGATTCCCGCGTTTCTCTGCCGGCAGACCGATCTGGTTGTGGCGGCGGCGCTCAGCGGGCGTCCGGTGAACATCAAGAAGGGGCAGTTTGTTTCGCCCTGGGACATGAAGCACGCCACCGAAAAGTGCCGCGATGCGGGGAACAGTCAGGTTTTCGTGACCGAGCGCGGGTCGAGTTTTGGCTATAACAACCTGGTCGTGGACATGCGCTCGCTGGCCATCATGCGCAAGTTTGCGCCGGTGGTGTTTGACGCGACGCACTCGGTGCAACTGCCGTCGGCTTTGAACGGTGGTGAAGATCAGCCCGCAGTGAGCGGAGGCCAGCCGGAGTTTATCCCGGTGCTGTCGCGCGCGGCGGTGGCGGCGGGCGTGGACGGAGTGTTCATGGAAGTCCACGACAATCCGAAAGAAGCGAAAAGCGACGGCGCGAACGTGCTCGACACGCGCAACCTGCGCGGCTTGCTGAAAGAATTGCAGGCGGTGAAGAAGGCCCTGGACGCGGCGCACTTGGCGCCGTAGCGTCATTCCCTGAATCTGCTACCATTCCCGCGTCATCTGAACTCTCATCCATGCATTGGTGGGCATCGATCGCCGGCGTTGTTCTTATCTTCATCATCCTGATGGATGCGTTTGAGACCGTGGTTTTACCGCGGCGCATCAAACGGAGTTTTCGCATCACGGGGTGGTTCTACCGGAATACCTGGGGCCTTTGGAGCAGATTGGGGCAGCATATCAAGTCCGCGAACCGGCGCGAAGGGTTCCTGGCTTACTTTGGGCCGCTGTCGCTGATCCCGCTGATGGGTTTTTGGGCGCTCGGTCTGATTTTTGGATTCGCCTGCGTGCAGTACGGACTGGGCGAACATCTGTCGCTGGGCAATGAAAAAATCACGTTCGGCAAAGTCGTCTACCTCAGCGGCGAAACTTTCTTCACGCTGGGCTATGGAGACATCACGCCCAACAACGCCACCGCCCGCGCCCTCGCCGTGATGGAAGCGGGCATGGGCTTCGCGTTCCTCGGAGTCGTGATTGGATATCTGCCGGTTATCTACAATTCGTTTGCCGCGCGCGAGATTGAAATTTCGTTGCTCGATGCGCGCGCCGGGTCGCCGCCGAGCGCCGCCGAGTTTCTCCTCCGGTTGGGCTGCTGTCCCGAGCAAACGGTGCTCGACGAAATTTTTCGCGACTGGGAGCGCTGGTGCGCCGACCTACTGTCGAGTCACATTTCCTATCCCGTGCTGGTTTTCTTCCGGTCGCAGCACAGCAATCAATCCTGGTTGAGCGCGCTGACGGTGATGCTCGATGTCACATCGCTGGTCATGACCGGCGTGGAGGGCATCCACCCGGACCAGGCGAAGCTTACGTTTGCCATGGCGCGGCACGCTGCCGTCGATCTCGCCCAGGTGGTGAAAGCGGAATACAGTCCACATGATGCCGGCCGGCTTACGGCAGCAGATCTAACCCGGCTGCGAGTGGAACTCGCCGGGCATGGCGTGACGCTCAATGATGGTACGAACAATGATGGTACGGGCAATGATGGCGCGAAGCATGCCGGCGCCGATGCGCCCGAACGGCTGGCGGAACTTCGGATTCTCTACGAACCTTATCTGCACGCGCTCAGTCGGCGGCTTTTGATGACGCTGCCGCCGTGGATCCACACGGATCGCAAGAAAGATAACTGGCAGGGTGGTCCGTGGGATCGCGCGATCCAGGCGCGGGCGCTGGAGCGTCCGCGGCGGGCGGCGGACGATCACTTCTGAGCGGGCGATCGGGTTCTCTGGGGTTGTTGGTGTAAGGCGATTTTTCGACAGCAATCAGCAGACAATCCAGCCCATTGCGGTCTGCTCGCTACTTCTGCTGGATGGACTCTAAATACTTGGTTACATTTTCCAGCCGCACATTGCATAAGTCCTGATCAAACTCGATCTCGTGGAAAATCGGTCCCCAAATTGGCATCTCCTTGGAGCCGTGTGCGGGGATGAGATCGTCTGCGCCAAACAGGATAGTGGTTCGCACATGAATGTCAGGAAAGGCACCGCCATTTCGCTGCGAAAGTCCCGTCAGGTCGGGGACCCCTCGTTTCAGCGTTTTGGACACCGGGCCATTGCCTCGCCCATCGAGTCCGTGGCAAGCAGCACAGTTCTTTCGAAAGATGCTGGCCCCCTCCACCGGACGGATTGGTGGTTGTCGATGGTTCCCAATTTGTGCGGAGGCGGAAACGACCACGGCAACCGCTAAGGCTAGTACCAGTATCGGCATTCGTCGCTGCATTGTAGGCCTCCGGCGAAGAAGTCCCTGGACAGAATGCGAGTCGTCAATACATTACACCGCTTAAGTGGCGTAGTCGGTGACTGGAGTAACAGACCTCTGTGATGTCGGTGTGGGGATCGGAAGTTCGGGTAGGGAAAGATGACCCGATGGCCCGATCAGCCGAGCGGGCGCCGGCGAATCGAGCAGGCGAGGGGTTGAGATGACCCGATGGCCCGATCACCCGATGACCCGATGACCCGATGTCTTGCTCCTTCTGCTACCATTTCCCCTTCATGAAACACGTGGGCGAAAACGTGGTGCGGATCGAGGCTGAGGCGTTGCGGGCGCTGGCGGATCGGTTGGCGGGCCCGATGGCCGCGGACTTCAGCCGGGCTCTGGAACTGATGTTCGGCTGCCGGGGCCGAGTGGTCGTGACTGGGATGGGGAAGAGCGGGCTGATCGCTCGCAAGATCGCGGCTACGTTGAGTTCGACTGGTTCGCCCGCGCTCTACCTGCATCCGGTGGAGGCGCTGCATGGCGATTTGGGGATGATCGTGCGCGGAGACGTCGTGCTGGCGCTTTCGGCCAGCGGCGAGACGGAAGAAATACTGCAGTTGATGGCGACGATTAAACGGCTGCAAGTCCCGCTCATTGCTATGACGTGCGATGCGATGACGTGCGATGCGATGACCTGCGACGACGTTGCACAACTCCACGCGGGCGGGGGCGCCCGCCCCACACTGGCTTCTACGCTGGCCTCTTCGGCGGATGTGGCTTTGGACTGCTCGATCTCTCAGGAAGCTTGCTCGCTGGGGCTTGCTCCTACGGCTTCCACTACGACCATGCTGGCTCTGGGCGATGCGCTGGCGGTGGCGCTTTCGGAAAAACGCGGGTTCAAGGAAGAGGACTTTGCCAACCTGCATCCCGGTGGAAAACTGGGCAAGCGGCTGGCGCGGGTCGAATCGCTGATGCACTCGGGAGACGCGGTTCCGCGAGTGACGCCGCAGACGAAGATGCCGGATGTGATTTATGAAATGTCGCGCAAGAAGCTGGGAATGACGGCGGTGGTCGAGGGCGAGCGTTTGCTGGGGGTGATCAGCGACGGCGATCTGCGGCGATTGCTCGAGCAACGCGGCAAAGACACGCTCGACCTGACGGCGGGGGAGTGCATGACGCGGACTCCAAAAACCATTGGCGCGCAGGAGTTCGCAGCCGCCGCGCTCGCGCGCATGGAAGAGATGAAGATTACTTCGCTCGTCGTCGTGGACAGCGTTGCGGGAAACGATCGGCGTTTGCTGGGGATCGTGCACCTGCATGATCTGTGGGGCACGGAGATGGTGTAGTGCAGAATGGTGTAGCGCAGAGATGGAGTGGGTGGTGCGCAATTTGTCAGACTTTGTCATCCCGAGCGAAGCGAGGGATCTGCATTTTGCGGCGAACTGCAGGTCCTTCGCTTCGCTCAGGATGACAATGCGGATATACGAGACGCGGGCGGGACGCCCGCGGCCACACGAGAGGCTAGTGGCAGAAACGCTGTAGTTTCGGCGGAGGCGGGGTAGGGAACTCGTCAAACTCTCCGTTCCATCCGGAGCATCCGCGCGCGGTGACGGCGCGAATCACAACCTGTTCCAGATCGCGGGCTTTCGCTTTCGCTTCTGAGATCTGCTCCATCGTGAGAGAGCCGCCGTTGAGTTCGCCGAGGTCCGCGCCCGCGGCCGCATAACCGGCATCGGCCGCAATGGTGTACCAGATATAGGCAGAGAAGCGGTCCTGCGGAACGCCGCGGCCATCTTTCAGCGTTTTGGCGTAGAAGTATTGCGCCTGGGGAAGACCCTGATCGGCGGCAATCTTAAAGAGCTTCGGGGCCTTGGTATAATCTCGATCCGCCATCAGACGGCCCAGGTAGTAGGCGCCGAAAGCGTTGTTCTGGTCGGCGGCCAGCTTGAGCCATTTCTGGGCCGCGTCGGGATCGCGCGGCACTCCGTTGCCGAGGAAGTAATGTCGTCCAACCAGCCAACCCGCGAGTGGGTCGCCTTGTTGAGCAGCCTTTCGATACAAGTCGAGGGCCTGGCTCTGGCTGCCTGCGACCACGGTTCCGGTCTCGTAATAGTAAGCCAGTGCAATCTGGGCGGGTCCGTAGCCGAGCTCGGCGGAGCGTCGAAAGTAGTCGATCCCCAGAGAGTCGTTTTGCGTCGGCCCAACCCCCGTAATGGCGTCCATTCCACGGTCGTACAGAGCTTCTGGCGAGGTGCTCTGCGCTAACGCGATCGTGCTCCATAGCACGAGAATTGCAGACAGAATCATTCGACGCATTGCGGGTTTCCCGTAAGAAATATTGGAATCAGTATAGGAAATACGCGTATCAATGTAGAGTTACGAAAGTTTGACGCGACTGCACGGACGGCGGAGGTAGAACAGTGGCCATTTCAGAAGCGGCGCTTGTGGCACCGGATATCGCCCCGCATCTCGCCCAAAGGGCGGCGTTCTACGCCGTCATCGCGTGCTTTTGGATATTTATCCTGACGTTCTGGCTGAGGAAACGTCCGCCCCGGGCCCGGGAGGCGAAACGCGATCGGACGTCACTCATCGGAATGTTGCTGCAAGGTGCGGCCTACTTCTGCGTCTGGTCGTTCCCCTTGGAGCAGAAACATTTTTCGCCGGTCAGGCCCGGTTCGCCGGTGCTGGAATGGGGACTGGCGGTGTTGACTGTGGCCATCGCCGTCGCTTCGACATGGCTGGTGAACGCCGCCGCGCGCCGTTTGGGCAAGCAATGGGCTTTGACGGCGCGCGTGGTGGAGGGCCACACGCTCATTCAGGACGGCCCTTATCGCTTCGTAAGAAACCCCATCTACACGGGCATGTTTGGAATGCTCGTGGCTACCGGACTGGCGGTGACGCAATGGATTCCGCTGCTGGTTGCGATTGTGTTGTTTGCGGTTGGAACCTGGATTCGCGTTCGCAGCGAAGAGCGGCTGCTGCGCGAAGCCTTCGGCTCCGAGTTCGAAGCGTACGCGCGCAAGGTGCCGGCGCTGATTCCGGGAATCTATTGAGTTTCCAGATTTTGTCATCCCGAGCGAAGCGAGGGATCTGCAGTCCGCCGCAAAATGCAGATCCCTCGCTTTGCTCGGGATGACAATTCATGAAAGGCGTCGCGGATAGAAATATCTCAATGCTCGCCCCGAGTCCCTACGCGTAGCGCTCACGCATGAAGTCGCCAATCGCCGAGTACGCGGCGGTCAGCGTTTTTTCGTCGGGCAGAAACACGATGCGGAAATGTTTCGTTCCCGGACGCTGGCCGAATCCGGAGCCGTGCACGACCGTCACATACTTCTGGCGAATGAGTTCGGTGACAAAAACGTCGTCGCCTTCCGGGATGTCGATGCGCGGGTACGCATAGAAAGCCCCGCGCGGCGCCACACAACTCACGCGCGAAGTGTCGGCACACCACTTCATGGTCAGGTCGCGGCGGCTGCGCAGCTTGCGCTTCACTTCGACCAGGTGATCCTGCGGGCCTTCGAGCGCAGGCTTGATCGCGTACTGCTCGGGATGGTTGGCGCAAAGGCGCGCCCGCAGCAGCTTGTTCACGCCTTCCAGGTACGGCTTGATAACGGAAGCTTCGCCGCTGGCAATGCCCCATCCAATGCGCCATCCGGGGGCAAGATAATTCTTGGACAGTCCGCCGAAAGTAATGACCGGCAGATCGGGCGCGACTGCGGCCATGGCGACGTGGGGATCGTCGTCGATTATCAGTTTGTCGTAAATTTCATCCGCAAAGATAACCAGATTGTGTTGGCGCGCGAGTTCCGCAATTTGTTCAAGCATCGTGCGCGTGCATACTGAGCCGGTCGGGTTGTTGGGATTGATCAGCACAATCCCGCGCGTCCGCGGCGTGATCTTTTTCCTGATGTCGTCGAGATCGGGCTGCCAGCCGTCTTCTTCGTTCAGGTAATAGGTGTCCAGTCCGATTTCGAATTTCGCCAGAACCGCGGAATAGAGCGGATAGTCGGGGCATGGGGTAAGCAGGTTGTCGCCCGGATTGAGCAGCGCGGCAAGGCAGACGTCGACCGTCTCGCTGACGCCCGAGGTGACGAAAACATCCTGAATGTTCGAGATCCCCTTGCGGGCCGCCTCGCCGCGAATGGCGTCGAGCGCTTCCTTGATGCCCGAGGAAGGAGAGTATCCATTTTTACCGTCGCGCATGGCGCGATAGACGGCTTCAATCATGTGGGCGGGCGTCTGGAAGTCAAAGTTGAGCGGGTCGCCGATGTTGAGCGGCAGAATTTTGTGTCCCTGCCGAGCGACTTCGTCGGCGATGCAGGCCAGATCGCGAATGGCGTAGCGGACGTTTTCCAGACGGGCGGCTGGGGCAATTTCGCGGGCTTGAGTTGCAGGCATTGAACGCTCCAAGAAACATTTAAACGCAGAGATCGCAGAGTAAGACCGCAGAGTCCGCAGAGAAAAATAAGGAAACAAAACTCCGCGTCCTCTGCGTAAACTCCGCGCTCTCTGCGTTGAAGACTTTGTTACTCCGCCCGATCGATCTGCGCCTTCTGCAGCTTGTCGGAATAATCCACGTATACTGCTTTCCACTCGGTGTAGAAGTCAATCGCGCCGATGCCGCCTTCGCGATGTCCGTTGCCCGTTGCTTTGGTGCCGCCGAAGGGCAGGTGAACCTCCGCGCCAATGGTCGGGGCGTTGATGTAGGTGATCCCGGCCTCGAGGTCGCGGACGGCGGCGAAGGCTTTGTTGACGTCCTTGGTATAGAGCGCCGACGACAGGCCATACTCGATGTTGTTGGCGATTTCGATGGCGTTCTCCATGTCGTCGCAGGGAATGATCGAAACCACCGGCCCGAAGATTTCTTCCTGCGCGATGCGCATCTTGGGATCGACGTCGGTGAAAACGGTGGGTTCGAGGAACCAGCCGTGCTGGTACTCGCCCTG
>JBEKWL010000066.1:0-18128 GCA_049513095.1 Terriglobales bacterium
ACGGCTTTGCCCGGCGGAATGGAAACTTCGGCGCCGGTGCGCGGATTCCGTCCGATGCCGGTCTTGCGCGGACGCACGTTGAACACGCCGAAACCACGCAGTTCAATGCGGTCGCCGGTGGCCAGCGCCTTCTTCATGCTCTCGAAGACGGTTTCGACGGCGAGCTCCGCCTTGGTCTTGGTGATCCCGGTGCGGTTGACCACTTCATTGATGATGTCGAGCTTAATCACGGCTGTCCCCCGTCTCCCCCAGGATTGGCACGTCTCAAGTTATTGATGCTAAGGGAGATAAGCGAGATTGTCAACCGGGGGATCAATCTCGTAATATGGCAGCACCAGCCAGGAGAAATTTGTGATTTGTGATTTGTAATTTGTGATTGAAACCCCTAGCCATCCGGGGTTTCGATCCCACCGCAAATTGCCAATTACAAATTACCAACTACAAATTCCAAGGAGTTTCATGATCAAGAGTGACCGCTGGATCCGGCGCATGGCGCAAGAGCACGACATGATCAATCCGTATTCTGAAAAGCAGGTGAGCGCGGGAGTGATTTCCTACGGCGTATCGAGCTACGGATACGACTTGCGCGTGGCCGACGAGTTCAGGATCTTTACCAACGTCAACAGTACGATCGTCGACCCGAAGCATTTCGACGAGCGCTCGTTCGTGAGCGTTAACGCCGACGTGGCCATCATCCCGCCGAATTCGTTTGCGCTGGCGCGCTCGGTCGAGTACTTCAAGATTCCGCGCGACGTGCTGACCATCTGCGTGGGCAAGTCGACCTATGCGCGCTGCGGCATCATCGTGAACGTCACGCCCTTCGAGCCGGAGTGGGAGGGGTTCGTTACCCTCGAAATCTCGAACACCACGCCGCTTCCGGCCAAGATCTATGCCAATGAAGGCCTGTGCCAGATCCTCTTCTTCCAGTCCGACGAAGTTTGCGAGACCAGCTACAAGGACCGCAAGGGAAAGTACCAGGCGCAGAAGGGGATTGTGTTGCCGAAATTGTAGGGTCAGCTCTCAGCTGTCAGCTTTGAGCCCTGCGGCTTACCTCTTCCCGTTCTCGCCTTCCTTGAACATGTACTTGATGGCGGGCTTGTAGATCATCAGGTTGGCGGCGCCGTTGCGGTTCAGCTTGATGCAATGCTTGTCGTACCACTCTATGTAGCCGTGGACCTCTTCGCCGTCGCGCAACACGATGACCATGGGAGTCTTGGACTGCATCTGCTTCTGATAATAATAATTTTCGGCGTTGGTCTGCTCGCTGGGCGCGGCCTTCTTGGCCGGAGCAGCGGAACGGTCACGCTCTCGATCTCTATCTCTGCGCTCGGCGGGTGCGTGGTTATGGCCGTGGTTATTCTGCGCGTGGTCGGCGCGATTGAGGATCGGGCGGATCAGCTTGCGATTTGCGAAGCTTTCCTGATCCGCGGATTGTTCGGCTGGTATGGAATCGAGCGTATCTTTCAAAATCGCACCACCTGCGCGCCGGGCGGGCAGAATATGCCACAACACTCAAGCCTGTAATTGTGGGTCCAGAGGTGTGAACTGAGGGTTACGGTATCACAGCGGGCAGGGGATGACAATCTCTTGTGCGGTAACTTTCGTGCACCCGCCTTACAGCCCCCGCATTCCGCCCGTAGAGACGGGGCCTGCCCCGTCTCCTTTGCGCGCGGCGGAAGACGCGGCCATCCGCGTCTCTACTACGAAACGCGCTCCAGCGCGGTCGCGAAAGCATCCAGCGAGAGCGAGCGCAGCAGGTTGCGGCGCAGCCCGCGCTCGACTTCGCCGAGACCGTCCGCGGCGCGCTGCACCCAGGCGAAGTTGGCGGCTTCGGACATCTTCTTGAGTTCGCCCAGAATGTCCGTATTGCGGACCAGTCGCGCCGCGCCCGATTGCAGGAACATCAGGTCTTCGAGCAACGAGTAGAGGGTGCGGAGAAGGTTTTCGATTTTCTCGCGGCCTTCGGCGCCGGAACGGTAGGTTTCGGTGACTTTGAACAACTCGGTGTGATCGCCCGCGCCGAGCGCCGATTTCAACATGACCAGCGCATGGTTGCGAGCGGCAACGTAGCTTTCGAGATCGAAGGATAAGGCGCGTCCCATGGCGCCTTCGCTGAGTCGGGCGACCAGCGCGCGCTGCCGGGGATTCCAATCGGGACGAAGCTGGGCGAGCCGGCTCTCGATCTCCGTGAACGCGAGCGCGCCCAGACTGAAGGTCATGGAACGGGAACGAATCGTGGGCAGCAATTCGCCGGGGTTTTCGGCGAGCAAAAAAATGGTGGCGAATTCGGGCGGCTCTTCCAGAACTTTGAGGAGCGAGTTGGCGGCCTCTTTCATAAAGGCCGAACTGGTGAAGATATAAACCCGCTCGCGGGCTTCCGCGGGGCGATAGTAGATGGTCTCAATCACGTGGCGAACCTGGTCGACCTTGATCATCAGTTGCGGCGGATCGGGCGGGATGATGAGCACGTCGGGGTGAGTCTGGACGAAGAGCCGGGTTTCTTTTCTATCTGTGTCACGCAGATTTTCGCGCGCCTCGACGGCTTCGGCAAAGCGGGCGTCGAGGTCTTCGGCCTGAGCGATGCGCGTGCAATTCGAGCAGCGTCCGCAGAAATCGGGTAAGCCGTCGGTCCCTCCGGTACCATCGGTGCACGGCTGCTCCAGGCAGTTCATGGCGCGAGCGAGCATCAGAGCGAGCGTGTATTTGCCCGATCCGTGCGCACCGCAAAGAATAACGGCGTGCGGAAAGCGGTTGCGCGCCAGCATCTCCCGCAGGCGATGGATAGTTTCCGGGTTGCCGACGAATTCAGAAAAGGGCATAAGAGGCGCTGTTGGCTTTTCGCTCTTCGCTAAAAGCGAACAGCGAACAGCGGTCGCACTAGATTTTCAATTTCTTGCGCACCAACTCCATAATAACCGCATGCGTTTCGCTCGGCGTACCTCGGGCGTTTATGACGTACACTCGCTGCGGCTCGCGGGCAGCGATGGTCAGGTACGCGTGGCGCACGCGTCCGAAAAAAGCCCGGTTTTCCTGCTCAAAGCGGTTCTCGTCTCTTTCCGAGCCTTTTTCTGACCGGGCGCCTTTGTATTTTCGATTGCGGCGCCGGGCGCGCTCGACGCTGAACGCCACCTCATTGTCTAGTAAGACGGTCAGGTCGGGTTGCAAGTTGCCGCAGAGGATTTCGTGCATCTCCAGCACCGGCTTCGAGCCCAGCTTGCGGCCGCCACCCTGGTAAGCCTCGGTCGAATCGGTGAAGCGATCGCAGAGTACGATGCGCCCTTCGGCGAGCGCGGGCAGAATGACCTCGTGAATGTGCTGGGCGCGGGAGGCGAACATGAGCGCCATCTCCGTGAGCGGAGAAAGTCCCGAGGTGGCGGAGTGCAGCAGCACTTCGCGGATCCTTTCGCCCGCGGCGGTGCCGCCCGGTTCGCGGGTGACGGTGACGGAAAGGCCGTGGGCGCGCAGGGAACGCGCCAGCTTCTCAGCTTGGGTGCTCTTGCCGCTGCCATCGAGACCTTCGAAAGTAATAAATTTTCCCCGAGCAGGCACGTCGGGATGATAGCAGGCGATGGTAGCAAGCGGTGACCGGCGGGGAGCGGGCAATGAAAACGAGTGCCTGACGGCGGCGAACCAGCACGCCAGACTGATATATTAACTTACGGTTCCATTTGCATCGCTGTGGGGCGAATCGAAAATCTGGAGGGGGAATGGGCTCACGTTGTGGGGTGAGGAGCTTTTTTCTGGCAATTGTTCTGTTGTCATCGTTTTCAGCTTTTGGGGCAAATGGTCCGACAGTCGCGCTCTCTGTGGACGCGTCACAAGCGCCGCGCAAGATCTTCCACACCCAATTGCGCATTCCGGCCAAGCCGGGGACGCTCACTCTCTACTATCCGAAATGGATTCCCGGCGAGCACGGGCCGACCGGCCCGATCACCAATTTGACGGGCCTGAAGTTTACGGCGAGCGGAAAAACGCTGAAATGGCGGCGCGATTTGCTCGACGGTTTCACTTTTCACGTGGAAGTTCCGGCGGGCGAGAACGAAGTCACCGCGAATCTCGACTACGCTTCACCCGCGTCGTATGAGCCCGGATACAGCGGCGGCATGTCCGCGACCGAAAAGCTGTACATCGTCAACTGGAACACGCTGCTGCTCTATCCCGCGGGGTATAGTTCCGATCAACTTACCTATAGCGCGAGCTTGCGGCTGCCCGCGGGATGGAAGTTTGGGACGTCGCTGCATGTTTCCAATCAGGTGGGTAGCGACATTCATTTTGCGCCCGTTTCGCTGACCATGCTGGTGGACGGTCCGGTGATCGCGGGCGAATATTTGAAAGTCGTGCCGCTGACGCCGCCCACCGAAGATCCACCCGCGGAACTCGATCTTGCGGCCGACAGCCCCGCCGCGCTCGATGCTCCGGAAGAACTCTGGCAACATTACCGCGACTTGGTGAAGCAAGCGGGGATTCTGTTTGGCGCGCGGCACTACAGCGATTACCACTTCCTGCTGACCCTGAGCGATCACGTCGCGCACTTCGGATTGGAGCATCACGAATCGAACGACAGCCGGGTGGATGAGCGGTCGTTGGTGGAAGAAGACGGTCGGAAACTGACCGCGGGACTTCTGCCGCACGAGTATGTGCATTCGTGGAACGGGAAGTACCGGCGTCCGGCGGACCTGGCGACGCCTGATTACGAACAGCCCATGCAGACCGACTTGCTGTGGGTGTATGAGGGCCTGACGTCCTATCTGGGAGATATGCTCGCAGCGCGCAGCGGCGAGCGCACTCCCGCGTTGGCTCGCGATGCGCTGGCGCAGATGGCGGCGGATCTGGATCATCGTTCGGGCCGGGTCTGGCGCAATTTGCAGGATACCGCCGACGGCGTTCCCAGCATGCAGAACGCTCCCCACGCCTGGGAAGATTATCGCCGCCCGCTCGATTATTACGACGAAGACGTGCTCAACTGGTTGTGGGCGGATGTGATCATCCGGCAGCAAAGCGCGGGCGCGAAATCTTTGGACGATTTCTGCAAGCTCTTTTATGGCGCGCCCGGCGGTCCGCCCATGGTGAAGACCTACACTTTCGACGATGTGGTGAACGCGCTGAACCAGGTCGCTCCCCAAGTCGCTCCCAACGACTGGCGCGGATTCTGGACGGAGCGCCTGTCCAACCACGGCCCGGGCGCCCCGCTCGGCGGACTCGAGGCAAGCGGATGGAAGCTGGTGTACGACGAGTCCCCTTCGGAACTGGATCGCGCCCAGGATCGCGAGGGAAAGATGATGCATGCGCATTACTCCGTGGGACTGTTGGACGGGACCGACGGCGTGATTCGGGATACGGTCGAGGGGATGCTTGCCGCCAAGGCCGGGATCGGGCCGGATATGAAGATTGTCGCCGTGAACGGCCACAGGTTTTCACCGGATGCCTGGCACGACGCCATTCGGGCAGCGAAGACCAGTCCGTTGCCGATTGAGCTCATCGTGGAAAACACGGATTACTTCCGGGTCGTGAAACTGGATTATCACGGTGGCGAGAAATATCCGCACCTGGTGCGGGACGAGTCGAAGCCAGATCTGCTGACGGAAATTTACCGGGCGAAATAAGCGCGGGTTCGTGTAGAGACGGGGCTTGCCCCGTCTCCCGGCGGCGAGAGGAAACGCGGCAAGCCTCTAATGGCGGATTTCTTGCGCACCCTGCTAGCCTTCTGAGATCGCCGCCACTGGCTCTTCGTCACCGGAAACCACCTCGTCACCCGAAACAACTTCGGGAGCGGCCTCGTCCAGCATAAATCCCAACACTTCCTGCGGAATCGGTGCACTCCACACCGGCGAAAACGACTGCCGATGCAGCGGCGAGGGACCGTGCTCGCGCAGGGCTGCGAGGTGGCGCGGCGTGCAGTATCCCTTGTTCGATGCCAGGCCGTACATGGGAAAGACCGGGTCCCAAGCGGAGATCATGCGATCACGTTCGACCTTCGCGAGGATGGAGGCGGCGGCGATGGAGGCAGAGAGCGCGTCGCCGTGAATGATCGGTTGCTGGGGAAGCTCGCAATCGAGTCGGACGGCATCGACAAGAAGATACCCCGCCGCCGGCGCCAGTTGCTGCACGGCATGCAGCATCGCGAGCCGCGAAGCCTGGTAGATATTGATTTGATCGATGCGGGCCGAATCCACTGCGGCAACCGCCCAGGCGATCGAATGCCGGCGAATCAGAAGCGCGAGTTCCTCGCGGCGCTCGGCCGGGAGCAGTTTGGAATCGCGCAGGCCGCGAATGCGGTGTGCACGGTCGTCGTTCTGATAGAGGATCACGGCGGCAGCTACGACCGGGCCGAACAACGATCCGCGGCCGACTTCATCGACTCCGGCAACGCGTTCCGCGCCGGCGGCCCAAACCCGCCTTTCAAAATTAAGCGTGCAACGCAGTTTTTTCAGCAGGCGCAACTTGGCGACGGAGGCAGAAATCTTGTCTGCGTTTGAAGCGTTCGATGAGCGCGCGGAGTTCGACACGGAAGCTGATCAGCATCTTCGCCGAAGAAGAGGTGGGAAGCAAGAGCAGAAGTTCCGCGTGGTAGTACCCAGTACTCAGTAACCAGTACCCAGCGTGAAAAATTGAACTGGGTACTGGCAACTGGGTACTGCACTACTGTTGTTCGACTTCCTTCAGTCGAGCGGCCTTGCCCTTGAGCCCGCGCAGGTAGTAAAGCTTGGCGCGACGGACTTTGGCGGAACGCACCACGTCAATCTTGTCGATGACCTTGGAGTCGATGGGAAAGATACGCTCCACGCCCTGGCCAAAACTGATTTTGCGAACGGTAAAGCTGGGTTGAGCGCCTCGCGTCCGGGAAATGACGACGCCTTCGAACGCTTGCAGCCGCTCTTTTTCGCCTTCTCTGATCTTGACCAGCACCTTGATGGTATCGCCGGGACCAAACTTCGGGATGTCGGTGCGGCGCGATTTCGCCAACAGTTTTTCGATAATCGGATTGCGCATAACGCTTCCTTCCTAACTCTTGCCGTGATCTTTTGCAGATAGATCTTCTGTAGAGACGGGGCTTGCCCCGTCTCCGTCAGTTGTGCCCTGGGCCAGCTTAATCTGGGCCAGCTTGATCTGGGCCAGCAATTCCCTGTCTTCCGCCGTCAGCGCAACCCGCTCCAGTAAATCGGGACGGTTGCGCAGCGTTTTTGCCAAAGCCGTCTTGCGGCGCCAGTTGCGAATCTGGTCGTGATTGCCGTTTACCAGCACTTCCGGCACCGCCATGCCGCGAAAATCCGCCGGACGCGTGTAATGCGGATAATCGAGTAACCCGCCGGAAACGCAGGTGGAACTCGGCCCGTCGCCGGCCAGCTCCGCCCCTACTGTAAACGACTCGGCGCGCGTCTCAGTGAACGACTCCTGCCGCGTCGAAGCCTGGTTGCCCACCGCGCCCGGGATCAGCCGCGTGACCGTGTCTACAATCACCGCTGCGCCCAGTTCGCCGCCGCTCAGCACATAGTCGCCAATCGAAACTTCGCGATCCGCCAGGTGCTCGCTGATGCGTTCGTCCACGCCTTCGTAGCGTCCGCAGATGAGGACGATCCGATCGAGCGCGGAAAGTTCCGCCGCCAGAGTCTGATCGAGCCTGCGACCCTGTGCGGAAAGCAGAATCACCGACTGCTTCGCGCCCGGGCTTGAGCGCAGTTCGCGCGACGCCACGTCGCCGAACGACTCCAAACATTCAAAGATCGGTTCCGGCTTCAGGACCATGCCCTCGCCGCCGCCAAACGGGCGGTCATCCACGGTGCGGTGCTTGTCTTTCGTGAAAGCCCGCAGATCGTGAATGCTGATTTCCACCAAGCCCGCTTCCCGCGCCCGGCGCACGATTCCATAATCCAAAGGTCCGCGAAAGAAGTCGGGAAAGATCGTGAGAATGTCGACCTTCATCGCTAAACCCAGTGGTCAGTGGCCAGTGGTCGGTGGTCAGTGATCAGTAGTACGCTTCTTTTGCTGGCCACTGGCCACTGACCACTGACCACTGCTTGCGTTCACATCCAGCAAGCCCTCCGGTAACTTCATCCGGACTTGCCTCCGCTCCAGATCCAGCTTCTCCAAATACGCCTCGGCGAACGGAATCTCGTAAGGCAGCTTCGCACTCTTCTGCTCTTCGCTCCTCTGCTCTTTACCCCGAACCACCAGCAACGGCGCTTCTCCGGCGCCGAACTGCACGTCTTCAATTTCGCCGATCTCGCGCTGGCCGTCGAACACTGTGCAACCGATCAGGTCGCTCAGGTACGTCCAGCCCGGCTCCAACCGGGCGCGTTCACTGCGCGGAAGCTGAAGTTCGGCGCCGACCAGCGGCTCGGCATCGGAAATCGTCTCGATGCCCTGAAACTTCAGCACCAGAAAACTCTTATGCGGCCAGAGATCCTCGACCGTCACTTCGCGGCGCTGGCCGTCTTTCGCGAGCGCCCACAGCCGCATGCTTTGCCGGAACCGGTCCGGAACATCGGTGTGTAATTCGACCGCTACTTCGCCGCGGCGTCCCTGCGTCTTGATAACGACCGCCAGGGTAATCCATTCGCCGCTTGCGTCCGGTGCCGCGATTCGATGACTCCTGTTCGCTAACCAACGCTCTTCTATTCAATGATCTCGAGCGCGTAGCGCTTGTTCAGTTTCGAGCCCGCCGCCGTCAGCAGGTTGCGCAACGCGCGCGCCACGCGGCCCGAGCGTCCAATGATTTTGCCCAGATCGGCCTCGGCCACTTCGAGTTCGATAACGGTTTCGTCTCCGTCTTCGTACTCGTCAATAAAAACCTCGCCCTTGGCGTCAACGATCGCTTTGGCGATGTACTCAATCATGGCGCGCGGGCTGACGCTGGGCTCGATCATTACTCTTTGCTCCTGAATTCGGCTCCTGAATTGGCGAGTGTAGGGACGCTAGGCAACCGGGGCGGCCGCAGCCGGCGCGGGGAGAGCAAGCAGTTTCCGGACGCGGTCCGAACATTGCGCGCCCTTTCCAACCCAGTGCTCAATGCGCTCCCGTTTCAGGTCGAAAGTGGCCGGATTGGTCCGCGGATTGTACGTGCCCACCACTTCCACCGGGCGGCCATTGCGAGCGTGTTCCTTCTCAATCACCACCACTCGGTAATACGGTTGTTTGCGCGCCCCAAAGCGCGCCAGTCGGATCATTAACACAAACTTCGGTATCCTTTGCCCGGAAGAGTCCGGCGAGGTACAGACAAACCATTATTATGACGGAGCTTAGCGGTTTTCGCAATGGGCGGTAGGCAAGCACTCTTGTCGGTAAATACTCGTCATAGAGGCCAGTGCACTCACCGCGAGCGCACCACGTCGCGCAAAGTCAGCTCCAACCCGCCGAATTCAGGATGGTCGTTCATGCCGAGCGAGTAGGCGATGTCCAGGCGGTCCCCGGCCAGCAACTGCAACCGGTCGCAGGATTCCTTCATCCCCCACCCCATCCCCTTGAACGCGATGTTGTCGCGCCAGGAAGATGAAGATGGAGATTGTGTGGCGGCGGGGCCCTGCCCCGCCCCCACCCCATCTCGTTTCGGAATCGCCGCCGCATCGGGATGGCAACGGGGAGTGAAGTCTCGCACCGCCGCAACCGCGCCCGCAAGCGCGCCATTGACCGCTGGCGCCACCCGCAGCCGCACATGCTTGTCTTTCACCGCCTGCGGAGGCGCCATCAGCCGCACCGCTCGCGCCGCGAAAATGGGCTCCCGATTCTCCATCCCAAAAGGTTCCAGCAAAAGCAGCGCCTGGTGAAGTTCAGGCGTAACCTCTCCCAGGGGCAGATCCCGATCGAACTCCAGCTGCGGTTCGAAATCGGCGGGAGTGAGCCGGGCGCGCGCGTAGCCATCCAGATGCGCGCGCAGCTTCTCCACGTTGGCGCTGGGCAGCGCAAAGCCAACCGCGTGCGCGTGTCCGCCATAGCGGGAAAATAGCTCGTGGCACGATTCAATCGCATGAAGCAGATGAAACGCCGGGATCGACCGTCCCGAGCCGTGCGCTTCGTCGCCCTCACGCGAGATGACGAGCGTTGGCCGCCCGTGCCGTTCCACCACCCGTGAAGCCGTGATGCCAATCACGCCCCGATGCCAGCCGTCGCCATCCAGCACCACGCAGTACGCTTCGCGCAGCGCGGGCTCTTCTTCCAGCCGGTGCTCGATGCTGTCCATGATGCGCCGCTCTTCTTCCTGACGCTCGGCGTTCAACTGATCAAGCCGGCCGGCAATCTTCCGCGCGCGCTCCATGTCTTTCTCGTTGAAAAGATCCACCACGTCGCGAGCCACGTCCATGCGTCCGGCAGCGTTCAGGCGAGGCGCGATGCGGAAGGCCACTTCGGTCGCGGTCAGCGCCCGCCCGTCGCCCAGCTTCGCAACTTCCAGCAGCGCCTTCAGCCCAACGTTCACCGGAGAACGCAGCCCTCGCAATCCCAGCTTCGCAAACACGCGATTTTCGCCCAGCAGTGGAACCGCATCGGCGATAGTCGCAATCGCCACAACTTTCATGAACGACATCAGCAGGCGCGACTGATCTTTCGCGTCCAGCCGCCGCTGCATCAATCCCTGGGCCAACTTGAACGCCACGCCCGCTCCGCACAAATATTTGCAGGGATAATCGCAACCCTCTTGGTTGGGATTAACAACGGCAAGCGCCTGCGGAACGCCGCCCGTCCCCGGCAGGTGATGATCGGTAACGATCAGGTCCACTCCGGTGCGCCGCGCCGTTTCGGCCGCGTCGAACGAGCGGATGCCGGTGTCCACGCTGATGATCAACCGCACGCCATCGGCAGCGGCGCGCTCGATCACCTCGTCGCGCATGCCATAGCCTTCGCGGATGCGGTGCGGAACGTGAAAGTCAGCCGCCCCGCCGCAAAGCTCGATTGCTGTCTTGAGAATGACGATCGCCGTGGTGCCGTCCACGTCGTAGTCGCCGTAAATGAGAATTTTCTCTTTGCGTTCTACCGCCGCTTCCAGCCGATCAAGAGCGGACTTCATCCCGCTCATCCGCAGCGGGTCATGGAGGTCGCCAAGCGTAGGCGAAAGAAAACGGGCAGCCGCCTCCGGTTCGTCAATCCCACGGCCGACGAGCAGATCGGCAAGCACGGGCAAAGCAGAAGGAGAGATTTTCAGATTGGAATCATGCAGCGCAGCTTCGAGGACCCTGGCTTTTGGAGAATTCCCCGGATTGGCGATCCATCGCATCTTTCAGGTCTCAGCTGTCAGGTCTTAGGAAAACTGCGCGCCGGGCCATACAAGATTTTCTGAGACCTGAGACCTGACACCTGGGACCTGCCTTACCGCTCCTCGTCCTGGTCCGGCTCATCGATCATGAATCCGCCGGCATCATCCGCCAGTTCGCGCAGCTGCTGATAATGTTCGTACCATTCCGTGCCCGCTTCATAGACGAAGACGCATCCCTGGTACGCCCATCCGAGCTGCACGAACCCGGTCTTCCCCACGTAGCTCTTCAGCCAGCGGCTTTCTTCCATATCTTCGTCGCTTTTGTAATCGCTGTCGGCGAGCTGCTGCGACAAGCGGTCCAACTCTTCGCGGTTGAGCGCCCAGGAATGCATGGTCAGGAAGGGCGCACCCGTCGACTTGGCCAGTTCCACGAAATCCTTCCAGCCATCCGGATTCTGTCCCGAGTCCCACAGCACGCTGGGAACCTCTTCGCACTCGACATAGCCAAAGAAGCGGCGCATGCCCAGACCCTCAATGAAGGCCGTCATATCTTCTTTCATTCCCGTCAGGTCGTCTGGATGTGGAGACATTGGGTTAGGAGACATGGAGTTCCATCATTGTAAGGCTTGGCCCCACTCACCGCCACTGCCCGGCCGAGGACGGTCGTTGGTCGCTAGTCGTTAGTCGTTGGCCAATCCTTTCTGCGGAATGTTGCCTTCGGCCTGTCGATGCGAGTTGAGGGGGCTGGCGAACGACCAACGACCAGCGACCAACGACTGGCTTCGTTGTGTTAAACTCTCTGCTTACAAAAAAGCGCTTTTATCATGCTCTTTTCCAGAGAATATGTGGGCTATCTGGCCCGCGAAGTTTCCAGGAAACTGGTGGCAGGCGGTCTCATCGAGACCAAGGCGGTGCCTGCTCTTACCGAGAAGGTGCACGCCGCTCTGCTCGACGAGCTGGCGCTCGAGGACCGCATTAACGACGAGGTGCGCGTCATCCTCGAAGCCTATTCCGAAGAAATGCAGAAGACCGGCGCCAATTACCAGGAAATGTTCCGCAAGGTGAAGACCGAGCTGGTCAAAAAATACAAGGCTGTTCTTTAGCTGGAACTGGAGGACGCCCTGGAGCCCCCGCCGTGCGATTGAGCCGCGACAAGGTCAACAAACTCGCCCACGTTGTCACCGACGCCTTAGCCGAAATGGACGAGGTCGACTTCATCGAGGACCGCAACACCATCCGCCTCGAAGTCCGCAAGATTCTCGAAGACCTCCTCATGCAGGAAGCCCGCATCGACCAGGCCGCCCGCCAGAAAATCGAAAGCCAGCGCCGTACCATCATCGAGGGCTCGGAAGAATGGTCGATCCTCTACCGCAAGTATTACAACGATGAAGTAAAGAAGTTGGGATTGTAGGTACCCAGTTGCCAGTACCCAGTACCCAGTACCCAGTCTGGTGGCGGGTCAGCCTGATTTCCGCAGCACTTTTCGATAACACCCGTGGATATCAGACTGTCCCGCTATCCTCAGTGGGGTGGATGTAACTGGGTACTGGGTACTGGCTACTGGCTACTGGGTACCGGGCTCATCCGCAGCACATCGTCCTGGTCCGCATCCTTGCTCTTGATCCCAGCCGCGTCCAGTTGACGCGCCACTGGCTGCACCACCTGTAGAATCCGCGCCAGCGTTTGCCCTACGGCTTCCTTATCGCTGTTATCCGGGCCCCGGCGCTCAATCACGCTCTGGAAAAAGGTTTTCGTCCTCGGATAGACCACGATCTTGACGTCGTCGCCTTCCGGAACTCCCGCCGCTTTCTTAGCCAGTTTCAGCGCCGTATCATAGCCGCCGAGCTCATCCACCAACCCCAGGTTCTTCGCATCCTGGCCCGACCAGATCCGCCCCTTCGCAATCTCCAGCACCTTTTCCTTAGGCAGCTTGCGCCCATCGGCAACCTTACCCGTGAAGTCCACATACACCCGGTCGAGCCAAGCCTGGAATCGTCCCCATTCGGCGGGCGTGTAATCGTGCGTTCCGGTGAACATGGTGGCGTTCTCGCCCTGGTGCACTTCGTCCCAGGAAAGCCCAACTTTGTCCCACAACCCGCTGGTCAGCATCTTCCCGCCCACCACCCCGATCGAGGCCGTGACAGTTCCCGGCTCGGCGACGATTTTGTCGGCCGCCATGGCCACGAAGTATCCGCCCGACCCTGCCAGATTTCCCATCGAAACGATTACCGGTTTGCCCGCCTGGCGCGCCCGCACCACTTCCCTCCAGATCGCGTCAGAGGCAACATACGAACCGCCCGGACTATCAACACGAAATAAGATAGCCTTTACGCTGCTGTCTTCCGCCGCCGCTCGAATCGCGCCCGCCACCGTATCCGAGCCCATATTCTGGCTGCCTTCGACGGGATCGTAATCGCTCGTGCCGCGGGTGACGTCGCCCACGCCGAACACCAGCGCCACCTTCTTCCCACGATCGTGCGGACGCCCGGCGCGGTCCAGGTATTTATCCAGGTAGAGCAGTTCCGCTCCATCGCCCGCCTTGCTCTTTACGTCGCCGTAGACCTCGTCGCGATAGGCAACCGCGTCCACCAGTTTCGCCGTAACTGCTTCTTTGCCCAGATAAGGTCCCGCATCCACCAGGGCCTGGAATTTCTCCGGCGCGATCTGCCGCGCCTGGCAAATGCCTTCCTTCATCTGGTTGAACCATGAAGTCATGATCGCGGTCATCGCTTCCTTGTATGGTCCCGTGTACTTGGTGTCGGTGTAGAAGTTGAGCGCATTCTTGTATTCGTAGCGGTGATCGCCGTGAAAAGTCATGCCCAGCTTGGAGAGCGTCCCCTTGATGAAGGGCGATTCCATCATGATGCCCGTCAGTCCGACGTCGCCCGAGGGCTGCAGATAGATGTGGTCAAACGCCGTCGCCAGGTAGTAAGCGCCGTTGCCCGGACCGAACTCGCCAAAGGTTTCCGAGTAGGCGACCGCAAACTTCTTGTGCGCGCGAAATCTCAGGACCGCATCGCGAATTTCCTGGGTCTGTGCCATCCCCATGCGAGCCGCGCCGATCCTGGCAATCATGCCGGCGACGCGATCGTCACTCGCTCCGCGATCAATCGCGTCCACCACGTCGCGCAGCGTCTGCCGATCAATCAGCATCAACTGCGCCGTCGGCGTCTCCGGCGCGTCCTCCAGGAACGTCTGCTCGAAATTGGCTTCGAGAATTGTCTTGGATGGAACTTTCCCCTTCACGCCGATCACCGCCACCATCACGATGACCATTCCGATCAGCCAGAGAGCTCCGAGGATGGCAAGAAAACGTACGATCAACTTCGACATGGTTTGCTCCTGTTGGTAAGAAAGAGCAGTCTAACCAAGTGCGAGCCTTAGGCGCTATAGCGGGTATTTTCTTCCTGTTAACTATAAAGTTATTAACCCGTGTTTACCACTACCCCCCCTCCCCCCGGCTACTGGAATCATAGGGTTAGGGGCTGTCGAGCCGCCAAAAGCTAGAGCGCAAAGGACTTATTTGCAAAATATTCCGGAATAAGGACTTAGCTGCAAAACAGCGCTGAAAATGGCTTTGGGGCAGCTTCGCGGCCGTCGTGGGTGACGGACATGCGCATAGCTGCCCCAATCTGGGAACATTGTCGCACCGGTGCGGGCTGGGAGTCTGTGATGGCGCTCACAGGTCGGATGTGATGAAAAAGACATGCGGAGTTCTGAGCGTAAACGCCTGGTTTCAGCAACTATCGACAAACAGTAAGCGGCGAGGAAGGACTTTTCCCCGCTACTGCAACTTCGCGTACTCCGCCTTGGCTTCCTTCAGAATGGGGATATCGGGGTCGGCGTCTTTCCAGAGCGTGAAAAAGTCCTGATACGCGGCTTTGGCCTTGGCCGTGTCGCCGGAGATGGTGTACGCGCGAGCGAGTTGGAGATGGGCGAGCGAGCCAAGCACGAAATTCGCCACGATTCCCGGATGATCGAGGAATTTCTGGAATTCTGCGGCTGCAGCGGGGCCATTCTTTTGGGTGAGATAAGCCAAGCCGCGAATGTACGCGGGATAGAGTGAGCCTTGATTCCCGAGTTCATAAGGCAGAGAGGGCTCGAGCGCGGCGATCGCCCGGTCGGGCGCCTGTTGCGCCATCGCAATCGATGCCTCAATCACCGGAAACCATACCACCTTTAGAATAGTGTTCGTAGGCTCGGACTTTTGGAGCGAGTCGAAGATGGTTCTGGATTGAGCGGCCTCGCCGCTACGCGCCAGCACCAAAGCGGCACTGACTTTGACATCGCGCCCGGGAGCGAGCGCTAAGGCGCGAGCGACGGCTTGCCGGGCAGCAGCCGCGTCCCCTACCTCCGCCTCGCGGTTTGCCTGACTGACGAGCCACAGGGCCGCGGTTTCTTTGGCATCCGCTCGCACGGCTGAGTCGACGGCACGCCGCGCCAGGTCGCGCGCTTTTTCCAGGCGGCCATAGTAGGCCTGGGTATCGGCGTGGGTGCTGAACATCTGGTCTTCCTCGCCAGGACGGCCAGCCGCCCATGCGACCTGTCGATCCATTTCCACCTTATCCCCGGATAGAAATGCCAAGGCATACAGTTGGCTCCGAATGGTCAAGCCATCGAAGTTTTTCTGCTGTGCTTCCTGGAGCGTCTGCCGGGCGTCCTTGAGCCGACCGAGGTTAATGTAGTTGGTTGCCAGGTTCGCATAGCCAGAGATCGTGGGTTCCAGCCGCAGCTGCGTTTCGGTCTCGGCGATTGCTTTGTCGTATTGGCCAAGAGTGCTGTAGAGCACACCGAGATTCCCGTGAGGCACCATGTCCCGCGGGTAGCTCTTCGCCCAGAGTTCATAGGCTTCTGTGGCCTTCTCCACTTCACCCGTAGCGAACTGGAAGTAGAAGGCGGAGATGCGGTACTTCTCGCGGTCGCTGACGCGGTCGCGAAAGTCGTAGGCCTTCCTGGCGTAGTCCACGGCCAGACTCGCCTGTCCAAGATTCGAATATTCGACTGCCAAACCAACGTAGGCCATGGCGAAGTTGGGGTCGAGTTCAATGGCGCGCTTCATGAACGGAATGGCTTCGGCGTCGCCCTTGGTGCGGCCTGTGGTAATTCCCATGCTGTAAGCTTTCAGGGCTTCGAGGGAGGGCGTGGTGGCTTCCACCGGCACGTCGAATTTCTGCACTGACGCCAGCGATTCGCCCAGCCGCGGACGGATGGCCGCGGCCGCTGTGTCGAGCGCTTTGAGCACGCCTTCCTTGCTAGCGGCTTCGGCGCGTTCTTTGGCCAGATTGTCGCCGGTATTGCAAGCGACGGCATCGAGCGAGACGACATACTGGCTGCCGAGGTTGGAGATCGAGCCGCCGATGACGGCTTTGCTGCCGGTGCGCAGGCAGAGTTCCCGGGCGACGTCAGAGGTGATGTGCTCGGTGGGAGTGCGGCCCATGAGCTTCAGCGTCTCGCCGACTTTGCGATCGGAAAGAATGTTGAGGAACGGAGACTGTTCAAGATCGACGGCGAGGGCCTGCTTGAGGGTGCCGTCGAAGACCGGGTCGCCGGTGGAGTTGGTGAAGTCGGCGAGGACGACAGTGTCCTTCTCCGTGAGGGGTGTAGCCTTCGTCACCGGCGTCGCAGACCGCGAGCGCAAGTAGAACGCTCCCGCAATTGCGGCAGCGAGAAGTACCACGGCTGCGGGAACAAGAACCTTCCAGAGTTTCCTGCCCACGACGTGAACTTCGGCGACCTTCGCGGCGCTCGATAACGGAGATGGAGCAAACGCAGGGGAGGAACCGGATGCTGGCGAGGGGGGTTGGGCGACCTGAGAACCACTTTCCTGTGCGACCGCTACAGTGCCGGAACTCGCTGATACTCCGTGCCGTGATTCTGTTTCCCGTTTCAGCCGCTTTAGGTCGGCCCGCATCTCTGACGCAACCTGATAGCGCAAGTCGCGGTCTTTCTCCAGTGCCTTGTTGATGATGTCTTCCAGCTTGGGCGGCAAATCAGGATTCAGCCGCACTGCGGGGACTGGTTCGCGGTTCAGGATTGCCTCGAAGATGGTTGCTGTACTGTCCCCACGAAAAGGCAATGCGCCTGTTGCCATCTCGTACAGCACAGCGCCGAAGGAGAACAGATCGCTACGCGCATCCAGTTCCTTCGCTCGCGCTTGCTCCGGCGACATATAGGCAACGGTGCCCAGCGCTGCACCGGGACTGGTCAGGTGCTGCTGATCAATGGACCCCGTCTGCGTGTTAAAAGACCCAATGTTGCTCGAAGAACTGGCTGTGACCATGACCTTCGCCAGCCCAAAATCAAGAATCTTGGCGTGGCCGCGCTTCGTCACGAATATGTTGGCGGGCTTGATGTCGCGGTGGACGATGCCTTCGGAGTGAGCCGCGTCGAGTGCGTCCGCAATCTCGATCGCCAGCGACAAAATCAACTCGGTTTCCATCGGTCGGCCAGCAATGCGATGCTTCAGCGTCAGTCCATCCAGAAACTCCATTGCGATGAACGCCCGCCCGTTCTCCTCGCCAATGTCGTGAATTGTGCAAATATTGGGGTGATTCAGCGCAGAGGCAGCTTGCGCTTCGCGTTGAAAACGAGCCAATGTCTGCGGGTCGCGAGCAACTTCATCGGGCAAGAACTTGAGGGCTACAAAACGATGGAGCCGGGTGTCTTCCGCCTTGTACACAACACCCATGCCGCCACCGCCGAGTTTCTCGACGATGCGATAGTGCGAGATGGTCTGGCCGATCACTGGCCGGAAATGGTACGTCTCTTGACCGGGCAAGTCAATGAAAGCCGTGGGGTTGGCGCGATCTCAAAAGGATGGTTGGCGCAAAATCCCGTCTCTAACAATGTCGGCGCTGTCAAACACTTTTTGAGCGTACTGCTCCGTGCACTCTGAAGAGCGCGCCATTTCGCTCTCGTTGAAGCTCTTGCTTTTGCTCTACCAACC
>JBEKWL010000067.1:0-18025 GCA_049513095.1 Terriglobales bacterium
TCTTCCACCGGTAGGTGATTCAGCGTGAGATTTCCAGAGCCTTGGTCCTCAACCTCTCTGGCAAAGCAAGCGGTGCTTCGGCACTGCCCAGGATATTTTTGCCCTTGACAGAGCCTTCTCTCCTATCGAGGGCCACCCTCGTACATGCTGTCAAAAGAAAACGGGGCCGGCAGGAGGATGTCCCGGCCCCGACGAGCGGCTTATCTTACTTCCCAATGCCTTACTTCGCCAAAAACACTTAAGCGGTGATCAGCGATTCTAACGCAACGCGATCGGGAATCACCAGAGTAGAGCCGCTCTGCTGGATGAGATGCTGCTTTTTAAAGCCCGCGAAAAGCCGGCTGACCGTCTCGCGCGAAGAGCCGATCATCTGCCCGATCTCTTCGTGAGTCAATGCCAACTTCACCTGGCTGGGGTTCTTGGATGAGGTGTTCTGGTCGAGCCATCCGACGAGCAGGCGAGCCAGTTTTTCGCTGGCCGAATCGGAAAGGATGAGGTCACGGATTTCGCGGCAAGTGGACGCGTAATCCTGGCTGATGTGCTGCGTCACCCACAGGGCAAACTCACCGTGCTGGCGCATCAGGTTCAGCAAATCGCTGTGTCGCAGGAAGCTGATCTCGGACGGTTCCTGGGTCTCGGCGGTAGCTTCATAGGGGCGTCCGGAAACCACGGCGGCTACTCCCAATGGGCAACCGGGGTCGACAATGCGGAGAATCAGTGTCCTGCCGTCGCTGCCGCAGATGGAAAGCTTCACCCGGCCTCGACGCACGATGAACACTCCGCGCGGAGCCTGGCCCTCGGCGAACAAAACCGCTCCCGTGGGGTAGGTGGTGGTGAGGGCTTCTTGCTCCAAGGTATCGGCAATGGCTGGAGGAAGATCGCAAAAGGTCTTGTCCGTTGTCGCCAGCCTTAAAGCTTCGTTTACGACGTGTGTGGCCATTTGTTGCCTCCGCTCGCAGGTGCTATGGCAAGTCCCTCGCCACTTTCTCTCAGGCGGCGTAAGACTTCAGTTAAAGTCGTCCAAGTTAAACAAACTAAGTTGGTTAACTTGATATTGCGAGATGCGGCCATGACCGCTTCCCACCGGGGCTGATGGCTCGAAAGTGGGTGGTTTCACACAGCGATGTGTGATCTCCATCACCGACCGGTTGGTCATCCGAACGGTGGCGGACGATTCGCGTTCGTCTGGTTGTAGCTTCGAGTCACCATTTTTCACCCCAACGTCGTATGGATGGTATTCAGTAGAGCGGTTCGGGTAAAAGGCTTTTCGAGGAGCGTTACGCCACGCTTCAACACTTCGCGTTCCGCGATCAGTTCACCTGTATAACCTGACATGTATATGACTTGCAGGTTCGGGTGAGAGGCGCTCAGGCGCTCAACCAGTTCTGGACCGCTCATGCGGCGCATCACCACGTCGGTCAACAGCAGATCAATTTGCCCCGGATGAGACTCCACCCATTCGAGGGCGGACTTGCCGTCATCCGCGTCGAACACGGTATAGCCGTGTTCCTGGAGGACTTGTCGAGTCAAGCTGCGCATGATTTCGTCGTCTTCGACGAGCAGGATCGTGGTCCCTTGCCGCTTCGGAGCGACGATCTCCAGTTCCGGCTTGGATTCGATCCCGATTTTGTGGTCGGCGCAGGGGAGATATATCTTAAACGTCGTTCCGTGTCCCAGTTCACTGTAGACCAGGATGTGTCCTGCGCTCTGCTTGACGATGCCATAGACGGTGGCCAGGCCTAAACCGGTTCCCTTGCCCACTTCTTTGGTGGTAAAGAAGGGCTCGAAGATGCGCGACACGGTAGCTTCGTCCATACCGTTGCCGGTATCGCTGACGGCGAGCACGACGTATTTTCCTGCTGCCATGTTTTGATGCTGCTCGGCAAAGGCCTCATCGAATCTTGTGGCGCGAGTTTCGAGAATAAACTTGCCGCCATTAGGCATAGCGTCGCGCGCGTTCACCGCGAGGTTTACCACGACCTGGTCGAGCTGGCCAGGGTCGGCCTCGACCACGGCCGCGGGTGATTTGGAAACAATGAGAATCTCCACATCGTCTCCCATCAGCGGGCGCAGGAGCTTGCCGATGTCCTTTAAGCGCTCGTTGAGATCGAGAACACGGGGTTGGATTTCGGGAGTCCGGCTGAAGGCGAGCAGTTGCCTGGTCAATAATGCGCCCCGCTCGGTTGCATTCTTGATGTTCTCGATGTAGTGCGCCGGTCCTGCTTCGGGATCGATGCGGTCGCGGAGGAATTCGGTGCAGGCATTAACAATGGCCAGGACATTGTTAAAGTCGTGCGCGACTCCTCCGGCAAGCCGGCCGATTGCTTCCATCTTCTGCGATTGACGAAGCTGGCTCTCAGCCCTTTTCTGGGCCGTGATGTCGCGCGCAATGGCGGATGCTCCCACGATGTCGCCTTTTGCATCGCGCAAGGGAGATACGGAAATGGAAACGTCGAGCCGGCGACCGTCCTTGGTCACCCGCGCCGATTCGTAATGCTGGATGGTTTCCCCTTGTGCGATTTTCCGTAGAATCCCCGGGATTTCGTCCGGCCGCTCGCTGGGAACTAGAAAGGATATGTGCTTTCCGACGGCCTCCTCTGGCGTGTAACCATAAATGCGCTCGGCTCCCTTGTTCCAACTGGTAATGATGCCGTCCAAGTCTTTGCCAATGATGGCGTCGTCGGAGGAATCGATAATCGAAGCCAGCCTGGAGCGGTACTCCCCAAGTTGCTCGGCCGTTCTCCGATGCAGTTCTTCGTTCGCCCGGCGCAGTTCTTCTGCGATGCGCTTGCGATCGCTGATATCGCGGATCGCGCTCAAGACGAACGTTCCATTCTCCGTGGAGACAGGGCTGAGACTAATCTCTACCGGAAATTCCGAGCCATTGCGGCGTCTTCCGTAGAGATCCAAATCCGCTCCCATTCGTCGCGTCTTCGGGGCTGCCGCGAAATTCTGGCGATGATGGTGGTGCTGGCGGCGATAGCTCTCCGGGACAAGCACTTCGACCTTCTGCCCAATTAATTCGTCGCGGAGATAGCCAAATAGCTCTTGCGCTTGTGAATTGACTTGAATGATGGTTCCATCGCGATCGACGGCGACGACCGCATCCGGAAGGGTCTCCAGGAAATCACTGGAAAAGATAGCTTCAGCCATGGTTCTGGCAGGGAGTGAGGGTGCGGGCCGTTCGTGATAAGGGAAAGGTCGCGACATAAACTCCGCTGTTCAAACTATCGGTGTCAAATCTATGCCGGAACCTGCTTGCCTGTAAAGTGGCGCGTTGCAAGTCATTGAATGTAAATGGAATATTCATTTGCCGCTAGAGGTCTGTGATCGTCATCACAGGAAGCAGCGACATGGATCACGGTGCAAAGTGTCTTTGCAAACCTGATTGGGCAGTTGTCTGAACCATGCAGACGGGATTCACAACAGCTGGAAATACGGGATTGGGCCCACGAAACAAGTTCTAAGAAACTTCCTGGGATGGTCTTCTGCAGGTCTGCGCCGTCAATTACACTCAGCATGGCGAGGGGAGCATGCCAAGTGCAACAGCGAAGGAATCGTCAGGTTCGGTGCTGGCCCCGGTGCGCGCGGTATTTCGGGCAGTGGTCGTGACGGTTGTGCCCGAGGCGAAACAACTGGACGAGCCCGGCTGGCTGGCATTGGAAAAGCTGGTGGAGGATACACTCGAGATTCGATCGCCAGCTCTGCGGGGGCAGCTGCAACTTTTCCTGCGTGCGATCCAGTGGCTGCCGGTGGTGCGCTATGGCCGCACTTTTGTTGCGTTGGGGGACGAGCGGCGCAGCCGCGTGCTACATCACTTGCAGAATCACCCTGTAGAACGTATCCGCTGTGGATTCTGGGGCCTGCGTACCCTCGCATTTCTGGGTTATTACGGACGAGCCGAAGGCGCACACGCCATCGGCTATCGTCCCGATCCGCGCGGCTGGGAGGCGGTGCAATAAAGATGAAGCACCGCAGCTATGACATCGTTATCATCGGCTCCGGCGCCGGCGGAGGGACGGTGGCGCTAGAGCTGTCGTCGCTATGCCGCGACGGCGTGCGTATCGCAGTCCTCGAGAAGGGTGCGAAGCTCAGCGATGAGGAATTTACGGGCCGCGAAGTGGAGATGGCGACGGCGCTCTACGAGGACGGCGGAGGGTTCCTGACCGCCGAGCAAACGATGACACTAGCCTTTGGAAGCGCGTATGGCGGATCCACGGTCGTGTACACGGGCACGTCGCTGCTTCCCCCGGAGCGAGTCCTGCGGCGCTGGAACGTGCCGGGGCTGACATTTGCTGACGTGGAACAACGCGCGCAAAAATACGTGGCGGAAAACAATGTTCACCTGTTGGAGGAGCCGCTGCTCAACCAGAACAACCGCCTGTTCGTCGAGGGATGCCGGCAGCTGGGCTATCGCGTGCAGCAGTTTCCGGTAAATCTGAAAGGGTGCCGGGGATCGAGCTTGTGTAATCTGGGCTGTCCGAACCAGGCGAAACAAGGCACTCATCGCGTTCAATTGCCGCGCGCGGAAAATAACGGGGTGGAAGTGGTGACGCGCTGCGACGTGCAGCGGATCGAAAACCAGAAGATATTTGCAAGGGTCAGCGAGAAAGCGGAAGGCAATAAGGGCGAGCCCTCAACCTGGGAAGCAGGCGACTACCAGATCGACGCCAAAGTCGTGGTGGTTTGCGGCGGGGCGGTGAATTCTCCGGCGCTGCTGCTGCGCTCCGGGTTTGGCCGAGGCCTGCCGCGATTGGGACGCGGGTTCACCTGTCATCCTGCATTCATCATGGTCGCCGAACACAGCCGGCCGATCACCAACGCCGTCGGTCACCCCAAGAGTTTCTACCTCGACCAATTTGCCGAGAGCGATCACTTCCTGCTCGAGACCTGCATGTACTTCCCGTTCACGACCGCCAAGGCGATGGTTGGGTTCGGTGAGGAACACAGTCGCTTCATGCGCGCCTTTCCGCGGCTGCAGATGATCCTGGTGCTGGCGTGTGACCAGGTGGATGACCATAATCGCGTGACGGTAGATGGCGATGGGCGCCCGGTGGTTCACTACCGCTTCACACCGGAGGCGATTCACGGCCTGGTGCAGGGCGCGATTACATCGGCGAAGATCTCTTTTGCAGCCGGGGCGGTTCGGGCGCATGTGCCGGTTGCACACTCTCCGACAATCGAACGCGCGGACGCGGAACATCTTGACCAGATTGCGAAAAACCCGGATTTCAAACCCGGGAAGCTTTCAATCTCGTCCGCGCACTTGCAGGGAGGTTGCGCGATGGGAAGTGGTCCCGAGGATTCGGTGACCGATTCTTACGGCCGGGTGCATGGAGTTCCGTGGCTGTATGTGGCCGATTCGAGCCTGTTCCCGAATTCGCTGGAAATCAATCCTTACCTGACCATCATGGCCCTGGCTGACCGTGTGGCGGAGACCATCCGCCAGAATACGAGTGCGCTGCTATGAGCAAGATGCTATGAAGATGACGGGTGGCGACATCGTTGTGCGCGCGCTGGAAGATGAAGGTGTAGGTTTCACTTTCGGCATTCCGGGCACACACAACATCGAGCTCTACGATTCACTCGCCCGTTCGAGCAGCGTGCGCCCGGTCCTCGTCACGGATGAACAGAGCGCTTCCTTCATGGCGGATGGAGTCGCGCGTGCTTCCGGGCGGCTTGCGGCGGTGAACCTGGTTCCCGGAGCAGGACTGACGCATGCGCTCTCGGGGATTGCCGAAGCTTATCTCGATGGAATCCCCATGCTCGTGCTCGCTTGCGGGATTCGGCGCGACACGGGAAGGGCGTTCCAACTGCACGACGTGGACCAACTCGCTATCGCGCGACCCGTGACCAAGGTCCAGTTACACGCGGAGAACGGATCGGAAATCTACGCGACCGTCCGTCGCGCTTGCCAAATTGCGCGCAGTGCCCCGGCCGGACCGGCGTTGGTCGAGATTCCCGCTGAGCACTACTTCTTTCGTCATGATTCCGCTCTGGAGTTGCCCGATCCGCAGCCGGCGCCGCCCGCTGCCCGAGGGGAACTTGTCGAGCAGGCTCGCCAATGGATCGAAGCCAGCCGCCGGCCCCTGCTTTATCTCGGCCTCGGAGCCATTGAGGCCGGCGCCGATCTCGTGGCTTTGGCGGAACGATTGAATGCTCCGGTCGCGACGACCATCTCAGGCAAAGGCGTGTTCAACGAGACGCATCCTCTTTGGTTGTGGTGCGGGTTTGGCGCGGCCGCACCTTCGTTCGTGCGCAAGATCGCGGCCTCTTGCGACCTTACTTTGGCGATCGGTTGCCGCTTCTCTGAGGTGGGCACGGGAAGCTATGGCATGACGCCACCCGGCAAATTGATCCACGTGGATATAGATCCCTCGGTACTGGGAAAGAACTACCCCGCAGATCTACCCGTAGTTTCGGATGCCGCAAGTTTTGTCGGCGCCCTGCTTCCTCAGCTGACGGCACGCTCTGTTGATGAATCGTTACGACGCGACCTACGATCCGGCCACGAAGAGGTCAGGCAGGATTGGAAAACGCCAAATAATTCCGAAGGCGTGTACCCGCCTCACCTTCTGGCAACAGTGCAGCAGCTGGTTGGGAACGACGCGATCTATACCACCGACAGCGGCAACGGAACCTTCCTGGCCATGGAGTGCTTACGGCTGCAACGTCCGCGTTCGTTCCTGGCGCCGGTTGACTATTCATGCATGGGTTACGCAGTGCCTGCCGCACTCGGAGCTGCACTCGCCTGTCCTGATCGGCGGGTGATTTGCCTGGCGGGCGATGGTGCATTCCTGATGACCGGTTTGGAACTGCTCACCGCGCGCCAGCTGAATCTGCCCGTAATGGTGCTGGTCTTGCGCGACCGCGAGTTAGCGCAGATTGCGCAGTTTCAGCAAATCGCGCTGGGACAGAAGACCTGCAGCGAGGTTCCCGACTATGACTTGGCCGCCATTTGCCGGGGTGTTGGCGTAGAGTACGTGGCATTGCGTCGTAATGCCGATGCGGAGGCGATTCTCAAACATGCGCTCACACTAACTGGGTCGGGTCGTCCTGTGGTCGTCGAGGTCGCAATCGACTATTCCCAGAAGACCTACTTCACACGCGGCGTGGTGCGCACAAATCTGGGCCGTTTGCCTTGGCCTGATCGGATACGCTTCGTATTGCGTGCCCTGGGACGAAAGCTGGGGTAACAGGCTCAGTCGAGCGCTTTGTGGAAGCGCAGGACAGCGATGGTGAGCAGACTGATTCCCAAGGCGCCCATGGCGAGCATCTGGGGCCAGAGAATCTCCATGCCCACCCCTTTTAGGTAGGTGCCGCGGAGCACGACCAGAAAATAACGTAACGGGCTGAGGTAGGTGAGATATTGCAGCCACGGCGGCATGGTGCTGATGGGGAATCCGAAGCCGGAGAAAGTTATGGCGGGCATAATAAAGAAGAAGGCGGTCACCATCGCTTGTTGCTGGGTGGACGAGACGGTCGAGATCAACAGGCCCGCGCCCAACATGCATAGCAGAAAGAGAATCGCGCCCGCGAACAAAACGAGGATCTGACCGCGAAATGGAACCTGGAACCACATCGTTCCTACCGTGGCAATCAGCGAAACATCGAAGAGGCCAATCAGAAAGAAGGGCAGCGTCTTGCCGAGGATAAACTCGGCTGGGCGGATGGGGGTCACCATGATCTGCTCGAGGGTGCCGATCTCGCGTTCGCGAACCACGGCAAAGGCCGTGAGAGTCACCACGAGCACGAGGGTAAGACTGCCGATAATTCCGGGGATGAAAAACCAGCGGCTCCTGAGGTCGGGGTTGTACCACGGCCGCTGCTCGAGCTGTACAGAGGGCATTTCCTCCATCAATTGCGGTGAGATGCGGTAGATACGGTCTTTCTGGTAGTCCTGAGCAAAGCCGAGTGCGATCTGCGTGATGTAGCCGGAGGCGATCAGGGCGGTGTTCGAATTGGTCGCATCGACGATCACTTGCAAGGGCGCGGTCTGACCCTTGCGCAGGTTCTGGGCGAAGCTGGCATTGATGTCGAGACCGACCGTCGCCTTGCCTTGATCGATGAGATCGCCGATCTGGCGGTAGTCGGTCAGTTGGCGTTGCACGTCGAAATAGGGGCTGGAAGAAAAACGGGAGATCAGTTCACGGCTCTCCTGGCTATGGTCGAGATCGAGCACCACCGTTGGGACGTGATGAATCTCGAAAGTGGCTGCGTATCCGAAGACCAGCATCTGGATAATCGGCGGGCCGAACAGCACGAAGCGGGTGCGTTTGTCGCGGAAGACCTGGATGAACTCTTTGATCAACATCTGCTTGAGGCGCGCCAGCATAGTTCATCCTCTCCTTTACGCCAGCCTCTTGTGGAATGCACGGGTGGCGAGCAGTGCCAGCACGATTGTGAACACAGCCAGGGGAACCAGGTCGGTGTAGAGCAAAGCCGTGGGCGTTCCCTTGAGGAAGATTTTCTTCAGCACCGAGACGTAGTAGCGCGCCGGCAGGATGCGAGTGATCCATTGCAACACTACGGGCATTTGCTCAATCGCATACAGAAATCCGGAGAGCAGAAATGCTGGAAGGAAGGTAATGAGCAATGCGATTTGACTGGCCGCGAGCTGACTTTTTGCGATCACGGAGATAAAGAATCCGAGCGAAAGCACGACCACCAGAAACATGGCCGAGCTGAAAAGCAGAGTTAGAAAAGAACCCCGGAAGGGAACGTGGAACCAATAGATGGCAATCAGGGCGCAGACGATGACGTCGAACATTCCAATGGCGAAATAGGGCAGCAGCTTGCCCAGCATGATCTCAACCGGCGTAACCGGAGTTGAAATCAACTGCTCCATGGTGCCGCGTTCCCATTCGCGCGCGATGGTGAGCGAGGTGAGGAACGCTCCGATCACGGACATGACCAGGGCAAGCACGCCGGGAACGATGAATGCGCTGCTCTCGAGATCCTCGTTGTACCAGGTACGGGTTTCAACACTGACGGTAGCGGGCTGGGCGAGTTGGCCACGGCTGCGAAGCCAAGCGAGTTGGATGTCCGACGAATAGCCTTGAACGACGGCTTGGGCATAGCCGATCAGGACATTGGCAGTGTTGTCATCAGTGCCGTCGACCAGCGCCTGAACCGGGGCAGGGCGGCCGTCGCGCAGGCGCTCGGAGAAATCCCACGGGACAACGATCCCCATTTTGGCGTGGCCGTCATCGAGCGATCGGGCGAGCGCAGGATAGTCGTTCACAACCCGCACGACGTCGAAGTACGCGCTGGCCTGGAAGCGCTTCAGGAGATCCTGGCTCTGCTGGCTGCCGTCGCGGTCGTACACGTAAACGGGCAGGCCCTTGAGATCGAGATTGACGCCGTAACCAAACAGCAGCACCAGAATCGGCGGCATAATCACCACAATGATCAGACTGCGCGAGTCGCGGAGGATCTGGACGACTTCTTTAGTAGCCACGGCCAGGAAGCGAGTGAAGCTCATGCTGTCCGTTCCTTTCCCGAATCGCGCGCTGTTGTAAGCGAGACGAAAACGTCTTCCAGGCTGGGATGTATCTTCTCGATACGGCCAACCGTGATGCTGTGATCCGACAAATACTTCTGAACCTGTGGGACCGCAGCCGTAGCATCACGCACAACCAGGTGCAGAGCGTTGCCGAAGACCGCGGCATCGATCACGTTCGGAGCGGATTGCAGGACTTCCACTGCCTGGCCCAGCGGTTCGCACTCGACCAGTAGCAGTTCGCCGTTCATCGATTTCTGCTTTAGCTCCGAAGGCGTGCCCAGGGCGACAATCTTTCCCCGAAAGATCAGCGCAAGACGGTTGCAGTATTCGGCCTCTTCCATGTAGTGCGTGGTTACGAAGACGGTCACGCCCTCCTCTGCCATGTGGTGAATCAGGTCCCAGAACTGGCGGCGCGAGATGGGATCGACACCGGAAGTAGGCTCATCCAGAAAGATGACGGGCGGTTTGTGCAACACCGCGCAGCCCAGGGCGAGGCGTTGCTTCCAGCCACCGGGAAGCGTACTGGTAATCAGGTTCTCCTGGCCTTTGAGGTTCGCCATTTCCAGTGCCCATTCGATTCGTTCCCTGAGCTGGTTTGAAGGCACGCTGTAGAGGCCAGCGAACAGGCGTATGTTTTCGATCACCTTGAGATCGTTATAGAGAGAGAACTTCTGCGACATGTAACCGATGTTCTGGCGAACGGATTCAGGTTCGCGGCCGACGTCATATCCTGCAACCTGCGCGCGGCCGGATGTGGGCGTCAGCAGACCGCAGAGCATGCGGATGGTAGTGGACTTGCCGGCGCCATTCGGCCCGAGAAAGCCAAACACCTCGCCTTTGCGGATCTTGAGATTGATGCTATCGACGGCAACAAAGTCACCGAACTGCTTGACCAGGTTCTCAATCACAACAGAGTTGTTGTCCTCAAGCATGGGTTCACGAAGCATGCACTGACGCTCCACTGCTGACCGCATCGACGAAGAGGTCCTCAATCGTGGGCGTGACTTGTTGGAACGCGTTGAATGGTACGTGCGCGTTGTTCAGCCGGGCCTCGAATTCGGGGATGCGGCGGGCGGCATCGTCAACCACGATGTGCAGGCCATCGCCGGTCAGCACGAGACTGGAGATTCCAATTGCGTGCTCGAGTTGGCCACGCAATCTGCGTGGCTCGGACGAGGTGACAGACAAGACGCCTTTGCCCAGCTTGGCCTTGAGATTTGCAGGCGTGTCGCAGAAGAGCAGCTTGCCCTGATGGAGCAAGGCGACGCGATGACAGCGCTCCGCTTCGTCGAGGTAGGCGGTGGAGGTGAGGATCGCGACACCTTCCGAGGCTAGTTCATAAAGGATGCGCCAGAAGTCGCGGCGTGAAACGGGATCGACGCCCGTGGTGGGTTCATCCAGCAGGATCACCTTGGGGCGATGAATGAGCGCACAGACCAGGCCTAGTTTTTGCTTCATGCCGCCGGAAAGCTTCCCGGCGAGACGCTTGCGGAATTCTCCCATGCCGGCTGCCTGTAACAGTTGGGTGGAACGCTCACCGCGCTCAGCCTTTTTCACTCCGAACAGGTCGGCGTAGAAGCGAATGTTTTCATCGACGGTGAGGTCTTCATAAAGCCCGAAGCGCTGCGGCATGTAGCTGAGGTGGTGCTTAGCTCCTTCAGGATCGTGAACGACATTAAAGCCAGCGACACTGGCCGTCCCCTTATCGGGCGGCATGATGCCCGCGAGCATGCGGAGCGTGGTTGTTTTTCCTGCACCATCGGGACCTACCAGGCCAAAGATTTCTCCGGAACTCACGTCAAAGCTCAGGTGATCGACCGCAAGTATGCCCGGAAAGCTCTTCGTAAGCCCCTCGGCGATAATTGCGGATTGGGGTTGCTCCGTCATTGCTTATTACTTCTGCGGCGCAAGTTCCCGTTGGCGCGCGTTTGGGCCGGCTGCGGCAAGATCGATGTGAGCGTCAGCGGGCATGCCGGGTTTGAGTTCGCGATTGGGATTATCGATATCGATCTTGATGCGATAGACGAGGGTGACACGTTCCTTGTAGGTTTGAACGCTTTTGGGTGTGAATTCGGCGCTCGAGGAGATGAACGAGACGCGTCCGCGGTACTGCTTGCCGGGATAGGTATCGGTGGAGATGGTTGCTTCCTGGCCCCAACGGACGCGGCCCAGATCGGTTTCGGCGACATACGCGCGCAACCAGATGTGATCGAGGTCGGCGAGCGTGACCACCGGCGTGCCGGGAACGACTACTTCTCCGAGTTCAGTCTGGCGCACGGTGATCACACCGGCAAAGGGGGCGCGGAGGGTTGTGTACTCTAAGTTAACTCGTGATAGGCCCCAATTGGCGTGGGCTTCCCTGAGGTTGGCGCGAGCGATCACGATATCTTCTTTGCGGCTGCCTTCGACGGCTTCGTTATAACGCTGCTGCGCTGCCCGGAAAGTCGCCTCGGCACGCTTCAGCGCAGTATCCGCGAGGTCGCGGTCCTGCGCGGAGACCTCATCTTTGCTGAAGAGACGCTGGGCGCGATCGTAGTCGAGCTTCTTCTCCTGCAGATCGGCTTGTGCATCGAACATGGTTTGCTGCGATGCTTTCACTTCCTGCTCGCGGGTTCCAGCGAGCGTGAGCGCGAGGTTGGATTCGCGCACATGAACGTTGGCCTCGTCGATCCGGACCTTCTGCTTGTAGTCGGCGTCATCCAGTTGCGCGAGCAACGTGCCTTGCTCAACCGACTGGCCTTCCTCGACCGGCAAGTCGACAATGCGTCCCTGCACCTTGAAGCTCACCAGGCTCTCGTGCGCTTCGATATTGCCAGAGAGCGTGAGCCGATTCTCGGGCTCCGATTTCCTGGTCAGACGCGGATAAAGATACACACCGGCGGCGATCGCCGCAGCCAGCAGGATCAGAACAGGTATAAGTCGCTTCATAATTCAAACCTCGCGGGCGCGAACATTCGTATAAACATAGGTCACAGCCCGGCCGGCAAATCGCTTACGGATTGCCCAGATACTGTCCAATGTTGTTTTCCGTATCGCCCGCGGCTCGCGCCAGCGCGAACTTTGCGTCCGCGTGGCTGGAGACGGCAAGAATGTAGTTCTCCTGCGCGCGGGCGAGCTCGTCTTGGGCAGTGACCACCTCAACGTTGTTGGTTGTACCCGCCTGAAAACGATCTTGCGCGAGTTCGAGTTCACGCTGCGCCAGGTCCTGCCCTTCTTTGGCGACAGCGACCTGTTCGGCCGCGGAATCGAGATTCAGCAGCGCCTCGTGAATTTCCTCTTCGATGCCGCGGCGCAAATCGGCGATTTGATCGTCAATGCGTTTGACGCGGCTGGCAAGTTCCTGGGCCTCGCCGCTGCGATCGCGATCAAACACGGTAAAGTCGATCTGGCCTTGAATCATGCCGATGCCCTGCACGCTTCCAATGCTGCGGCCCAGTTCGCCATAGTTCCCATTGATGCTTAATTTCGGATAGTAGCGGGCACGGCTGGCGCGTTGCTGCTCGACCAATCCCTGGCGCTGGCTGGCAAGCGACAGATAATCGGGGCGCGCGAGGACTGCGGAGGGCACAAGGGCCTCGGCTTGAGGCTGGATTAGGGGCTGATAGCGGAGCGGCTCGGCGAGTTCCAAAGGCGTACTTGGCCTCATACCCAGGTTGCGCGCGAGGGAGAGCAGCGATTGTTTGTACTGGTTCTGCGCGACCAGCAGAGCCTGCTTGTCATTCGCGAGCTGTACCTGCGAGCGCAACACGTCCACGCCAGTCGCGGTCCCAGCGTCGTGCTTATCTTTCGCGAGCTTGTACAAAACATCCGAGTCGGTCACGCGGGATTGGGCGGCATCGGCACGCGCCGCGGCAGACTGGGCGTTGAGATAGAGGCTGGCAACGGCACGGATGATGAGATCGCGTGCATCCTGGTAATCCATTTTGCCGGCATCAAGCGCCCGCTCGCTGGCTTTCCACCCGCGATAACTCTGAAGATCGACGATGTTCTGCTGTGCATAGAAGCGAAAATCGTAATTGGAAAACGGTCCAACCACCGCGGGGACGCCAGGAAGCGAGATTCCGAAAGCGCTCAGGGAGCGGTTCTGGAAGTTGGCGTAGCTTTGCACGCGTACCTGCGGAAGGAGAGCGGCCGATAAGCGGCGTATGCGAGTGCCCTCGGCTTCCTCGACCCGGGTGTCGGCGACGAGCACGTTGAGGTTGGCCTGCAGCGCCTTCTGAATAGCATCGCGTAACGTGAGACGGTAGGGCGTAGGTTCCTGGGCTGCGCTGATTGCACCGCTGATCACGCTTGCCAGCGACAGGATGACGACAGTACGGAAATTGCATTTCATCGCTTTTGCTCATGACTGGAGATGGCGATTGCCCTCCAAAAATGTTGAAAGCTTTCTTCGACCCATGCTTCGAGCGCAGGCCGGCCCTGCAGCGACCAAAGCAGGAGCGTTCCCATGAACGCTTGCTGGAGCTGAAGCGCAACCTTCTTTTTTTTCAGGCGAGGGTCGATCTCTCCGCGCTTTTGCCCTGCGGCCACGACCCGGGCGATCATCTTGCGTCCTTCGGAGAAGTTGCGGTCGATAAGGCCACGAACGGCCTTGCTTGCGAGAAAGGAGGAGATCAGGGCACGGGCGAGGTCGGGACTGCGCCCGGGTTCCTCGGCGACGCGAAGGAACAGACGATGCAACACCGATTGAATAGTCTGTTTGCCGGATTCGGCCAGCGTCACGGCTTCTCTTACCTTGCCCAGCTGAATTTCAGCCATCACACCGAGCACGTGATCTTTGCTCTCGAAATAGTTGAAGAAGGTACCCTTGCCCACATCCGCGCCGTCGGTGATGTCTTCCACCGTGACATTGGGGAAACCACGCTCGGCAAAAAGCTGAAGCGCGCAACGGAACAAGCGCACACGAGTTTCGGCGGCACGACGCTGGCGGCGTCCCATGCCTTGCAAGTGAGGAAGGTTCTCGGAAGCGAGAGCTTGGATGAGAGCGGCGGAGTGAGATGTATGACTGTTAGCCATTAGCGACCAGCACTCATTTACGACTATCAGTCGCAATTATTGCGCGGAGGCTGCGATTTGTCAAAGTCAGAGGGCGGATGTTTTCTTTCGCGCCAATCAGTTATCGCATTCTCGACTTCAGCTCGATCATCTCGCCGTCCACAGCGAACCTGCCGTATCCGTGATGGTGGATGGTCTTTGGATTCTTTTGAGCGGGATCGATCCAGGCCTTGAGCACTTCAAGGATGAAGAGATTGTACTTGTCGACGAGACCGGTATCGGCCACCTTGCATTCGAGATTGGCGAAACACTCGGCCACCAGCGGCGGCGTCACGCGCTCGGCTGGCGCCGGCGTCAGAGCGAATCTCTCGAACTTCTCTACGTCCCGGCCCGAGCAGTTGCCGACTTCCACGACTTTGGCCGCCAGTTCCAGCGCCGGAACAGCGATCACGCACTCTTTGGTCGCCCGCAATGCGGCAAAGCTGTAATTGGCGCTGCTGACGACACAGGCAACCAGCGGCGGCTCAAACTCGACCATCATATGCCAGGACATCGTCATGACGTTGGCACGGCCCTTGCGGGCGGTCGTCAGCAGCACCACCGGGCCCGGTTCGAGCAACTGGTAGACTTTCGACAGGGGTAGATCTTTCATCACGGCCGCGGCTCCCGGACCCAATCTGCAATGATGGTCAGGCGTAGTCCATTGTAGCTATGCTTGCCGCAGGGTGGATCATTCACGATGATGGGCGGGCATTCATTGCCGGCTTACACAGTTTAATGAGGTTGACACAACGGCGATCTATTTCAATGGGTGAAGGATGAAGCGTGAACATTTCGCCAAGGTAGTCGAGGAGGCGCTCGACTCGCTCCCCCGGGAATTTCGCAGTCGCATTCGCAACGTCGCTGTTCTGGTTGAGGATATGCCGCCGAACCAGCCATCTTCTAAACTGCGTTCAGGGCAGCAAAGGCGGTTGCTTCTGGGTGTCTTCCATGGCGTGCCCACGACCAAGAAGAGCATATTTGACCTGCCGACGGGGCCCGATCACATCGTGCTTTATCAGAAGAATATCGAAGCGGTCTGCTCCAGCGAGGCCGAAGTCCGCGAACAAATCCGCCTTACGGTCATCCATGAACTGGGCCACTACTTCGGGATGGATGAGGACCAACTGAAGGATGTTTAGCCAGGAAAGGGCCGGACTAGGATCAGTGGTGACAATCCTCGTTGAACCTCGCTTTGGCACCAGGTTTGTGTCAAGCTGTGGGCATGGCAAAGAAACGCACCAAGGCCGACGGATTACAGCGGCAGACTGAACAACTGGAGAAAAAGGCAGATCGCCATCCGGACGAGATTGAGAAAAAGAAAATGCCCGCGAGGACGTGAACCAAGCCGACTAGCGGACTGTCCGCGAGTACAATTGGAGATAGAGGGCGATCTCTATGAGGGATTTGGCAGACGTCCTTGGCGGATTTGGCACCCGCACAAACGATCTCTTGCGGGATACCTGGAAGTTTACTCTTTCGCTTAATAACATCATCACGTATAGCCCGGTAGCCTGGAACCACAAAGGACTTGACCCGATTCCGTTCTCGAGGGCGATGTTGCGCCTGGAGGACGAATTGAAGTCTCTGTCGAGAAGCATCTTGGACGCTCAGGACAATCGGAGCGTGCCCGCGCTGGAGCGGTTATACGAGAAGGTTGAGCCCGCGTTCAGAGTCGTGCTGGGTGACGGGAAGAGTGAATTCCAGCTGGCGGCGGATGCGATTAGCCTTTATCTTGAACAGCAACAGGTTCTGATCTTCACCTACACCGGGAAGACGCCGCTGGTCGTGCGGTCGTCTTATCAAGATATTTTTCTCCGTCAACTGGCCAGCTGTGTGCTTGTGAAGCATCCCTTTCTCTCGAAAGAGTCGCTGGATCGCGCAGGCATAGAGGTAAAGGCGTATGCGGAAGACTTTTTGCGGTCACTTCAGTGGATATACCAGACGGATGTCGAAGGGATCTTCAGGAATTATCACGCCTTGCTTGTCGAGATGCACGATGCCCTGTCCCAGCATGCTATCCGGGTGCCCACCTATGCAGGGGTTCCACCTCGGCGGATTGCCCGCACCGATACCGGCGTGATGTCGGATTTCATCGGCGAGATGCGAGAGATGGCGGATCTCGAAGACTCACAGCGAGAACAGATACTGACACTCCGCGATGCTGACGGAAGCGCCGAAACTAAGTTGTACCGGAGGCTTGCGGGATCGTCGGACTGGACCGCTGAACTCGGTCACGTGGTAGCGTTCATGCATCAGTTGAACCAGGACCCGCTTACCAAATACGAGGTTTTTGAAGCCGGAGCGCAGGGGGAACTTGAGCCGGTCGAGATTGAGGAAGCGAAGAGCGATCAAGTCATCGATCAGGAAAAAAATGTGGCCCGACTTCGGATGCTGCTGACCGCGTTCGTTAAAGGGAGCCATATGCCCTTCACTCTCCTCGAAGGTGAGGGAGGCGTAGGCAAGACCCTGTCGCTCCAGGCGCTGGTTCGCGAGATCGATGGTTTGAAACTCGTCCTGATCTCTTCGGACCATCTCGGTCAGATCAGGGAGTATGCACAACGCATGGCCGAGGGGCCATGGAGGACCGTGCTCTACATCGATGACATGACCTTTGACCCGCGTCACTATGAGAATTTCAAGATTGGGACGCAGGGCATGAAACGATTCTATGACAACGTCACGGTCATGGCGTCTGCAAACCCATCGTCGTTGGCGCATCTCCCACCAGAGGTGCTGAGACGATGGCCGATCCGGATCAAGTATGGGCGACCGAATTTGGCAAATGACGCGACCTTGCGCAAGGTGTTCAAGGCAAATTGCGACCGTGTCAGAATGAAGTATGCCCCCAGTCTCGTGACAGGGTTCCGGAAACAGCATAGAAGCGCGCTCAAGACTCTGCCGCCGTCCGCGGTCTATGATTTCTTGCGGGAAGTAAAACTGACGCGAGGATTATAGCCATGGTGACACTGTCGCCAGAGATCAGAGCGACGAACAGCAGCAAACAATGTGACGCCGTGAGTTCCTCTGTGGGCACCGCGCATCAATCAAGTGCTCAGGGTTCTTACTGGCCGCTCACGCTTCTGGGAAGCTGTGAACGTTCCTGTGGAAAAACGGGAAGAATTTAATCTCCTGTTCATTAAACAACAACGATTCAATGGGTTGCGTTTCGGGGTTTTGATCCCACGCAGACGGTCAATTGCACCAAAAAAGGGCATTGACAATTTTCCAGCAAATCTCTAAGGTTGCTCCCGTCGACGGCTGAAAGGGTTGGCTTAAATAAAATTTTGCCAGTCCGAAGTAGGCAGGGCAGCCAGACCTGAAAAAACCGACGGCTCTGCGAGGGGCAGTTGGGGTTTGGGACCGCGAAAGCGGTGATCGCATCAAGGGCTGTGACGGTGCATGCCTCCACGCTGTTTAGCTCCCTCGCAGGAGCTGACGGCTAGAGCATAACCAATGTCACAGCCTTTACCTTTTTCCCGCGTT
>JBEKWL010000068.1:0-18771 GCA_049513095.1 Terriglobales bacterium
GGTGAGGTAATCGGTAACCGCCGAACTCTCCGCCTGCTCGTACTTCAGCGCGTTCTCGATGGCCAGCGCCATCTTGGAAGTTACCGCCCGCAAAATACGCAGGTGGTCGGAGGTAAAGAAATTTTTTTCCGCGTGGTACAGAGCGACCACGCCGACCACCCCTTGCAAGCCATCGAGCGGAACGGCGAGCGCTGACATCAGCGTGCTGTACTTCGAAGTATCGTTCAAATAACCGGGCTCGACCGAAGGATTGCCATTTAGGATGGGTTTGCGGTTTTGCGCTACCCACCCCGACAGCCCCTGTCCAATCGGAATGCGCAGCGAAGCAAACAGCCGGAAGTTGTCGCCATTCACATACTCCGGCACAAGTTCATCGCCCTGGCAGATGTAGATCGCAATCGCATCGTAGAGCACAACCCGGCGCAGCTTCACCGCAAACACCGAGAGCGTTTCGTCCAGACTGAGCGAGGCTCCCAGATCCTGGCTGAGTTCGAAAAGAGTCTGCGCTTCCTGGCGAGCGGCCGCGATCGAACTCAGGAAACTGCGCTCCGGCAATTGCCCCCGCCCTTGCTCGGCGAACCCGGCTGCCGGCTTGATCGACGGCTCATCCTTCGCGTCTTCCTCTTTGACTTCCGTGGATAGCCTCTGCTTGCCGAGGCCGTGGGTGCGTTCGTAAACCAGTCGCTCCAGCTCCACGTATCGTCGTTCGAGCACCCTGACCACTTGCGGATCAAATGCCTTTCCCGTTTCCTCCACCAGTCGCGCCATCGCTTCATGCAGCGGCAGCGCCCGCCGGTATTGCCGGTCCGAAGCCAGCGCATCAAGAAAATCCACCGCCGATAGGATGCGGGCGCCAATCGGAATCTCGGTCCCTCGCAGTCCCATCGGATACCCCGTCCCATCGAACTTTTCGTGATGGGCCCGTACGATGGGCACAACTGGGTAGGGAAATTGCACCCGTTCCAGGATTTCCGCTCCCACCAGCGGATGAATCTTCATTTTCTCGAATTCTTCCGGCGTCAGGCGCCCCGGTTTCGAGATGATGTGCTCGGGAACCGCCAGCTTGCCGATGTCGTGCAACAAGGCTGCGGCCTGCAAGGCATCCAACATGCCGCTTCTCGTCTTCCAGTTTGCCGAGGTAAAGACGGTAGGAACTGTAAATGAGGTACGCCACCGGAAGCGTCAGCAACGACGTCTGCCAGTCGGTGAAGCCGTGCAGCCAGCTCATCGCGCCGGCCAGGCCCGCGGCCACCAGGTAGTAGGGGAAGCTCCAGAAGTAGCAGTCTGCCCAGACCTTTCGCAGCGACCTGCGCTCCGTCAGGGAGATGACAGCAGCAACCGGAACCGTGTTGGCCACGAAGTAAACGCACGCCGCCAGAAATAGCAACGTAGAAGGGTTATTCACGGCGCGATGCACCAAGGAATAGCGATACGAGGCGAAGGTCACCGCGATGGCCAGTGCCGTCGAACAGACGTTGAAGGCGACTTGAATTGGAATCGGATGGTCTCCTAAGTACTGCACGACCACCGCCGCACAGCCCAGCGCCATCGCTTCCGGCAAGCTCAGTTCCAGCACACCCAGCAGCAGAAATAGAAAGTTCACTGACATCGTCCCGGCAATTCCGGGCAGAGTCACCTTGAGCCGCGAGGCTGCCAGCGCAATCGCGAGATAGCAGGAAAACTTGAGTGGATTCTCACTCCCGCCGTGCGACATCGAATAGGTCAGAACGACCGTCCCGCAGAGCACGACCACGGCAACAAAAAAGCGTGGCGCTGCGCTCATGTCCCTCCAAGATTGAGGGCAAGTTTTCATTCCGGACGAACTCCTCCCTGAGGACGGGTTGCTATTCCCAAGCGCAAAAGCAAGGGAATATCCATTGATAACAGGCACGGGAGGGAGAGGAAAGCATTCGGATATTTGGAGGTAAACTTCCGTAACCGGGACAGTGACCCTTTGTCACTGCTTCGCCCCTCCGAGCGTCCGAAGTACAGCTGTTAAGGCTTGAAAGACAGTGCCCACCATTCGGCGAACCTCCCAGCGAACCATGAACCTGTCGCCTCACCGCATCGCATAACTGGAATTCTCGGCAATGTACGGCGCTCGTGATAGAGATTGCAAGGAGGCGCGATCTGCTTCACAAGGCTTGCGGGCAATCGGCATGATATGCTGTTGCCATGTTTAATCTACAGTATGTGGATCGAGTTTATGGCCTTTATGAATCGGGGTATTATCGGGCCGGGGATGGCCGAGTGCCGGCTAGACAGAGGCCGTTGGCGGCCCACGGTTTTCACAATCGCTGGCCGTTTCGTTTTGCACAAATAATGGATAATTGAAAGGCGAGGAGCCGAAATGTCACCGGACAACAACCGCGAACAAAAGCAGCACTTTGGAACTTTGGCCGTTCATGGCGGCCAGGAAGTTGACCCTACCACGAAGTCTCGCGCCGTCCCCATTTACCAAACCACGTCGTACGTGTTTGACGATGCCGACCATGCCGCACGACTGTTTGCGCTCAAGGAATTCGGAAACATCTATACCCGGATCATGAATCCGACCACCGATGTATTCGAAAAAAGAATCGCGGCACTGGAGGGAGGAGTTGCGGCGCTGGCCACCGCTTCCGGCCAAGCTGCCGAGACCCTGGCTGCGATTACTCTGGCGGTCGCCGGAGACGAACTCCTATCCACCACCTCGCTCTATGGCGGAACCTACAATCTCTTTCACTACACGCTGCCGGAGCTCGGAATCAAGGTGCGCTTCGTCGATGGGGACGATTTCGATGGTCTGAAGAAAGCGATCAATTCCAAGACCAGGGCGCTTTACACCGAGACGCTCGGGAACCCAAAACTCGACGTTGCCGAGATCGAGACCCTGGCTCAAATCGCCCACGAAAACGGTTTGCCTCTCGTCATCGACAATACTTCCGCCTCCCCGGCGCTGGTTCGTCCCATCGAGTGGGGAGCCGATATTGTCATCAATTCGGCGACCAAGTTTATTGGCGGGCACGGCACCTCCATCGGCGGCGTGATCGTGGATGCCGGAAAGTTCGATTGGAAGGCATCGGGACGATTCCCGGGCCTTGTCGAACCCGACCCCTCTTACCACGGGGTCTCCTACACCGAGGCGTTTGGACCATTGGCCTTCATCCTCAAGGCCCGCGTGCGGGGCCTGCGCGACACGGGCGCGGCGCTCTCGCCGTTCAATGCTTTCCTGTTGCTGCAAGGCGCTGAAACGCTTCATCTCCGCATGCAGCGCCACTCCGAGAACGCGCTTGCCGTAGCCAGGTTCCTCGAAACCCACCCCGCCGTCGTTTGGGTCAATTATCCCGGCCTGCCTTCGAGCAACTACTATGCGCGAGCGCAGAAGTATCTGCCGAATGGCTCGGGATCGCTCGTCACGTTCGGAATCAAGGGCGGGTACGAAGCGGGACGTAAGCTGATCAACTCGCTGTCCCTGTTCAGCTTGCTGGCTAACATCGGCGACGCGAAATCGCTGGTCATTCACCCCGCGTCCACCACCCATCAACAGCTCTCCGAAGCCGAACAAAGGGATACCGGGGTTACTCCAGAATTGGTGCGCTTATCGGTGGGAATCGAAGACCTGCGCGACATCGTCGCCGACCTGACCCAGGGATTGGAGAAGGCAACTGGGCTGTCGCCAAAAGCAGCGACGGCAAAGTAGGGGCAACAAAGTAGGAGCAACAAAGAATGATGGCCATCATTCCGTCGGTCCGGGCAAAGCACTCTTTTGCAGAAAAGGAGGGCTTCGCCCTGGAATGCGGAGGCGAACTCCGCCCCGTGACTCTTCAGTACGCCGTGTACGGTGAACTCAACGCGGCGCGCGACAACGTGGTCCTCGTCTGTCACGCGCTCTCCGGCTCCGCCGAAGTTGCCGATTGGTGGCCCGAGCTGTTTGCCGCCAATGACTTCTTCAGCATCGCCCCCTATTGCGTAATCTGCATCAACATTCTGGGATCGTGTTACGGCTCGACCGGTCCACAGTCCATCAATCCCAGCACCGGGAGGACCTATGGCCCGGACTTCCCCCTGGTCACGGTCGGCGATATTGTCCGATCGCAACGAGAGGTTCTCGATCACCTCGGAATCGATCGCATTCAACTCGTCATCGGTGGTTCGATTGGCGGCATGCAGGCCTTGCAGTGGGCCATGGATTTCCCCGACCGCGTCGATAACTGCATAAGCATCGCCGCAACGCCGCTCGGGCCGATGGGACTGGCGCTAAATCACATGCAACGCCAGGTCATCCGGCTCGACCCCAAGTGGAAGAATGGAGACTACGGCGACCAGCCCCCTGCTCTGGGCCTGGCCCTGGCACGGAAGATTGCCATGTGCTCATACAAGTCGGCGGAGTTGTTCAGCACCCGCTTTGGGCGCAATCCCAACCGCAACGGCGAAAATCCATGGGCGGAACCAAACGCTCGCTTCGATGTCAGCGGTTATCTCGATCATCAGGGCGAGAAATTCGTACAAAGGTTCGATACCAATTCCTATCTCTGCATCACGAAAACCATGGACACCTTCGACCCCGTTCGGAAGTACGGCTCCATCCACGCCTATAGCCGCATCAAAGCCCGCGTCACCCTCGTGGGCATCTCCTCCGATTGGCTTTTTCCCGCCTCCGAGGTGCAATCTTTGGCGGGTGAGCTGAGAAGCTGCGGCGTGGATTGCATCTATCGTGAAATCGAATCCTCCCACGGGCATGACGCGTTTCTCGCCGAACCCGACAAACTCGCCTCCATCCTGGCCACGCGACTGTCGCCAGACTGAAGCGGATCGAGCCAGCACACGCCATCCAACGCCGCGCTCCGAAGTCCCGCTGCTCCACCAAGCCAAGGCGGAATACGCGAAATTTTCGTAGAGACGCGGCTTGCCGCGTCTCCGACCGGCGGCATTTACAAGTTGCAGTGGAGCGACGGGCGCCCTCGCCCGTCCCGCCCGGCGTTCCAACGAATCAGCTTAGAAGTGGAACCCAAGCTGAGCCGTCATCGCGCGCGGCGTCACATAGTGCGTCCCGCTGAAGGTCGAAAGAAAGTTATACAGCGCCAGTTTGTTGGTTATGTTGATGGCGGTAAGCGTGAGACTCCATTTGTAACGATCGCCTCTGAACAGGTTGTCGTCCCCCACAGAAACATCGAACAGGTTGCGCGACGCGATGCGCGGCGGATTGTGGTCGTCGTTCTCGGCATTTATCGCTGGCACTTTGATGAGATTCGATCCGAACTGCGATGCCAGGCAGGCGGAGTTCAGCGGAGCCGTCGGCGTTGCACGCTGAGATCCGCAAAAGAACCCGGCCTCGAACTCCTGGTCGGCACTCAAGGGATTCCCGAAAGAATCGCGTAAGAAAACGGCTGGTTGCCCGTTGAGAGTCGTTGACTGCGGGCAATTGTTGCTTGCGCCTAACCCGTAACACGGTGCATTGCCGGCCACCATACCGCTGTCATACCGCCAGTTGCCGCCGAACCACGGGCCGCGCTTCCAGGGCTGATATTGCACGTGGGTTGTCTCGTTGAACTTTTCGTCGTGGTCAATGCGGAACGGGAGTCCGGCGCCGGTCGATACGGTTGCGCCCGCTCCGCCGATCTGCGGCTGGAAAAAGCGCGCCGCCACGCTGGAAAAGACCATCTGCGCCGAAAAACCATGCAGGTTCGGGACGCTCACGCGGCCGGCATATCCGGGAATTTTGGCGTTGTGCCATTCAATGGGGAAAGTAATCGGGGTGTTGCCGAGCACGCTGAAATCGTAGCCATTGTGTGTGTACTTCGTGATCCACTCGCCGGAAAAGACCAGGTACCGCCCGAAAGCTTGCTCCAGGCCAGCGTGGAATTCGTTGCGAAACCCGGGACTCAAGGCACCGGTCGACACACCCGTACAGGAAAGAAACGGACGTAAAACCTGGTTGCTGCATCCGGTGCTGGAAAGTATCAGATTTTCATTGAAGGGGGATTCCAGGGTGCGCGCGTAGGAAACGCGAAGAATCGTGCTCGTCTTCTTGACGTTGTATGCGATCCCGATACGGGGCTCGGCCTGGCTCGCGACGGTGAGACCGTTGTAGACATCGCCGCGCAAGCCCAGGTTCAATGACCAGTGCCCGGCTGTGATCACGTCCCGAATGTAGAGAGCAAGCTCCTTCACATCCGTGTGACCATTGAAGGCGTACGGGCTTCCGCCGCGGGTCAAGTCGTAGGGGAGCAGATTCGCGCCTGTCGGATTGAAATTAGGGTAAAAAGCGGTGCCAGGCGAGTTAGCGGCAATGTTTTCCTGGTAGCCCGCGGCGGCGCACTGCGAAGGATCCGTGTAACCCGGGACAGGAACGTCCGGACTCTTTGCCGTTGCCAGAGTTATACAGGGTGCGTTGTAGGCTGGATCGACGATCCCGATAGCATCGTTTTCATTGAGAAATGTTTGCTCGTAAGTGACTCCAGCCTTGAGCTGGTTCACCCCTTTAACGTAAGAAATATCCGATCGAAGTCCCGCGTTGGTGAGCGTCCGGTTCTGACCCACAGACTGTCTCTGCAAACTCGGTGGCCCAAGGTCCGCGAAAGGGTCCTTACTCGGGTAGTAGTTGTAATCGTCGCGGCGCACGAATGCGCCCAAAGTGAATACCGAGTTCGTACTTATAAGGCGCGTCCACGAAGGGGCTATATTAAAGGTCCCAATCTTGGAGCGTTGATCTGCCGCTCCGACGGTAACGCCGTTGGGAGCTACGCCGTTATAGTCCTCCGCTGCTGGAAGAACCCCGTTCAGCCCGCTCCAGGCCGTCGCGTTCTGGGCATCCAATGAATTCGGCGTCTGGAACCAGCTCCGGCTATAGCTGAAGTTCAGGTGGATCGAGTCGGCGGCGGAAAGTTGAAAGTCCACGCGGTCGAACAGGTTTTCTTCGTTGCCCTTGTCGTGCAGCACCGCGAATTCCGGCGCATCCAGGAATCGGCCGGTGTTCAAACCGCCCACGGAGATAAAGTTTCCCCAGTTCTTACCCCCATAAGCGAGATCGGCGGACACGGTGGATGACCCAAATGACCCGTAGGAAGTGGTAACGCTGCCGTGGGGCGTGGTTACGCCCTGGCCCGAGCGTGTGGTGGCCACAATCACCACGCTCGTCTTGCCTCCGTATTCCGCGGGCGGCGCGCCCGATATGACTTCCATGGATTGAATGGAATTGACGGAGATCTGATTCGAAAAGGTCCTGCTATGCTGGTCCGTATCGGGCTGGTCGTCAATGTTGAACGAATTTTCCGCGTGATCGCCGAGCCCGTGGATTTGGCCGTTGGAATCGGAAGCGATGCCCGGCGTTGCTTCACCGACTATCCCACTCATGGTCGACGACCCGCTTCCCATGGGAAGTTTGTCGATCAACTCTTTATCAACGTCGGAATGGAAGGTCGGGTCGTTCTCCACCAGGTCTCCCTTATCCTCGACCGTAACTGTAGTGGACGAACCTGATACTTCAAGATTGATCTGGATATTAGCAGGCACGACGGAGCGCACCTGCACATCCTGCGCATATTGAGCGAATCCCTCGGCCGTCACCGTCATGTGATACGGATTAAAGGGCACGTTCAGGAAACTGAAATTCCCTTTACTGTCGGTAGTGGTAGTTCGGTCAAAGCCGCTGACCGGATTGTGAATCTCAACGCCTGCATTCGCAACCACCGCGCCCGAAGGGTCCAGGACGGTACCGTTGATCGATCCCGAACTTCCCCCCGACTGCGCATGCGCAACCCCGGCACTCAGCACCCCGGCAACGGCAAAAATAGCCGCAGCCAGCCAGCGCTTATAAGACAAATGCATGATTCCTCCACTAAAAGGTTTTGCAGCGAGTCCCGATCGCAGATCGAAGCTCGCAGCCTTTTGGGAATGCTTACTGGATTGGGCGCGGAATCAGAGCGCAGGTGGAGGACGAATAAACTGGCTGGTGACGGGACGGAAGATCAGGGAAACTTCTACCACCAGAATCGCCAGGACTGCCGTAAGCAAAACCGGCGCGGAGGCAGGCGTCTGGGTATTCAGCCCGGCATGAGCGGTCGCGCAAATCGAGCAGGTGTGGCGGGACGTGGTCGAGTTCTCGGAATGCGAGTGGGTAGCCTGCACCGTCCCCATCACGCACACCAGGGCGACCGAGAGCACGCACACAGCTCTGACGAATACGCCCCGATTTGCCGATACCTTCAGCATTTCATCCCGGTGTTGCCCATTGGAGGTGCTGCGTTTAGACGATTCTATCCTGAGATGGTCATCTGCGGAAACGCACCGCCTGAAAAAATGATCGCCCCGCACGAGCTCCGGAAGACGGGTTGAGCCTCCCCGCTTCTGCCGCGCCGTTTAGCCAGTCGAAGTGAATTCCCCGTGTAACCTGCTCTCTTTTAATGGCTTAGAAATCTGCGGCGCGAGGCGACCCGAAGCTTCTCGCCGATTCACCCCGAAGCCATCCATAGCCGAGAACCAACAAAAGCACTATCAGCAGCGCCAGTATTCTCCGACAATCATTGGAATAGGAATTGGAGTTATCGCCGACAGTCGTTGGTCGCAGCGCCACCTGCGTCCTAATTCGATCTTTTCCAGATGCGCCTGCGCTTGCTCCTAGGCGGGCCCTGCGAAGTCAGACTCAGGGAGAAGTACCTATGTCGGGACAAGTCGTTCTTTATTTTGAGGACCAGGCAGATGCATTGCGCTTCGCCCTCGCCGCAGGTTCTGTGATGGCAGGGGATGGAACTCACGCCACCGGCGATTTAGTCCAGGGAACGACGCGAGTCACGCGGATCCGGTTGGACGCCGCCAACAAAGGAAAGGGCAAGCAACCCAATCCTAATTCCAACGAACGTGTCGCCTGACCGCGACCCTGCGGCCGATTTCACCCGCGCACTAATCCACCGCGCAAGAAGTTCCCGGCGTCGTGGCGCGGGTCCGAATTAGAATGTCTGCTATGCCCCTCGCGGAACAGACTTCTCCTTCATCATCATCCACCACGCTCGATCTCACCTGGGTTCGCTCGCAGTTCCCGGCGCTCGCGCAAACCATCAACCAGCAATCCCATCGACGTCCCATGGTTTTTCTGGATGCGCCGGGTGGCACGCAGGTGCCCCGGCGGGTGATTGACGCCATCGCGGACTATCTGGCGCGCAACAGCGCCAACACCGGCGGCGCTTACCACACCAGCCGCAACACCGACGGCATGATCGCGGAAGCGCGCGCGGCGATGGGCGATTTTCTGAACTGCGATGCGGATGAAATCGTTTTCGGCGCGAACATGACGACGCTGACTTTCGCCATGAGCCGCGCACTCGGCCGCGATCTCGGGCCCGGCGACGAGATCGTGCTCACGCTGCTCGACCACGACGCGAATTTCTCGCCCTGGAAGGCGCTGGAAGAAAAAGGCGTGGTCATCCGCGCGGTGAAGTTCAACCAGGAGGATTGCACGCTTGACATGCAAGACCTCGCAGCGAACATCGGCGACCACACGCGCCTCGTGGCCGTTGGTTATGCCTCGAATGCCGTGGGCACGATCAACAACGTAGCCGAAGTCGTGCGCCTGGCGCGGCAAGCGGGAGCACTGAGTTATATCGACGCCGTCCACTACGCTCCGCACGGGCCGATTGACGTGCGCGCCCTCGACTGCGATTTTCTGGTCTGCTCCACTTACAAATTCTTCGGTCCCCACATGGGCGTTCTCTACGGCAAGCGCGAGCATCTCAAGCGCCTGCGTCCCTATAAAGTGCGACCCAGCAGCAACAACATCCCCAACTGCTGGGAATCTGGAACCCTGAACCACGAAGGCATCGCGGGAATCATAGCCTGCGTCGATTACTGGGAAGAACTCGGCCGGCGTGTAGAGACGGGGCTTGCCCCGTCTGAGACGCGGCAAGCCGCGTCTCTACAGGAAGGTCGCGCGCAGCCCGCGGTCACCACCCGGCGCGCTGCGATCCTGGCCGCGCACGAGGCGATTCATCGGCACGAGCGGAAGATGATGGAGAAGGTGATCGCCGGCTTGCTGGCGATCCCTGGATTGAAGCTGTACGGCATCAGCGACCCGCGGCGCTTCGAAAATCGCTGCGCGACGTTCGTGGTCCGCATCGAAGGACACACGCCGCTGGAACTGGCAACCAAGCTCGGCGAGCGCGGCTTCTTCACCTGGGACGGAAACTACCATGCCCTGAACCTGACCGAACAGTTAGACGTCGAGCGCCTGGGAGGATTTCTGCGCATCGGCCTGGTGCACTACAACACGATGGAGGAAGTGGAGCGGCTGCTCGGGGCGCTGCGGGAGATCGTCGGTTAAGCTGACGACGGCCCATCTCACGTAGGGACAGCCGCCCCCGGCTGTCCCAGTCGGGCGCAGCCTCGACAGTGCCAGCGCTAAGATCGCAGTTCTTCCACGCGGCCTCCGCGTCCTACCAGCGCCAGCTTCGCCAGCCCGATGAACAGCCCGTGTTCGACGATGCCGGGCGTATCGCTCAGGATGCGCGCCAGCGCAGCAGGATCTGCGATCTTCCCGAAGCTGCAATCGAGAATCTGATTCCCATTGTCGGTGAGGTAAGGACTGCCGTCGGTCCTCATGCGCAATTTGGGCGATGCGCCAAGCGCCACGATCTTGTTCTCAACCACGGTTCGGGCAAACGAAATTACCTCGACCGGTAAAGGAAATTTCCCAAGCACCGGAACAATCTTTCCCGAGTCCGCGACCACGATCATCTTCCTGGATGCGGACGCGACGACTTTCTCGCGCAGCAGCGCACCGCCGCCGCCTTTGATCAGGCGCAACTGCGGATCGACCTCATCGGCGCCATCGATGGTGATGTCGATTTCTGGATGTTCGTCCAGCGAGCTCAGCGGAATGCCGGCTGCGCGCGCCAGATCAGCGGTCTGGACGGAAGTTGGGATTCCGATGATTTTCAGTCCCATTTTCACGCGTTCGCCCAGAGCGACGACCGCGAAGTAGGCGGTTGAACCCGTGCCTAATCCAACCACCTCGCCGTCACGCACGAGTTTCGCGGCAGCGCGGCCGGCGAGTTCTTTTTCGTTTTCGTTAGCCATAAATTACCTGGTCACTATAAACCCTTGTCATCCCGAGCGAAGCGGGGGATCTGCATTTTGCCGCGAACTACAGATCCCCCGCTTCGCTCGGGATAACAATTTACAAAATGTATCCTAGTTCAAAATCATCTTCCCCAGAATCTCTTTGAGCAACTTGGCGGCGACCGTAGCGGTGATTTGCGTATTGTCTTGCGCGGGATTGAATTCGACGATGTCAGCGCCGGCGATTTTTCCGGTGATGGCATGCAAGTGAGCGATCGCTTCTCTGACCGACATTCCTCCGGGCTCGCGATGCGAAATGCCCGGAGCAAAGGCGGGATCGAGCGCATCCATGTCGAAGGAGATGTAGATGGGGCCATCGATTTTCATGCGGTCGAGCGCGGGCAAGTAGCGCATTTCGATGACTTCGACGCCGAATTTCGCGGCCTGCTCCCGCTGATGCCCAGTCATAGTCCGAATGCCCACCTGGATCAGCCGCTTGGCCGCTCCCTCTTCCATGATGCGTGCGAATGGGCAAGCGTGCGACAGTCGGTTGCCTTCCAGTTCGTCGTAAAGATCGGGGTGCGCGTCGAAGTGGAGGATGGTCAGTCCGGCGACGTGCTTGGCGAATGTGCGCACGATGGGCAGCGTAATCGAGTGGTCGCCACCCAGACAGACTGGGCGCAGACCGTGGTTGAGCAGTTCGCCGACTTTCCTTTCGATCGCGGCGAACGGCTCATCAAAGGTGAACTTCAAATCGCCAGCATCGCAGCAGGCGCCTTCGGCGCCGAGATCGACGCCGGTTTCCGTCCACAAGTTCGACGAAACGGAGTTAAAGGCAACGCGAATGATCGGCGGAGCTCCGGCCGCTCCACGCAACCAGGACGAGTTGGCATCGAAGGGGACGCCGAGAATGACCGGGGTTCCAGGCTTGGCCGCGTCGGGACGAAGTGTCATGGGAGTATCTCCCTGGATTCAAATTAGCCGCGGTAAGCACATCTTGCAGTGACCGGTGACACAGCTCCTTACTTTTGTGTGGGGACGGGGCTGTGCCCCGTCCGGGCGGGGCGCAGCCCCGTGCCACAAGACTCCCGCTGAATCGGACACGCAGTGCAACTCATCCGTTATTCTATAGAAGACATCTTATGGCTACTTCAACGCGCAATACCAGCGGGGGCACAGCCCCCGCCATAATTGAAAACTACGAACGCGAGCGTGTGTTTGGGCTGTTCCGGCAATTTGGATATCTGGAGGCCGAACTGAACCCGCTCGGCCTGTTGCCTCCGCAACCGCATCCGGACCTGCGGTTTGATACCAAGATCGACAACGAATGGGCGCGGGAAGCGCGGCGCATTTATTGCGGAAGCGTAGGCGTGGAGTTCATGCACATCGTCGACCCGGAGCGCCGGCGCTGGATTCAGAATTGCATGGAAGCTCGCATCGAGGCCGAACCGGCCGCGGTCGACGCCGACCAAGACCGCGCGCTCGACCTGCTCGTGCGCGCCGAACTGTTTGAGCAGACGCTGCAACAGCGCTATCTGGGCAACAAACGCTTCTCCCTCGAAGGCAACACGTCTTTATTACCGGCGATGGATCAGGTTCTGGACGTAGCCGGCGAGCGCGGTGCGGTGGAACTCGTGATGGGCATGAGTCATCGCGGCCGGCTGAACGTCATTATTCATTTGGCCAACCGCCCGCCGGAGCAGGTCTTTGCCGAATTCGAGGATGTGGATCCACGCAGCGTATTAGGCTCGGGCGACGTGAAGTACCACATGGGCGCGACCGGCGAGTACGTCACCAGGAGCGGAAAGAAAATTCATATCCACCTGGCATCGAATCCCAGCCACCTGGAAGCGGTCGATCCGGTAACGGTGGGACGCACCCGCGCCAAGCAGGACCGCGCCGGTGAAGGCGGCAGGGCAAAGTATCTGCCCCTGCTGGTGCACGGCGACGCCGCCTTCGCGGGGCAAGGCATCACGGCGGAGACGCTGAATTATGCGGACCTCGGCGGCTACACGGTGGGCGGAACGATCCACGTAATCGTCAACAACCTGATCGGGTTCACGACCAATGCCCGCGACGAGCATTCCTCGCGCTTCTCCGCGCAACTGGCGCGGCGGCAAGCGATTCCGATCTTTCACGTGAATGGTGAAGACGTCGATGCTGTGATGCGGATCGCGCGCATCGCCACCGAGTACCGCTACAAATTCGGCACCGACGTGGTCGTGGACCTGATCGGCTACCGGCGCCATGGGCACAGCGAAGTTGACGATCCCACGGTCACCCAACCGCTGATGTATAAGGCGATCAAACAGCATCCGCCCTTGTATCAGATTTACGCCAAACAACTCGGCATGAATGATGACAATATCGCGGAGCGAGTGCAGGCGGTCAAGAGCGAGTACGGGGCCGCGCAGAAGAGCGCAACCCAAGTCACCAAGAAGCCGCTGATGCGCGATCTGCCCAAGTACTGGGACGACTATTTCGGGGGCCCCTATAAACCGGATTACGAACAGCCCACGGGCATAGCGCCCGGGGAACTCGCGGAACTCACCGAGCGTTTGACCACGTATCCGGAGGGTTTCCGCATCCATCCGAAAGTGAAAAAGTTACTCGAGCAGCGCCAGGAAATGGGGACGGGCAAGAAGCCGCTCGACTACGGCATGGCGGAGGCGCTGGCTTTTGCCAGTCTGGTGAAAGAGGGGATTCCCGTGCGCCTGAGCGGGCAGGACACGCGGCGCGCGACCTTCAATCAGCGGCACTCGGTGCTGCTGGATATTGAGGACGAGACGGAATACATTCCCCTGCGCCACATCGCGCTCGGCCAGGCGGCCTGCGACATCTACAACTCGCCGCTTTCGGAGGCGGGCGTGATGGGATTTGAATACGGCTACAGCCGGGATTATCCCGAGGCGCTGGTTCTGTGGGAAGCGCAGTTTGGCGATTTTGCCAACGTTGCGCAGGCGGTGATCGACCAGTTTGTGTGCGCCGGCGAGGAGAAGTGGAAACTCCTGTCAGGACTGGTGCTGTTGCTGCCCCACGGCTACGAAGGACAGGGTCCGGAGCATTCGAGTGCGCGCATCGAGCGATTCTTGCAACTGGCGGCGCGCGACAATATCCAGATTTGTCAGCCTTCGAATGCGGGCCAGTATTTCCACCTGCTGCGGCGGCAGGCGCTGCGCAAGTGGAGGAAGCCGCTGGTGGTGTTCACGCCCAAGAGCATGCTGCGGCATCCGGATGCGTTGTCTCCGCTGGAGGATCTGACGCACCAGCGCTTTCTGCCGGTGCTGTCGGACACAGAAGCGCAGGACGCTAAACGGATTTTGATCTGCACCGGCAAGATCGGACACGAACTGCGCACGGAGCGGCAGAAGCGCAAGGACCTGAGCACCGCCATTGTCTTCCTCGAGCAGATGTACCCCTTCCCCGAGGCGGAACTGGCGGCAGAACTGGGGCGTCACAGTACGGCGCGAGATATTGTGTGGGTGCAGGAAGAGCCTTCCAACATGGGTGCGCTTTTCTACATGCTGCCTCGCTTAAGGAGCATCGCAAATGACCGGCCAGTCACTTCGGTGAAGCGTTCCGCAAGTGCAAGTCCGGCTACCGGTTCGGCAAAGGCGCACGAGGTCGAGCAGAAGACTCTATTGGCACTGGCCTTCACAACGCAGGACTGAAAACACGCACGGCATTGAGATCACACCTAGGGCCGGCAGACGCCGTAGTCCTTGGTCACCTCTTTTGCTTCCCATACAAGCGTCTTGTCGGCGCCCTTCGACTTTAGTTTCTTGCCATGTAACCTCATTCGATCGCCCGGCTTAACGCCTGTCGTGTTGCCAGAAAGCGCGTAAACTTGCCCGTCCTTTTCGTCGGTGACGCTCATCCCGTTCTCTCCCGAGATGACACAGCCCGTAACCGCTCGCTTTTTCGAATAGTGAATGGCCACAACGACCACGACTACCACGACGACCGCAGCCACCGCCACAATTCCGGCCACGATTTCGTCGCCGGTCGTCTGCATACTCTTGGCCCGAGCGGGCGTGGCGAGTGCCATAGTAAGCGCGATAACCAGAACGCCCGAGAGGTATTTTGAGGTCATCCTCACCTATCTATATGAGTGGCCGTGATTGATGCTGGACCGCCGCCCCCCCGGCAGCTTACATGACAACACAAGCAGACGGGGCAAGCCCCTTCTCTACCGCGCGATTGGCTTATGGCCAGCGCTTAGCGGCCTCTTCCCAGCCGGCGCCGCGTGCCGGTGGGCTTGCAGTCTGGGCGCCAACCGCCTGCGGAATCCGCACCGGCTGCGGCGGCGGCGCGGTGGCCGCTAAGCTCGGCTTGGGCGCTTCTGCCAGCTGCTCTTTTTCTTCCGAAAGCAGCGGGGCGGCGATGCGCAAGGCCTCAACTTCTTTTTCCAGCCTGGTCAGTTCAAGTTCCTTCTGCCGTAAAACTTCATACACATTTTTCATGCTTGGGCACCTGTTTGAACAAGGAATAAGCGCAGAGTATGGTTCCACCGGCCATTTGTCAAGGAAAACGGCAATCGGCAGTTCTCGGGTGGTTATCGAAGCTTGGTTACCGAAAGACGACGATTGCGACCAGGATGCCCAATATCAGGACGACGATCGCCAACAGATTGATGTGGTTCCCCAGCCAAGATTCTTGTGGGGGCGCCGAGTTTGCGAGAAAGTCCGGCACGAATTCCTCCGGCGTCGGCGCCGCGGAGTCGGCCGCGGAGTCGGACGAAGCGCCCTGCTCCCGCTCGCGCTGCTTCTCGCTATCCTTCTTCTCACAATCGAGGCAGTGCGTTCTCCCCCCGGAAACGGGGAATCCGCAGGAAGCGCATTTCTGCACGAGGAGCATGGCCTCGGGGACTGCAGCGGGTGCTGGCGACGAAATTACGGGCGACTCGGCAGGAAGGACTGTGGGCTCGGCGAACTCCGGGTTGAGAGAAATGTTAAGGGTAATGTTAACGGGAATCGCGGGCGCCTCCGGCGCGCTGCTTGCCGTGGAGAGTTCGGGCGAAAGTCCGGGCAAAAGTCCGGGAGAACGTTCTGGCGAAAGTTCGGGCGAAACTTCGGCGCGTTTTTCCGGTTCTCGCCCGGGCGCCGGCGCGCAGTTCAGGCGCTGCTCGGCCAGATCGAGGGCCGTCAAAGTGAGGTCGGCCATGCGCTCGAGTGCAATCAGATCGCGCTCTTCGAAAGCGTAGGGGTGATCGGAAAACAGTTCGAACAGGCCGCGGACCTCTCCGGTATTCCGCACCAACGGCAAAACCACGATGGAGGCAATGCCCAGCGCCCGGCAAGTTTCCAGATTCACGCGCGGATCGGTTTCCGCGTTGTTACAGCGCAGCAACTGCCGGCGGGCAATGCTTTCGCCGGTCAATCCGGAACGAACCTGCAGCCGCGCCCCGACTGCCGGCGCCGAAGAACCTGCGCTGGCGCGGCAAACCATCTCCTCACCCCGGGGCAGAGCGAGGGCAGTTCCGGTCGCGCCCGTGATGTACTGCGCGCGTTCCACTAACAACTGCAGGGCGGAGTCCAGTTCCGTCTCTTCAAGCACGCGGCGCCCATTGGAGTTATCGCCTCCTGCGCCGACTGCTCCGACCGCTCCTACAGCGGACGACTGACCCGTCTCCGCGGTCGTGTCCTCGGTGCTCGGTGACGGGAATGAATCTTCGGGTTGGTCGGATCCGTGCATGGAATTGCTGTCAAAGCCACGTTTCGGCAATCAAGAATAGTCAAAAAATTACACCGAAAGGGCTGAACCGAGTCTCGCCTTGGAGACCTTGGCTGTCAAGGGGCTGGAAGCCATTGCAAGGGCCGCGGCCGCGTGTTTGTTAGTGCAAGCAAGCTGGTGGAGAGCCGGGCGCCCCCGCCCTGCTGGACCCCTCGATTTCGCTCAGGGCAGGCTCGCGAGACGCCAGCCCCTCCACTCTAGGGTACGACCGGAGCGATGCGGGACTTACTATGACTTTTCGTCTTTGTGCCGCAGCCATTCGATAAACATCTGTTCTTTTGGTTTGTCGTAGGCCATAAGCAGGTGGCGGATGCTGCGTCCGCTCACGAAGTGGCAAACTTCTTCCGCCAGGTTCTTGGCATGGTCGCCGGCGCGTTCGAGAGACTGCGTCATGAAGATAACCTGCAGGCTGGAGTGGTGCGCGACGTTCTCCGGATTCTCGATGTGGCGCAGGAAGATGATATTGCGCAGGCGGTCCATCTCGGCATCCGCGCGGAGCACGTCAATGGCTTTTCTGACGTCGCGCTGGGAAAAGGAATGGCCAACATCGGCCAGCATTTTCTCCAGAACCGTAGCCATCTGGGTCAAGTCGCGCGCATCCTGCGCGTCGATGCGGCCTCCCGCAGCTTGCGCGCTGGTGGCAAAGCTCAAGAGCAGGTCCCCGATGCGCTCCAGTCCAATCATGACTTTCATGCAGGCGAGCAACTGCCCGGTTTCGGTCTCCGGAACGCGGGTGATGGTCGAGGTCACACCGATGTCCACTTCCAGGTCAATGGCATCGAGTTCTTTTTCGCACTGTCGGATGTCGTTCAGGCGGGACATGGATCCGGTGGCAATGCCCTCGGCCGCAATGGCCGCGGCCTCGCGCGCCAGTTCGCACGCTTCGACGGTTCGCTGCACCAAGCCCGAGTGCGAGGGCTCAGGCAAAGGTGTTTTCACGCTGGCTGTACTCATAGGCTAAGACCAAAGACCGCCCCTACTTGATTGGATGCCTGATCCGCCCCAGTGGACGCGAGCGGCACAAACCCGGAGTGTGCACATAACCCCAGAAAAAGCATAATTGGCGTGATTGCAAATCAGGTTACAACCCGATGAATTTCCGGCTACTCGGGCCACTCTTTGACTTTCTCATGCGGCGAAGCGCGTCGTCGGAGGCATGCAGAGTCACGTTCGGAATGTCATCGGATCGCATAACCGCCATCGACACGGATCGTAGTACCGGTAACGAAGTCCGAAGCCCGCGAGGCCAAGTACACAGCTGTTCCGGCAAGTTCCTCCGGTTGACCCCATCGACCGGCGGGGGTCCGCGCAAGAATTTCATCGTTCATGGGCATTGTACGTACCGGCGCCGTCATGTCCGTTTCAATCCAACCCGGCGCGATCGCATTGACTTGAATATTGTGCGGGGCGAGTTCAATGGCCATGGACTTGGTCAGTTGGACGATCGCTCCTTTCGCTGCGCTGTAAGAAGGGACGAGCCCAGATCCAAAGAACGAGTACATACTGCCAATGTTAATAATCTTTCCACCTTTATTACTGACCATCGATCTGGCAGCGAGCTTCGAAAGAAGGAAAACTGCATTGAGTTGCGTCTCGATGACGTTGTCCCAATCTTCAGGCGTTTCCTGCAACACACCGCCGCTCAGCGACACGTTGCCGGCATTATTTACCAGGATGCCTATGCCACCGAGCTCGCTCTCGACCCTGTTAAGCGCGGGTTCCAGTCCGGCGCGATTGGTCACGTCAACCATCACAGCAATCGATGGAACACCGATTGCTTTCAATTCGGAAAGCACTCGCTGGTTCTTTTCGTCGTTTCGTCCAAACACCGCGACGGCAGCCCCGGCTTCGGCCAATCCGAGCGCAATGCTGCGACCAATTCCGCCATTACCGCCAGTCACTACAGCCACCCGACCGGTTAGGTCAAATAATGCAGGCATTTTCATCAAGCGCTCCCTTTCAAGGACCAACGAACAGGATTGATGCTGCGAAATAATCCAAGTCAGA
>JBEKWL010000069.1:0-17700 GCA_049513095.1 Terriglobales bacterium
ACTTCCCGATCTGCTGGTGCAACATCTCCAGCAGCCCGAGTAAGTCTTCTCGCCGGCACGCCGCCCATGGTTTCAACGGAAGTTCCCGCAGCAACTTCTGTCCCGCCTGGCTCCACAGTTTGCAAAGTCTACGTCAAAGGCAGCGGACAGGAGTGTCCGCTCCACACTACGGAAATTCGCGGGGGGCTTGGCGGGTGGCTGATTTTACTTAGAGCTGACAGCTGAGAGCCGAGAGCCTTGAGCTAAATCGGCATGCTTCCCTTGAACAGCCAGATCAAATCGATGATCAGGATAATGACCACCATCAGCTCCAGCACAAACGCCCGGCTCTGGTGGAACTGGTCGACCATGAAGCGGTAGAGCTCTTCGGCGGTGTGGACTTTCTGGTTGACCAGGTCTTTGTAGTCGGTGACTCCGATCTTCGACGCGGCGACTTTGTAGAGGCGCGCGGAGAACATGTCGCTCAGGAACTTGATGGCGTTGTCGGCGCGCTCGGTCAGTTCGTCGACATCGAGCAGGACGGTGTGCAGGCGGGTGGCGCGTTTGGCGGTGCGCCAGCGAGCCCAGATGCCAGTCGAACCGCTGTCCATGAAGTCGTAGACGCTTTGCAGTTCGCGGGTCAGCAGTTCGTCGTAGTGGCGGAATTCGAGGAGCTGCGAGTTGGCGTATTCGAGCAGCTGGATGACGGTCTCCGCGCCGGCTGTGGAGTCGTAGAGGAACGCTCCGTTCCAGCTGATCACGGCCAGGTCGTTGGGATAGTAGGAGATTTTCGACTGCATGATCTCCTGCTGCTCGCCGTCGGAGAGGGGAACGTTTTCGCCGCGGACGATCTGGGCGATGCGTCCACCCTGGGCCGCGAGCAGTTCGGCGGCGGACGGATTGCCGGCGATGTCGCGCACGTGGAAGACGAAATAATCTTCATGCAGCCAGCTCTCGTAAAGCTTGACCAGCGCGGGGCGGGCGCGCTCGATTTTCTGTTTGACGATCTTCTGCGCGAAGCTGGTGAAATCGGTGTCCCAAACCCAGCGGCTGGCCAGGCGGACGAGCGTGTCCCAGTCTCCGGAAAAGGGAAGCTCGAAGACGACGCTCAGGACGCCGTAATCGTAGTACTTGATCTGCACGTCGAGGCGTTCGCCGCTTTCGAGAATCAGCGGTTCGACCGGCTCGACGACGGGCGGACGCTGGAAGCGGACGTATCCCGGAGCAGGGTGCTTGAAGCTTGTTTCCTGGCGGCGGGCTCCGAAGATGTCGCGCAGGGAGTCGAGGTTGATCTCCTCGCAGACGTCGAACTGAATGAGCACCAGCACCGAACCTTGCAGGGACTTGTTCTGGGAGATGGTGGCCGACTGGGCCGGCGATGGGGTTGGGGATGCGACGGTTGGGTTTGCGGTTTCCATAGCGAGGCCTGCTGTCTATTGTCCCAGAAAGCGGGCGGGATGGGCAGTGGGCATGTAAGCCTATATTTATCAATAGATTGCAGATTGCTCGCTACTGCTGCCTGGGCTGTACTGGCCGAGCTTCGCTCGGCTGGACGGGCGGGGTCGCCCGTCCCCACACAGAGATTAGCGTCCCCGCACGAGCTTAGCGCTTTCTGGCCAACGCCAACAGCAGGGCCGCTCCGGCTGCTATGCCAGCCACGGCTAAGCCGGTGCGCTTCATATTTTTTTCGACAGCCGCCCGGTGCGGCCGCACCCAGGCGTCTTCGGGATAGTGTTGCGGGACGGGATCGAATAGCGGGAAGCCTTCGGGGGTTTCGCTGGCTTCGCGGATGGCCATCTGGAGAACTTCGGCGAGATGCAGCGCGTGACGGTCGGTTTCCTGGGCGATCTGCTCGCGGCAACTGAAGCCGTCGGCGACGATGAGCCAGTCGGTCGGAGCCTGGCGGACGGCGGGCAGGAGTTCGAGTTCGCCGATCGCCTTCGAGACCTCGTATTTTTCTTTCTCGAAGCCGAACGCTCCGGCCATGCCGCAGCATCCAGGGGCGGGAGCGGTGAAATTGACGCCCATGCGTTGCAGAACGGCTTCCTCAGCCGTCATCTTCATGATCGCCTTGTGATGGCAATGGCCGTGGATCAGCGCTCGGCGCGCGAGTTTCGGAAGCGGAAACGCATCATCATTTGCGCGCTGCTCCAGAAATTCACTGAGCAGGAAGACTTGCTTGGAGAGGGCTTGCGCGCGTTCGTCCTTGGGGAAAAGGTTGGTGAGTTCGTCGCGGAAGACAGTGGCGCAACTCGGTTCGAGGACGACGATGGGCGTGGCGGCTTCGATTTCGGGAAGAAGCTCGTCCATGATCTGGAGGAGCAGGCTCTTGGCGCGGTCGAGCATGCCGACGTCGTAGAGCGGGCGGCCGCAACACAGGTGAGCGCGCGGGACGCTGACATCGAATCCGGCGGCTTCGAGCACTTCAACGGCAGCCTTGGCGGTTGCGGGGAGGAAGTGGTTGTTGAAAGTGTCAGCCCAGAGGAGGACGGGGTTATCTTCGCGGAGCTGCGCTCCGCTGGACGGCCGGGGGCGGCCGTCCCTACGTGGGTCGTGACTAGCCTCCCACCATTGCTTAAACGTCTGTGGCGCTAACGCCGGAATGCGGCGCTGGGCGGGGATTCCGGCGGCCAGCTTGGCGAGATCGCGCAGGCCGGGGAGTTGGGTCGTCAGATTCACCAGCCCGGGCACATGGGATGCGGCTCTGAGCCACAGGTCAATTTTCGAAAGGGCCCGCGCATTCAGCGGACGGCGATTGGTTTCGTAGTAGTGCGACAGAAATTCCGCTTTGTAGGTCGCTACATCAACGCCAACGGGACAATCGCTCTTGCAGCCTTTGCAGGCGAGGCAAAGGTCGAGCGAGTCTTTCACGGCTTCGCTCTGCCAGCCGTCTTTGATGAAGTCTCCTTTCGTCATCTCCCAAAGCAGGTGGGCGCGCCCGCGGGTGGAGTGCTCTTCCTCGCGCGTGACGCGGAAGCTGGGACACATGACTCCGCCGGCATCGTGACGGCACTTGGCGACTCCGACGCAGCGCATCGTGGCGGCCGCCAGACTGCCGTGGTCGTCGGGGAATTTGAAATGCGTCGCGGGCTGCCAGGGATCATATCCGGCGCCGAGGCGCAGATTTTCGTCGAGGCGATAAGGCTCGATGAGCTTACCCGGGTTCATCTTCCAATCGGGATCCCAGAGCGATTTGAACTCGCGGAAGGCCTGCATGAGTTCGGGGCCAAACATTTTGGGAAGAAGTTCGCCGCGGGACTGCCCATCTCCGTGTTCGCCGGAGATGGAGCCGCCGTAGCGGACCACGAGGTCGGCGGCCTCTTCCATGAACCTGCGGAACTTGCGGATGCCTTCGATGGATTCGAGATCGTAATCCATGCGCGTGTGCACGCAGGCGTGGCCGAAGTGTCCGTAGAACGAGCCGTCGTAGTGGTGGTCCTGCATCAGCTTGCGCAGGTCGCGGAGGTAGGCGCCGAGCTTGTCGGGCCCTACGGCGGAATCTTCGAAGCCTTCCCAGCGTATCGGTTCGCCCGGGACGTGCGCCGTCACGCCCAGGCTGGACTCGCGAACATCCCAGATGCGGCGCATCTGGCGTGCGTCGGTGAAGAGCTGCTGGTTGGGCGGAACGGCGGAGCCTTCGAGCGTCTTCATCAAATTGTGCGCCTGCGATTCGGCTTCGGCGGCGGTGTCGGCGCCGAATTCGACCATCAGCCAGCCACCGCCTTCGGGCAGCATCGCGAGGGCATCGAGGTTCACGCGTTTGTGGCGGCTGGCGTTGACCATGATGTCGTCAAAGCCTTCGAGGCCGATGGGGCGATGTTCCATGATCTGCGGGACGTGGTCGGCGCAGATGTAAACATCGGGCCATCCGATGACGAGCAGCACCCGCGCCGGCGGACTCTCGACGAGGCGGCAGGTGGCTTCGAGAATCGTGACGCAAGTGCCTTCGGAGCCGACGAGGGCGCGCGCCACGTGAAAGCCGCTTTCGGGGAGCAGGTGGTTGAGGTTGTATCCGGAAACGCGGCGCGGAATGTTGGGAAACTGGCGGCGAACCTGTTCTCCGTAGCGGTCGGCGAGGGACTTGAGGCCAGCGTAGATTTCGGCGCGGCGTCCACCTTCGCGAATGAAAAGGTCGAAGTCGTCCGCGCTGGTCGCGCCGACGTGCAGACGCTGGCCGCCGTAGGTGAGGACTTCAAGCGACTCGATGTTGTCGTCGGTTTTGCCGGCCATGATCGAGTGCACGCCGCAGGAGTTGTTGCCAATCATGCCTCCGAGCGTGCAGCGGTCGTGGGTTGCGGGATCGGGCGCGAAGGTCAGGTGGTGTTTCTCGGCGGCAGCGCGCAGATTATCGAGGACGACGCCGGGCTCGACGCGCGCGATGCGGCGCGCGGGATCGATTTCGAGAATGCCTGCCATGTATTTCGAAAAGTCGAGGATGACAGCGGCGTTACAACATTGTCCGGCGAGGGACGTGCCTCCGCCGCGCGCCAGCAGTGGAGCGCCGTGGTCGCGGCAGAGGGCAACGGCGGCGAGGACATCTTCTTTGTCGCGGGGAACTACGACGCCGATCGGGACCTGGCGATAATTGGAGCCGTCGGTTGCGTAGAGGGCGCGGCTGCCCGAGTCGAAGCGAACCTCTCCGCGAAGATGGCGGCGGAGCGAGGCTTCAAGCGCGGATGCATCGAGTTGCGTGGAGTGCGGCGGGGGTGGGGCGATGGTTTGCGGCATAGGGCACAGACCATCTTCGAGGATGCGGGCGTTGAGCGCAAGGGGGATTGCATCCTTCCCATTTGCCCCGTCCCGCCCTACTCGCCCCGATATTCTCTCCATCCAGCAGAAACGATTTCCTGACAGCGTTTGTCGAACTCGTTCTTTGCCCCCTGCTGATTGCTGATGAAGCTGCTGGCTACTTCGTCTTCACCACAAAATGGCTCGGGAACAGTGTCGCCCTCGCGTTCAACGAGTTCAAAGCTGCCACCCTGACAATCAAAAAGTGCAATTGTTAAGTATCTGTTTGGGCGGAGTCTCGGATCGTCGCCAGTGCGATAAAAGGTCTTCAACATTCCGTGGAGAATTTTATTCATTGGTGCCTCTCCCCTTTCACTTGCCCTTCTTCTTGTACATGGCGGTTGCCGCCAGATGCACGCCACTGGCAGCCTCCCAACTCCACTGCTCAGGATGCAGCGTGAAGTACTGGCAAACCGCATCCACAAGCTCTCCATTGGTCTTGGGCCAATCAAAGTCTGCGCCAACGTCGGCAAGATCGTTCATCTCGTCCGTTACTCCAGCAATGTAGCCTTGCAAGTACATGGAATCCATCACAGCCTTTACGCCCTTGACATCAGGCGACGCATCCTGGGCATTCGGCAGTTCCAAGCAGTAATTATGCAGCTTACCAACTGTTAGTGGGGTAGCCCAAGCGTTCTGGACATCGGCCAAGAGGATGGCCAACAGGATGCTGCCAGCGAAAACCAGGTTAGTGGTCATAGCTTTCCTTTCGGGAGAATCATGATCGTACCATTCTTAGAGAGCACGAGGAATCCGGGTTTCTTGTTCGCCGTGCTCAATTCCGCCGATCACTTTGGAGGCGCTCTTTACTTTAGACTCCGTTCGGTAGTAACATCAGAAGTCGCGCTGGGCGCGCTTTTTGTGTAAGGACCGTTGGTTGCCAGACGTGGTAACGCCCTGTCCCCCACAGGTCGCCCAGCGCTTAGCGCACCTTCTTTCTTTGCTGCGTACATCCCGATACGCGGGGGATTTCGATGAGCACGGAATTTTGTAGCCACTGCAAACAGTCGCACCCGGGCCGGGTCTGCGACTATGACGACCAGGGCGAATGTGCCGAGACCGCTCCGCAACCGGAAACGCCGACCGCGAACTCCGCCCCGGCGAAAGAGGCTTCCATCCCACCCCAGCCGCGTATCGACCGCGCCTGAAACCGGCAGGCGGCAGGGCTGAAGCCGTGCCCTTCCAAACCATTTATGTTGTTTGAGCGACGTGTTGTTCAGCGGGTGGCTTTTCGCGGACAGAAGTTTCGGGGCGGCATATGTCGCAGGAGAAACTCTTGGATCATCGACTTGATGGGAGTACCATATCTCTGCTTAAAGTGGCTGCAGCCCAGATCGTTTCTCCCCGATTTCGATTTGTGAAGGACACGATCGCCGGTGCCTCATGAAAATCACTGACACAATTGACTTGCTGTTGAAGAACAAGGGCGGCAATCGGGTCCTGTCCGTGACGCCCGATCTGTCCGTCTACGAGGCCATTGAGAAAATGGCGGCGGAGAGCATCGGCGCCCTACTGGTTATATCCCAGGGCAGGTTGGTCGGCATCCTGTCGGAGCGCGACTACGCCCGCAAAGTGATCCTCAAGGGGCACTCCTCGAAGGAGACGCTGGTGAGGGAGATCATGACCAGCCCCGTGGTCTTCGTTACTCGTCAAAGCACGGTGGACGAATGCATGGTCATTATGACCAACCACCGTTTTCGTCATCTTCCCGTCGTCGAGGACGACGTGGTTGTGGGCGTGGTGTCGCTCGGCGATCTGGTCAGCTGGATCATCTCCGGTCAGGCACATCACATCCGCCAGTTGGAAGGGTACATTACGGGGCAATATCCCCGCTGAGGCAGCCATCGTCGGGGCTTGCTTATAGGGGGAGAGAATCGTCGTCGAGATTCTGTTCCTGGTCACGCTTTTTGCCATAGCGAAAAGCCAGCCCCACGCCCAAGGTCATGATTCCGAGGGGCGGAGCCACCAAGACTATGACGGCTCTGCTAATGGCCTTTTGCCCATCTTTGGAAGCTGCCGAGGCCGAGCTGTAGCACATGGCGCAGCCTTGTGCGAACGCCGGGACCGCCCACAAGCACAGAAGCGCGACCAGCAGGGCAGCGCTGCGCCTTACGACATGCGTCTTTGAAGGCCGCACCGAAGGTTGCACCGAAGGTCTCACCTTACCCCCAACGAGAGAATGCGTAACGCATCCGGAAAGAAGACCATCATCATGGCCAGACAAAACACCAGCGAGCACATGGTAAGCCACTTCATGCGCGACACCTCGTATTTCATGTGCATGAAATAGCCGATGATGAGGGTAGCTTTGACGAACGACAGACCCATCAGGATCGTCAGCATGCGCTTGGGTTCCATGTTCTGATAGCCGAGGTAAACTTCGATTGCCGTCAGAACGAGAAGGGTCCCCCACACCCAGAAGAAAGGAGTGACATTGTGGTGGCGGTGCTGTTCCGCTACGCGTCCTTCAATGGCCAGCTGAGAAGCGTCTTCCATAAGTTTATCTTTCCAGACTCCTAGCCAGACTCCTAGCAGGCTGCGGAAAAACTCGTTCCCGCGCAAAAAGTGTGACCGCAGCGGCTAAAGCCGTCGATGAAAATAAGCCAGTTATCGCAGCGGTAAACCGCTGCGCCACCCAAAATCAAGTACAACACCGAGCTTTTCCGCAGCCTGCTAGATGATCTTGGTGGACATGATGTAGACGAGGGGGAAAATGAACATCCATACTAGGTCCACAAAGTGCCAGTAGAGGCCGGCGACCTCGACATCGGCGGCGTCATAAATCTTCGGCTTCAGCCATAAAATCAGGGAGCACACGAGCGCCGCAATCAGCAGCACGTGAGCGCCATAGTGGAACGGACTGTAAGCGGGCGTCGCCAGCCACGCCACCAGCCAGAGCACGAAAAGAATCGGGATGAACTTACGCCGCAGCGCGATGACACCCAGATAAACCACTCCCAGCGTGACGTGCAGCATGTGCATTCCCGTGAGCCCAAAAAAAGTTGCCGCGAACTGGGGCACGGTTTTGGACACATTGACGAATTCTGACGCAACCTCCTGGTGCGGGACTGCCGGGAAGATGGGGAGGCGCAGACCCTCGGCGATCAGGTTGCTCCATTCTTTGGCGTGGAGAACGATAAAGCCCACTCCACACGCCATGGTAGCCAATAGAAAGAGGAGCCGGCTCTTTTCCTTTCCGCGTGCCGCCGCATTGACCGCCAGGACCATGGTGAGCGAACTGGTCAACAGGAACGCGGTCATGATGGTGGCATTGACGATGCTCGAGGAATGGAACGGCGTCGGCCAATTTGGAGTGGAGATGCGTCCATAGCTGTAGGCATACAGCAACGCGCCGAAAGTCAACGAGTCGGACAGCAGGAACAGCCACATCCCGATTTTCTTCGAATACGTGCCAAACAGCGACGGCTCGTAGATCTCCGCGACGTTGCGCGGCAGGGCAGCTTCCGCCATGCGTTCGGTCTCCTTGTCTGACTAAGTTGCGTCTGGCTAGTGTGCGAACTCCAGCAGAGCCAGAATGTAAATCCACAGCAGCGCCATGAAATGCCAATACCAGGCGGTAACGTCAACCACAATCCGGCGCGATGCCAAGGGCCGGTGCAAGATGACCGACGCTCCGGCCGCCAACAGGGCCAGGATTCCTCCGAACAGATGCACGGCGTGGCCGCCGGTGAGCAAATAAACGAAAGAACTGCTGGGGCCAGTGGCGACGTAGAATCCTCGCGACGCCAGATCCTTCCAGGCCAGCCACTGTCCACTCAGGAAACACAGTCCGAGGACGATGGTTAGTGCCAGCCAGGGGAATTTCCTTTCCGTGACCAGGGATACTCCGGGAATGGAGGGCACAGGTTCGAGCGCAACCTGCCGCGCCAGTTGTCGTCGCGCGCACTCGATAGTCACGCTGCTCAACACCAGAACACACGTATTAATTAGAAACAGGAGGGTTGGGAGCGGCACGGGGATCCAGTCGCGCACCACGGTGTTGGTGTGTGGATCGAAGGTCGGGAGCCCCTGACGCACAATATAGGCGCTGGTGAAGGCAACGAACAACATCATGATCGGCGTCAGAGCTATAACCAATCCGAGGCGCGCCCGGCGCAAGCGGGCTCCGTAGTCAGGCGAGCCGGGATCGGGACGACTGCCGTCTCCGCCACCTACGACTGGCGGCAGATCGGCGCGGTTCCCCCGGGAGGTGGTGGGGCGCGGCGCCGGAATGGTGGGAGTGAAGCTCGCCATACTTCTCTTGGTAATCTCTCTAGTAATCTCTAGTTACTCTTCCAGTTAGTGCGCCTTTACGGCTGCCGGGTCGGTTTGCATCACGTAGTCGCGCGGCGCTCCCGGCACGCTGTATTCGTAGGGGCCGTTATGGACTACCGGCGTATGTCCTCCGAAATTGTCGTGTGGAGGGGGAGTGGCGGTGGTCCACTCGAGGGTGGTCGCTTCCCAGGGATTGTCGCTGGCCTGCTTTCCGCGGAACATGCTCCAGAACAGATTGAATAGAAAGATGAGCTGCCCCGCGATGGTGACAAATGCCGCGTAGGTAATAAACTTCTGCACTGGAATCAGGTCACGCAAATAATCGACTTCGGTGAGTTGGGAATAGCGGCGGGGATGTCCGGCTATCCCGAGGTAGTGCATGGGGACGAAGATCGCGTAGGTGCCGATCAGTGTGATGAAGAAATGCCAGCGCCCGAGCGATTCGCTCATCCGCCGCCCAAACATCTTGGGAAACCAATGATACGTTGCCGCAAAAATTCCGAAGATCGCAGCCACCGCCATAATGAGGTGAAAGTGGCCGATGACGAAATAAGTGTCGTGCAGTTGAATGTCCAGCGCGGGCTGGGCGAGGAAGGGACCGCTGACTCCGCCCGCAACAAACAGGGAGACAAACCCGATACCAAACAATGACGGAGTGGTGAAGCGGATATTGCCGCGCCACAGCGTGGCCAGCCATGCGAAGCTGAGGACGGCCGAAGGCACGGTGATGGCCATCGTCGGTATGGAAAAGGCATAGCCCGAATAGGGGCTCATCCCGCTGACGAACATGTGGTGGCCCCACACCCCGAAGCCCAGGACGACGATGGAGAGCATGGCCAGCACGATGGTCTTGTAGCTGAAAACAGGCTTGCGCGCACCAACCGAAAGAAGATGCGAACACACCCCCATGGCCGGCAAGATGGCGATGTAGACCTCCGGATGCCCGAAGAACCAGAACAGATGCTGCCACAAGAGGGGCGAGCCACCTTTATGTCCGGTGAGCTGCCCGTTGATCGTGCCCAGCGGCAGATAAAAGCTCGTGCCCAGATTGCGATCCATCAACAGCAGAATGCCAGCCGAGAGCAGCACGCCGAACGCCAGGAGACCAATGATCGCGGTGCAAAACCACGCCCAGGTCGTCAACGGCATTCGCATCAAGGTCATGCCACGCGCTCTCATGTCCAGCGTGGTGGTAATGAAGTTCAGCGATCCGAGCAGCGCTCCAATGCAGAACACCGCAATACTGGTGATCCACAAATCCGCTCCCAGGCCCTCGCCCGGCCCGGACGACCGCAACGCACTCAGCGGGGGATAGCCGGTCCAGCCGTGCAGAGGGGCGCCACCGATCACAAAGAAAGAAGCAAGCAACGTAAGGAAGGCGAGGAAGGTCACCCAGAACGACAGCATGTTTAACACCGGGAAAGCCATGTCCGGCGCGCCAATCTGAATCGGCAGAAAGTAATTTCCAAAGCCGCCCTGCGGCGCCGTGGTGAGTACGAAAAACACCATGATCGTGCCGTGCATGGTCACCAGGCTCAAATACGTTTCGGGCTTGATCTCGCCGAGAAAAGGCAGGACAGCCGTAGGCCAGATCAGATGAATGCGCATCAGCAGCGAGAGGAACATGCCCACAAACACCGCCGCGAGCCCCAGGAAGTAGTACTGCAGGCCGATGATTTTGTGGTCCAGACTGAAAACATATTTGCGAATGAATCCTTGCGGTGCCGCGTGTGGGTGTGATTCCCCGGCAGCGAACTCGTGAGTAGCCATGTTATTGTTTCTCGGCCTCCCGTGCCGCCAGCCATTTGTCGAACTCTTCCTGACTCACAACTTTCACGATGCCATGCATCTTATAGTGCCCCAGTCCGCACAGTTGGTCGCAGACGGCTGCAAAATCACCCTCCTGTGTGGGGGTAAAATGCATGTGAATGGCGAGCCCGGGGACGGCGTCCTGCTTGAACCTCATGGCGGGGAGACTAAGACTGTGAATGACGTCGTGGGCTCGGAGAATCACTTCGACTTCCCGGTTCACTGGCACTACCATCGTTCCCGTCACCACGTCGTCTTTGGATGCGGGGTCCTGCGGATCGAGCCCCAGCGCCGCTTCGCCTCCGGCCGAGGCGTCTTCCAGTTCCGGTCTGGTTGCGCCAAACTTGCCGTCGGGACCGGGATAGCGGAAATACCAGACAAACTGCATGCCGGTCACTTCGACCTGCACCGCATTGGGCGCCGCGGGGCGAAAGCGTTCCGCGGCCCAGAGATGGCCTCCCAAAAGATCCACACCAATGTCGGTCGTCATGAACAGTAGCGCCGCGAAGACCAGCACTAGAATTTCAGGGCGAGTTTCGCCAGAGTAGTACTGCGCGCGGCTGGTTTTGCCACGGTCACGGTATTTCCAGAGCAGGATTCCCAGTCCAACCTGCGCGACCACGAAGACAATACCCATGGCAATGCCGGTGTTGACAAACTGGTGGTCGAACGCTGCCGATACCGCGGAAGCTCCCGGAGGAAACCACCAGACTTTGGCGACGAAGAAGTACATGCTGGCAAATGTAATCAGCCAGAGCACAACGAGAAGAAGCAGCCCCATGTAGCAAGACCCCCGCCCCACTCGAATCAATCGGCTTTCCGCTGGTTAGAGCACGCCGAAACCGATGCGACCGCCCACGAATGGACGGAAGTGTATCACAGCTCGATGTGATTTGCGCAAGGGGATTCGAGTTCCGTTCTTCCGCGAACTGACGATCGATTTTATTTGGTGTGGCGCAACTTAAGAGCTGGTACATTGACGAACGCGGCGGTTTGTGAGTAACATGCTGTCCAACTCTGTGGGGGTCTGGGGATCGACGGGAATGTTGCGGATTTCGAAACGTGTTGGGGTAGTCCTTTTCCAACTCGGTGGACCCGATTCGCTGGCGGCGGTTGAACCCTTCCTTTATAACCTTTTCTCGGATCCGGACATCATAGACTTCCCGTTTTCGCGGCTTGGCAGGCGTGCGCTGGCGAGGCTGATCTCAAAGACGCGCGCGAAAAAAGCAGCCCAGCACTACGCGGCGATTGGGGGTTCTCCCATTCGCCGGTTCACCGAACAGCAGGCCGCTGCTCTGGAAGCACGCCTGATGCGCGACGGCGTCGATGCGCGCTGCGTGGTGGCGATGCGCTACTGGCACCCGTTCACGGCCGAGGCGATCGCTCAACTTCAGGATGCGAGAGCGGACGCGGAAGTGGAGCAAGTCGTGTTGTTACCTCTTTACCCGCAATACTCGAGCACGACGACTGGCAGCAGCTTGAACGAGTGGCGACGGCGGTGGACGGGCGCAGTGCCGACTTCCTGTGTCGCGCCTTTTTATCGTGACCCGATATACATCGCAGCGGTAGTGGAGCGGATCGATGAGGCCCTTGCCTGTTTTCCCCATCCGGCGGCGGTGCAGCTAATCTTCAGCGCGCATAGTGTCCCGGTGTCGGTGATTGAAAAAGGCGACCCCTACCAGCGGCAAATTGAAGAAACCGTGGCCTTGGTGATGGAGCAGGGAGGATGGTCCAATGATCATCGCCTGTGCTATCAGAGCAAGGTGGGCGCCAGTCGATGGCTGGAGCCATCGTTGCACCAGACGCTGCGGCAAGCGGCCTCGGAGAAGCGGTGCGAAGTGTGCATCGTCCCAATTTCATTTGTCTCCGACCATGTCGAAACCCTGGGAGAGATTGATCATCATGCGCGGGAGGAGGCCCGGCTTCTCGGCATCGAGCGCTTTGAGATGACGCGCGGCCTCAATGACTCGCCAAAGTTCATCCAGGCTCTCGCGGCATCGGTGGTGGCAGCGATGCGCGAACCGGAAGCGATGGTTCAGGAAAGGGAACCGGCGGCGCCTTCCATGGTCGCCGACTGAAGTACGAGAAGCAGATTCAGGAGACAGATTCAGGAGGAGGATCATGGCAGAAAACCCGGATGCGCCCAAAACGCCCCCTGCTGGAGGAGGAGCGGCGGCGCCTTATGTTGGTTCGACTGCGGTGGGTACCTCGAAGGCGGCCGCCTCCGCGGGAGTGGCGGCGGTCGGTCCGGAAGACAGTAAGGTCAACCAGCACCGCCGCCGGTTGGTGTGGGTGTCTGTCACAGCCTTTCTGACGGCATGGTTTCTGGCTTTTTTCCGTTTTTTCCTGCCCCGCACTCTTTTCGAACCAGCCACCGTTTTCAAGATCGGATATCCCTCCGATTACGGTTTGGGTGTGGACACGAAATGGCAGCAGAAGTATCGCATCTGGGTGGATCGCAGACCCGATCGCATCTTTGTCATCTACGCTCGTTGTACCCACCTGGGGTGTACGCCTGACTGGAAAGCCAGCGAAAACAAGTTCAAATGTCCTTGCCACGGAAGCGGCTACGATGACGAAGGGATCAACTTCGAGGGGCCTGCGCCCCGGCCTATGGACCGCGCCTTCGTGCAACTGGCTCCTGACGGCGAAATCATCGTGGACACCTCCCGGCTTTTTCAGTGGCCTAAGGGGCAGCCGAGCAGCTTCAATGACCCGGGAGCGTATTTGCCGTCATGAGTCTGACTTGAGTCGCTCGAAGCGTGAAACGGCCCATTGGTGGACTTGCCAGAGGCGGCAGCGGAAAAGAGACGAAAAATGGCTGAAGAAAATAGCTCGAACGGAAAGAACGGCAGGAACGGAAAGACAACCGGCATCCTGGGGCGAGTGGCCACCGAGGTCAAGGCCGATGTGCAGTCACTCAAGACCGACTTGCCGGCCAAGGCCAAGGAACAGGTCGATCTTCTCAAGGACCCGACCAAGACTCAGGTTTACACCTCCATCTTTCGTCACAAGCACGACGACACCCCGCGCAATCGCGCCTTGGGCGTGCTGTCGAACGTCTTCCTGCATTTGCATCCGGCCAAGATCAACCGCGATGCGGTGCGCTACAGCTACACCTGGGGCATGGGAGGAATCACGTTTTACCTGTTCATCGTACTCACTTTCACGGGCGCGCTGCTGATGTTCTATTACCATCCCACCAAGGTGCAAGCCTTCCGGGATGTGCTCTACCTGGAGCACGACGTGCCGTTTGGGAAGCTGTTGCGCAACATGCATCGTTGGGCGGCACATCTGATGGTGATCACCGTCTGGCTGCACATGTTTCGGGTGTTTCTGACCGGCTCGTACAAAAAGCCCCGCGAGTTCAACTGGAATATTGGGGTGCTCCTGCTGGTGCTCACGCTGCTGCTTTCCTTCACCGGATACCTGCTGCCCGACGATCAACTCGGATTCTGGGCGGTAACTGTCGGTACCAACATGGCGCGAGCTACACCGCTCCTCGGACATGAGGGCCCCTTCGGGCGCATGTTGGGCATGACGCCCTATAATGACGTTCGCTTCGGATTGCTGGGCGGCTCGATCGTGGACGCGAACGCGCTCCTGCGTTCCTACATCTGGCATTGCATCGGGATTCCGATTGTCGCTTCGGTGCTGATGATCGTGCACTTCTGGCGGGTGCGAAAGGATGGCGGCATCTCGGGCCCGGCGTCGGTCGTGCTCGAATCCGAAATCAAGGAGGCGCGCCGATAGTATGGACTGGAAGCAATTGTGGGACATCGCCTCGGCTCCTGACAACGTGCCCATCGGGGCACTGATTCCACTGCTCGCCTTCTATATCTATCTGGCATGGAAGCAGGCACACGCCAACGATCAGTTGATCGGGCAACTGGAAGGCGATGCCGCGGCGGCTAAAACCCAATATCGCAAGACCTGGCCCTTTCAGCCGGGATGGCAGAAAGAAATTCACGTGTGGCCATTTCTGTTGCGCGTGGAGTTTCTGGCCGCCATCATCGTCACCATTATCCTGATGATCTGGTCGATTACGCTCAATGCACCCCTGGAAGAGCCGGCGAACCCGAACTTGACCATGAACCCGGCAAAAGCACCCTGGTACTTTCTCGGCCTTCAGGAAATGCTGGTGTATTTCGATCCCTGGATTGCCGGGGTGGTGATGCCGACCTTGATCATCGTCGGGCTGATGGTGATTCCCTACATCGATACCAACCCGCTGGGCAGCGGTTACTACACGTGGAAGCAGCGCAGGTTTGCTATTGGGACGTTCCTATTCGGCTTCATTGTGCTGTGGGTTGCGATGATCATCATCGGGACGTTCATTCGCGGACCGGGGTGGCAATGGTTCTGGCCGGGGCAAACCTGGGACCACAACCGCCTCATCTATGAGGTCAACCGGGATCTGCCGGACCTGTTCGGAATTACCGCCAACTGGGGTAAGGAGATCTTCGGAGCGGTGGTGGTGGGCGGCTTTTACGCGCTGGGCGGGTTCGCCCTGCACGCCTTCTTCCGGCGCCAAAACCCAAAGGATTACAAGCGCATGAGCTTCTTGCAGTACTCGACCATGATGTTCTTCGTGCTAACCATGTTTGCCCTGCCGATCAAGATGCTGCTGCGGCTTTTGTTTCATATCAAATACGTGTGGATCACGCCCTGGTTCAACGTGTAGACGATCAACGTTTAGATGGTGAACGTTTCGGTTGCGTGCAACGCTTAGGAGGAAGTGGTGCCGGAAAAGCCCGTCCCCGAGAATGATCCGCTGGTCCAGAAATCACTGGCGTCCTGGTACGTGGTGACGATGATAGTCCTAACAGCGTCGCTCTTTTGGGCGCTGTGGGACGAAGACTTCGGACAGCGTCCCTGGAAAGCCTTCCAGCACGAATGGAAAGACCGCTACTCCGCGTTTCTGAAGACGGCTCGTTCCACTTCGGCGCAATCGGAAAAAGAGGTCGAGGGCAACAGCGACTACCAGACGCTGAAGCGGGATTACGACCAAGCGAATCAGCAGGCGGCGCCCCGGACCAAGGAGATCAACGAAAAGCTGCGTATGTTGAGCGCGAAAATCCTGGCGGTGCAGAACATCTTCACCGATCGCCGCGCGTACGTGAATGCCCTGACCTACGATATCGAGACCACAACCAGCGCGTCCTCGAAGCAAAGCAAGCTTAAGGATCTGGAGAAGTACGAGCAGAAGACGGCGGTAGTCGAGTACCCGGACGGCAGCAAGGCGACCTACACGTACCCGCAACTCGAAGAAACCTACAATGACCTCAAGACGGAACGAGCCCAACTCAGCGCAGAACTGGGAGAGTTGATCAAGCCCGTCAGCGACCGGAAAGCGAAGCTCGATGCGTATGTGTCGGAGAACATGGTGAACCTGACGCCGGCACAGATTCGCGGTTTGCAGGACAAAACGGAGGCGCTGGAGCCGGCGATCCTGCAGATCAACGTGGCCGAAGCCAATATTGTGGATCGCTGCGAATCCTGCCACATGGGGCTCCGCGAGCCGGTCAAGCTGACTTCGGCAGCGATGGCGCCAAAAGGGAAACAGATCGACGCTTATGCCCGGGCCTTTACCAGCCATCCCGAGGTGGAGCTGCTGAAGATCCATGATCCGGACAAGTTCGGCTGTTCCCCCTGTCACCAGGGGAATGGACGGGCCACCACCAGCGTTGAGAAAGCCCACGGAAATTACGAGCATTGGCTCTGGCCCCTGTTCCCGAAACCGAATTTCGAGGCGGGCTGCCAGACCTGCCACGCCGCGGACATGGTGCTGGTAAGCGGCGACGTGGGCTGGACTCTCAGCGATGGCAAAGACTTGTTCCGCCAGCGCGGGTGCACGGGCTGCCACCGTTTCGAGGGCTACGACAAGGAGCCGGAGGACCTGAACTCCATGGCGCAACAGATCAAACAAATGGAGCAGGAGAAGAAGGAGAACCTGAAGCAGTCCGCGTACTTGATGAAGGAGGCCGATGCCGCGCAGACAAACCAGGAAGCCAATCGTCTGAACGACCAGGCGGTGGCGCTGCGGGTCGCGAACAGCAAACTGGATCTGCGGATCGTCCAGCTCGACCGGACCACAAAGAGTCTGCTGCAGGACATGAAGAAGGTCGGACCAAACCTGAAGGACGTCCGGTTGAAGCTCAACAAGAACTGGATTCCAGTTTGGCTGAAGAAGCCGACCGATTTTCGTCCGACGACGCGGATGCCGAATTTCCGGCTCAATGACGAGCAGATTCAGGCGATCTCGGCGTACCTGTGGCAGTCGGCGTTACCCGACCCGCCGGTGAAGCACAATCCGGGAAACGCGGGCCGAGGCAAGGAACTGTTTGAAACGCGCGGATGCCTGGGATGCCATTCTGTCGGGGAAGGCGATGAGATGCAGGGTGGGGGATTTGCCGCGAACCTGACGCGCATTGGCGAAAAAGCAAACTACGATTACCTGGTGCGTTGGGTGCACAACGCGCGCCAGCGCACGCGCCCCTATTGTCTGTATGAGAAAAAGGACATCGGCCCGGAAGACTATGCGAAGAAGGGCTTGCCCTTTGTGTTCGACCTGCAACATAGCAAGTGTCCGAACGACGGCCATGAACTGCAAGTCCAAAACATGACGGTTATGCCCAGCCTGCGGCTGACGGAGCAGGATGCATCGGACGTCGCCTCCTACCTCGTCACGCTGAAGAAGAAGGAGCCCAGTTCCTATCCCGATGCTGCTTTCATGGACGATCCCAAGCTGAAGGACGAAGGGAAGAAGTGGATCCGCCACTTCGGCTGCGCTGGATGTCATGAAATCTCCGGCCTGGAGGATGAGGGAAGGATCGGGACGGAACTGAC
>JBEKWL010000070.1:0-17533 GCA_049513095.1 Terriglobales bacterium
GTGCCGGAAATCCGGCAACAGATTCTCGACGGCCATCTGCCGGTCGATGTGTTGATGAACGAAAAAGTGGGCGAGGTCAAGGCCCAGATCGTCGAACGCGACGGCAAAATTTGGATGGTCAAGGATTGCGCCAAGCACGGGCACTTCGAAGACTTGATGTCGATTGACACGGAATTTACGCGCCACCTGGAAGAGGTTTTCCCCGGCCGCGACATCCGCGCCCACAGCGACGAACATCTGCACCATCATGGATCTTCGACCGTGAAATACGGACGCGGCGCGGTGCTCACCGTCGATCTCACCAATCGCTGCAACATGATGTGCGATCCCTGTTTTATGGACGCGAACCAAGTTGGCTTCGTCCACGAACTCACCTGGGAAGAAATCAAGACCGTGCTCGACAACGCCATCACCGTGAAGCCGAAGCGGCAGATGTCGGTGCAATTCTCCGGTGGCGAGCCTACGCTCTCGCCGTACTTCCTCGACGCCGTTCGCTACGCCCGCAAAGTCGGATACAACAGCGTGCAGGCCGCAACCAACGGAATTGAATTCGCCAAGAGTTTTGAATTCTGCGAACAAACGGTTGAAGCCGGCGTGCGTTACGCCTACCTGCAGTTCGACGGGATTGGCAACGCCGCCAACGATCATCGCGCCGTCGGCAACCTGTTCGACGTAAAGCTGAAAGCGATCGACAATCTGCATCGCGCCGGCTGCGAAATCGTTCCCGTCATCACCCTCATCAACGGCATCAACAACGAGCAGGTCGGACGCATCATCCAGTTCGCGCTCGACAATCCAAAGAAGATCGGATTCCTCAGCTTCCAACCAGTGTCGTTCACCGGCCGAGACGAAGCCATCACCGACGAGCGCCGCCAGGCGCAGCGTTACACACTGGCGCACCTGGCGCACGACGTGAAAAATCAAACCGGCTTCGGCGTTCCCGCCCGCGACTGGTTCCCCATCAGTTTCATGAGCACCTTTTCCGATTGGGCCGACGTAATGCACTCCCAGGATCAAAACAACGACTGGGGCCAACTCTCCTGCGGGTGTCATCCGAATTGTGGGACGGGGATGGCTTTGATGATTGATAAGGAGACTAAGGAAGCGGTGCCGGTTACGGCGTTCCTGAAGGGCGATCAACTGGCTAAGGACATTGCCAAGGTCAACGATGCGGCTCGCAGCAAATTCTGGACCGCGTTCGGGATGGCGCTTTGTTTAATGAAGAACTACGATTCGTTCCAATCGCCGACGCACTTCAAGATGATGGACTTGCTCAAGAAGTTCGACAAGAACTTCAACGCTACGGGCCGGAACTACGGCAAGGTCGGTCCGGACCGGACGATTGACGATGTGATGAAGCGGCGGCAGGACCGGTGGAACTTCCTGTTCATCGCCGGGATGTGGTTCCAGGATCTGTTTAACTACGACTTCCGGCGCACCGAGCAGTGCATCATTCCTTATGCCACGCAGGAAGGCGAGATCAGCTTTTGCGCTTACAACACGGGCGTGGGCTGGCGCAACATCATCGAGAAGATGCACATGACGTCTACGCTCACCAAATGGTACGAAGAGCACGGACGTCACGAGATCTTCGCGGGCGGCAAGAAAGTCAAGATGGAAGACGAGGAGCACGCGCTCTATCTGCGGGAAGAGATCGTCACTCACGAAGTGCAGCACGATCTCGACAAGCTGGGCATTGCGAAGACGGCGCGCGAAGAGAAGATGCGGGCCCGCGATAACAAAGCTCGCGACAACAAGACCAATGACAACAAGATCAAGAACGATGCGGCCTACGACGCACGCATGGCGCAGCTCTATCGGGAAGTTGTGCTGAAAGAGAAACCGGCCACGTCGAATGAAGGTGGATTCATTCCGCTGGGCGCGATCACTGCGGCGATGGCTCCCGCAAACGGGAACGGCGCCGCGAAAGAGAGTGAAGAAGTCGGCGAGCCGGTGGCGGGAGACTAGGGTCGGGCTCTTGGCGGTTAGCTCTTGGCTCGTCGCTTGAGAATACAAAGCCTAAGAAATGCAAAAAGGTCGCTCGAAGAGAGCGGCCTTTTGTTTTGAGGGTGATGAAAGAAGTATCGAAAGACGAACAGGCTTCCAGCTCAGGACGCTGGAGCCCTGCGCTTACTGCATATCTCCGCCCATGGGCACGTAACGGAACTTTTTGCCGTCGAAGAACAGGGCAGAGCTGTCGCCAGTGTCGCCCGCTTCTTCAACATATACTGCTTCAATCGTTTTCTTTCGCATCTTCATTTTCCTGACGGAGATCGTCCGATACGGCAAATTCACAATCACGAACTTCGCTTTCGGAGTTGCCGAGCGCCAGCCGTCGTGCCCGGCGCCGTAGATGATAAGCACAACCAGACCGCGGCGCTCGGGAACGCCCTCGCTGAACGTGGTCGTCAGCTTGGGATCGCCATAGCCAAAAAAATCGTTGTAGGGGTCCATCACCGTGTAATTGTGCTCGGCTTGATCGAGCATCGGATTCTTACAGCGCGCCGCAATGACCAAGTCTTCCACGCCGTCGCCGTCCAGATCGCCGAACGCGGGTCCGACATCGGGCAGGATCGTGAACTGGTTGCCAAACTGCTGGTGCACGAAATCGTTGTCGATCTTGCGCGGCGCCGACTGCCCCTGCCCGAAAGCGGGAAGCAAGATCGCGACACTGAACGCCAGGAGTAAAGATAGTTTTCTCATGGGCCTACTCTAGCCCCTCGCCGTCACCACGGGCAGGTAACGAAAGTCACCTGCAGCGCGCCCATACGGTGGGGCGACGGGCGCCTCGCCCCGTCCCGCGCTGTTCACGAGTCTTAATGCGACATCGCCCGTTTACGTCAGGAGCGCATTGTTAAGGCCCGCGATAGCGCAATGCTGGCGACATAGCAGGCCAAAGAAATGCTGATGCCTGTGAGAGGGACACTGAAAAAATAAACCTTGCAGAGCACAACAAAACCACCAAGCAGTGCCAGCCCGACAACGAGCAGGAACGGTGACTGAAAGAGGAGTTCGCCGTGAGCCAATGCGAGAAAACCGAAAACCAAGCCGAACAAAATAAGTCCCATGCTGTGGCTGGCGTTAAAGCCCACCCAACACCGCCACATTGTTGTTTCTTTCGTGATGACAGGTGAACTCTGGCTCATGCTGATTTGGAGCGCGGGGTCACGGGGCATAAGCTTTGGCCCCCAGAACGTATAGACGAGGTGGACGACTCCGAGCGTAAGGACAATGCTCGCACTAAGAACCATGAGAATTCTTGCAGCCAAGATGCTCTCCCTGTTTTGTGGCCTAACGCCTAGGTTAGGACCAAATTACCAAATTACAAAATTACGAATTGCCCTTGAAGTGCTCCCATCCTCCGGCCTGGAGCGGCTGCTGCTTCCCATCCGGCGCGATCAGGCGCATCCCTGCGGATCGCGTGGTCCGGCCGATCCGCGTCACTCGAACTCCCTCCACCTGCGCGGGGACGGCCTTGGCGGAGGTGAACAGCAGTTCGTAGTCGTCGCCGCCGTGCAAGGCGAACTCGAGCCCGACCCGTTTCTTGCCCACCCCAACCTGCGCTCGCGGAATCGCCTCCGCCTCGATCTCGGCGCCCACATGGCTTTCCTGGCAGATGTGTTCGAGGTCAGTGGAAAGCCCGTCACTCAAATCAATCATGGCCGAAGCCACTCCGCGCCGGCGCAGGCTCTGGCCCACGGCAACCCGCGCTTGCGGACGAAAGTCGCGGAAATACCCGGCGCCCACGGGCTTCGATTCCATCAGCCGCGCCAGCGCTGCCGCGGAGCCGCCCAGTTCCCCGGTAACATAAATCCGCTCGCCCGGATTCGCCCCCGACCGCAGCACCGCTTTTCCCTTGGGCACCGAGCCCACCACTACGATGTCGGCTTGAATCCCGCCCCCGCCTGCCGACTCTGCCGTGTCGCCACCGGCCAGCGGAAGCTTGAATTCTTCCGTCAGATCCAGCAGACCCTTCAGGAAGCGGTCCACCCACTTCTGCGGGAGGTCGCTCGGGACGGCCAGCGACAAGAATGCCGCTTGCGGCTTGCCGCCCATCGCCGCTATGTCGCTCAGTCCGCGCGTCAAGCAGCGCCGCCCCACCAGTTCGGGACGGTGCCAATCCCGGCGGAAATGCACCTTCTCGATGGTGAAGTCGGTGGTCACCAGCAGGTCGTGTCCCGAGGGAATACGCAGCACGGCGCAGTCATCGCCTATGCCGGTCACCACCGACCCGCCTCCGCGGGCCATTCGGCGGATCTGCTTAATCAGTTTCTTTTCGCTAAGCGGCATGGCCATCACTATACCCCGACTCCCAACGGCCCGGATGCCTGCTCTGGCCACCGGGTAGCGCCCAGCTGATCCGCTTACGGCCGTAATCTGCCCGGATGGGCACCGCCAATTACCCTGCCTTGGTAACCTTCCAGAAGGGCATAGTGAGGTTGACAGGGGGAACCAGGTTTGTTACCGTTTAACTCGCTGTTCACATAACTTCGCCGAACCAAGTACTGCAACGTGAATCAGTTGCAGCGAAATTGGATTTCGGCTTGCCTGGTTCCGTGGTTTTGGCAAGAGCCAGCCTGCTCCTGATGCGACTGGTGGAATCAGGATTCCGAGCCCGAGCATGACAGTTCCGCTCCGGCAGGATTCCGAAGCAAAATTTTTTATCTGAAAGTAGCCATATTGCGTAAACGTTTTTACATATTTTTCGTAGCTCGCGACGAAGCCGGACAGCTTCGCAAGATCTCCATTCCCGTCCATTATCTGTATGTTCTCCTGGCGGGGTTGGCGATTGGCGCGCTCTGCCTCACGGGAATCGCCAGTTCTTATACCCGGATGCTGCAGAAAGTCGCCCACTATAACCAGCTCCGTACCGAGCAGGCCCAGCTCAAGGACCGCTATTCGCGTCTGGAACAGGTCGCCAAGGAACGTGACATTCAGGTAGCTTCTCTGGGCTCGCTGGCCAGCGAGGTTTCCGCGCTCTACGGCCTCAAATCGAATCCGGCGATGGTTGTCGCCTCGACCGAGCAGATTCAGGAAGCGCAGGTGCACTCGTCGCTCGACCAGCTTTACGCGCTGAAGCACACCGCGCTGAGCGGTGCCGCCAGCGTTGGCATCTCGCTTGGCCTCACCAGGAACTCGACCACGGCCGACTGGATCCGCGCCAACTCGGCTCCGAACCTCTGGCCGGTTGAGGGCCAGATCACCGGCTCCTTCGGCGAGCGCATCGATCCGTTTAACGGAGAAGGCGCCTTCCACTCCGGTGTCGACATCTCAGCCAATGTCGGCTCGGCTGTGATCGCTCCTGCGGACGGCATGGTTACTTTCGCCGATTACCTGGGCGGCTACGGACGCGCTATCATCGTCGACCACGGGCACGGCATTTCGACCCGCTACGGCCACCTTTCCAGCTTCGCCGTTGCCGCCGGACAGTATATTCACCGCGGCGATACCATCGGCTTCGTCGGCTTAAGCGGTCGCTCTACCGGGCCGCACCTCCACTACGAAGTCCGCATCAACGACGTTCCGGTAAATCCCTACAAGTATCTGCGGCTCACGCTGGCACACCTTGGCGGATTCGCGGCCGGCTCGTAACCGCGAAATCTTTTCAGGAAAAGAAGTTGTCAGAAAAAATTGGCGCGGACGCTCTTGTCCGCGTTGACTGTGTGCCTGCCATCCTTGGCTGCCTGCCATCGAAGAGGCCGTTTTCCGGATCGCCAAGATGCAACCTAACCTGGGAATTTTGTCTTCAGCGTGCCGGACCCGAACTCTCTTGCCGGATCAACAAGGCAAGCCGCGGAAACAGGAAGTGGCCGCCGGCGTCATCGATTACATTTACCTGGCAGGTATAAAAACCAGGTTTGAGCGAGGTCAGCGGCACGTCTAACTGGAAGACGGCAGCCTTTCGCTCGCGCGCATTCAATTCCGTTAATTCGACCAACGAGCTTTCGTAGGCTTTGGCTTTACCCTGGAAGAAGGCGACGTTGGACAAGAGCCGGATGCCGGGCTTGTTGGCTTCGCCTCTTGCGGAATCCGCAACCGCCGGCCGCGCGGGATCGTACACCTCATAATAAAGAAGCAGGTGCTGCGTAGCCGAGAAGACGTGCGTGATGTTCGGGATAATCTCGGAACCGTCGTGCACGAGCGGGTTCAGGTCCGCACTCGTCTTTACTTTTACCGGTTGAATCTGGCTGGCCAGAACCACGGAACTCATCTTCAGCGGCAGGGCCTTTAACTCCGGCACCTCGATGTCGGTTTCGAACGATCCCATGCGGCCGGTCTGATTCTCGCGCACCACAAACTTCAGGTGATACTTGCCGCTCAGCAGGCTCATCCCGGTGTCATACTGCACATTCTTTTTTTGCACCTCGGCCGATGTGCTCACCGCGAGTTTCACGGTGTCGCGAATTCTATTCAAGGGGTGGTGAGCGTTATCGAGCACCATTCCAATCACATCCAGCGTCGCCTGGTCGCGGTCGCTGCTGCGGACGAACGGAATCTGCGAGCCCGGCACCACCAGCGAGATGGGAACGAAAAACTTGTTGCCCTCCAGCCGGAAATAGGCGACGCCCAGATACAGCGGCAAATCCGTGGCCGGCAACTCAGATGCAAGTTCTTCCTCCAACTGCCGCTCCTTGTCGTCCTTCGTGGAATGCTGATAATCGGCGGGCGCGTAGTAGCCACGGCGGTAGTCGATCTTCACATCGCGCAGGTTGCTTTTCACGACGATGCGCCGGTAACGGCCGTCGCGCGCGGGGTTCGTGCTGTGATAGCCGAGCAGATAGTAAGTCGAGGTGTCCTGCTGCACTCCCTTGAAAATCTTGCTGAAGTCGTTGGAGTCGAGAAAAGCTCGTCCGCCGGTATCGCTGGCGAGCGTCACCAGGGTTTCCTGCGTGGTGAAATTGGAATTCAAGGCATTGAGAGTCGACTGCCCTGAATATGCCGAAACGCCGCGCAGGCTGGCGTTCTGCGCCTCCCCGCCCACCACCAGCGCCTGCAGGCCGCGCATGTCCATGGTGTAAAAGGCCATGTTGGAACGCACCGCCGCGTTTACCGCCGCACGCAGTTCCGATTGATTCTCGATGCCGGTGCGGTCCATGCCGCTGGAAAAATAAATCAGCGATTTCTTCTGCTGCACGTGCGCCAGCTTTTCCGCCACCGAGCGCAGCGCCTCCAGCCGCCGGTCGGTATTGAAGATGTTGTATTCCGTATCGTCGGCGGTAAAGGGCTGACCGGTGTCGGGCGTCCCCTCGGTCGTGCCCGTGGTGCCTTCCTCGAAACCCTGGCCGCTGCCCGTGCTGAATCCGTCCAACTGTTTTTTCAGCAGCGCGTGATCCGTTGTAAAGTCCTGATTCACCAGCAGAGAACTTCCCAGTGAAACAATTGACACCAGGTCGGCGGGCGCCATTTGTGCGTCGACATAGTGTTCGGCGGACGTAACCGCGCGGTCGATTTCATCCGGCTCCATGGCAGAGAGATCGAAAAACAAAACAATCAGCCGCCGATCCTTAAACTGGGAATCGAACTGGGCCGCCGCGGGAGCCGCCGGGCTCGTCTCCCCAGGCGCCGCCTCCGGCAGCGGCTTCGCCTGCGCCACATCTGTCGCCGGCACGGCATCGACGTTCTCCACATCGAAAGAGACAATCTTCTGCGGTTTGTTGTCCTCGAAAATTGTGAAATCTCCCGGTTTCAATCCCGGCACGAACTTTCCGCTCTTGTCCCTCACCGTCACATTCACCAGCACGAGATCGGATTCCGCGTGAAACACATAGTCCGTCTGCTGCTGCGAAGGCGAAGCGGCACACAAGAGCACCAGCGCCAGGAGCACCGCTACAGCTCTATCGGCGAATCGGATTGGTGTGAGAGTCATGGCGATCCTTTTCGAGATCAGAAACGAAAGCGTGCCGTCATCGTGAACTGCCGCATGGCCCCCGCCGCTGTAACCCGGCCAAAGGAGAGCGAGTTAAGGTTCGTATCAATCGAGGAGTAGTTCGGTTTGTTGAAAATATTGGTGGCCTGCGCCCGGAACTCCAGCACCCGCGCTTCCTTCAGGGGAAAGATTTTCGTGAACGCCATGTCAAACACTTTGCTGCCCGGGCCGATGATGCTGTTGCGCCGCGCATTTCCGTAGGTGCCCGTGGGTGGCGCAACATATGCAGCGGTATTGAACCACTCTGCAATCGAAGGATGCGCCAGGCTCACCGCTTGCCCGGGGACCAGGTTCGGCCGCAGCGTACCGTTGGTTCCCGCGTTCACGTCATTGATGTTGCCCAGCAGTCGCGGCGTAAACGGCAGCCCCGATGCGATCGTCCAATCGCCGCTCCATTGCCAGTCGCCAAAAACGGCGCGCAGCGGAGCATCTCCCGTGAGCCAGCGCTTGTCGTGACCAAAGGGTAGTTCATACAAATAGTCCGCGGTGAACTTATGGGTCTGGTTGAAGCTGGAGAGCCCGCGCTCCGCAGACAGATTGAAAGGATTCTGCGCAACATTGGCCGCACCTCCGCTCGTCGAAGCGCCGCCGCCCGCGCCGGTACCGCCCGCGCCCAATCCGGGAGTACTCGCCCCCGAGGTTGCACCCGCGCCGATGGAAGATGCATCGTCCAGCGACTTGGAAAAGGTGTAGATGCCGCCGATCGCGACTCCTCCGGCCAACCGCTTGCGCAGCCGCACCGATCCCGCGTTGGCCTCCGAATCCGCCACTGAGTTTTCGTAGGTGAAGGCGTCAGCCGTGGGGATACGAATCGCGGTCGCGGTTCGGTTGGGCGCTTCCAGAATGTCGAGATCCGTTCCCTTGGTTCCGGTGTAGTCGACATTCAGCAGCAGGGTGGGGCGAATCTGCTGTTGAATGTCCAGATTGCGAATCTGCACATAGCCCAGCCGGTAATTCGGATTCACCGCATAATTGTTGGTGATGTTGCCGGGAGGCGCGGCGGGAAATCCGTTTTCGAGCGTCAGGTTGGGAGGAGACGGAAAGGCCGTCTGAACGTTGGTCGCCGCGGTAGCGAACGGCGGCTGCAAGGCAAGTTGCAGCGCGATGCCCTGGTACGCGCCGGTGTTGTAGTTGATGCCATATCCGCCGCGCACCACAGTTTTGGAAAACGGCTTCCAGGCAAAGCCGATTCGCGGCGCAAAGTTATTGCGATCCGGCCGCACCAGGCTCGCCGGCAGGCCGCTGTTTGGCCCCGGCTGAATCGGCGCCACCGGCGTTGTGCCCAGCGGCAGCGCCGGATTCAGCACGCCGGGAGAAAGCGCCAGGTTCACAATGCGATTGTTTACTTCCGTGAGCGGCGAAACATATTCGTAGCGCACCCCGAGATTGAGCGTCAGATTCGCGCGCATCTTCCACTCATCCTGCGCATACAAATCCCAATAATTGCCTCGGAAGTAGTCGCTGCCTCCAAACTGCACCGAAGTTTGCTGCGCGTATCCCAACAGGAAGTCCGCAAAATCGTATCCCGTCCCTGGCACCTGCCCTGCGCTAATGAACTGCGCGGTATTGGTGCCCGTGAAAACGAACGAGCCGCGCGGGTTGCTGGCAGTTTCCGTATTCACCTGCACGCGCCGGAAGTCCCCGCCCCAGCGCCAGGTGTGCTTGCCGTGATTCCAGATCACATTGTCGGAGAAGGTGTAAGTCTGGCTTCGGTTCAGCTGCGGAGTCGTGTCCTGAAGACTGGCGATGTCTGTGAAAGAAAGATTCGGCAGCCCCCAGTCGAACGGATTTGTTGCAACTCCCGTCATTCCCAGCGTGCCCGTAATGTTGTTGTTGAAAGCGTACAGATTCTGTGTGCGCGTCCGGTTGCGGTTAAAGTCGGCGCGAACAATGTTGGTGAGCTTTCCGATGCTGCGCGTGTAAGACACCGGAATGTCAAGGCTGCGGACGGTGGTGCTGCCGCCAACGCTCGGGAACGGATTCGACAGCGTGGCGCTCGATTGGTGGTAATGGAAGCCGACCTGCAGGCTGTTGCGCGGAGCGTTGCGGCCTCCCCCGCGGTGTCCGCCCGCGGGCGCTGCGCCAAAGCTGTGGTTCAAACGTATGTTCAGATCGTCGCTGTCGCTCGTGGCGGAGGTCACGTAGTGGAAGTTCTGATAAGTGCCCGGCAAATTCGGCACCGGAATATATGGCAACAGTCCTTGCGCTATACAGCTTATCGCCCCGAGTGTGGGCTTACAGGCTCCTGAAACGATCAGCGGCTGCGGAATCTGGTTATTCGCGTAAGGGGAGCGAACACCGGTGGTCGGGTTTACCGAGTAAATCTGGTCGATCACATTGTTATTGCTGTCCCTGTCGTTGCATATGCCGCCTGTGAATCCGGTCTTGCACAAAGAGGAAAAGTTTCCCTGCCGCTCCAGCAGCGTCGGCACCGTCGAAAACTGATCGAATGGATTCTCCCCGTGCTTGCCGTTGAAGTTGGCGAAATAAAAAGTCTTGCTCCCGCCGTGGTAGATATGAGGAATGTTCAGCGGTCCGCCCACGGAGCCGCCGAAGCTGTTCTGGAAATACGCCGGTTTTTCCTCCGGCTGGCCGGTGAGCGCAAACGGCGATGCATTCAGCGCCGAATCGCCCGCGCCGTAATATAACGACCCATGCGGGCGATTGATGTCAAAACCCCGCCGGCCAAAAGCCATCGGGCCTCCGCCACCGAACCCTCCTCCGCCGCGACCACCCCCCGGACCGCCAAATCCGCCCCCACCTCCGAATCCTCCCCCCTGTTGGCGGGCATCGTCGAAGCGCTGCTGCAGTTGGTCGGCGCTCATGGCATTGAACGAATTGGGAGTGTTGCCCGAAACCGCCACGGATTCGGTCGCACCGTTCGGTGCTATGCCCGGAACCGGCATGCCGGAAGGCGCTACGTCGCTCATGGAACTACTGGCCGAACCACTGCCCGCATCCTGCCCCGCTTCACTCTGGAACACGGAAAGATTCTGGAAGCCGCGTCCGCCTGGATTCGCGCGCCGCTGGTCTCGGTCGGCGCCAGCCTCGCGTGCCCGCGACAGCAGCGCCAGTTCAAAATTTGCCTGCGCGTCCGGATGGGTCGCGTCCAGCACCACTTCCTGCGCGCCCGCGGCAAACGCCGCCATCTGCACCCGGACGGTATAGTGCCCATCGGCGGGAATCCGCAACCAGTAACTGCCGTCCACATCCGTCGAGGTATTGACTTGTTCCTTCGTGGCCGCATTCGCCGCGGAAACCCCAGCGCCGGGAATCGGCATATTCCCCGACTTCACCACGCCGTGAATGGTACGCCCTCCAGCCGCTGGCGCCGCCGCCTGCCCACGCAACAGATGCGGGTGAAACACGACAACCTGAAACCAGAAGAAAAACTGAAAGACGAACTCAGGGCGCAAGCTGCCTTTGATCGCCAGAAAGTGAAGACTGGAACCCCTCATAGAATCGCGCGCATTCGGTGCTGTCTTACTGGGATCATAGCGCTCCAACCCACCCTGAACTGTAGAGTTTTGTGACTCTTCGGTAGTGGTGCCGTTTGCGTCGGTTTTGAAAGGGCACGGCTTCAGCCGTGCCGTAAGCTTTTCGGGTCACAAGTACCGCAGATACCCAATCCCCACCCGCATGTGGTGCAGCAGGCTGTCGGGCATGAGGATGGCAATCGTCAGTCCCAGCATCGCGTGGACAATCCCGAGGACATAGATGCTGCGGTAGCGGCGGAACATTTCGCAGAAGAAAAGTGCGCCGATGAGGGCCGCGGTAGTGAGGACGGGATTGGGCAGGTGGGCGGCGGCAAAAAGCGTGGACGCCATCCAAACCGCAGTCGAGCCTCCATACAGCTCTTCACAGCGGTTGAAGAAGAACGATTGCAGCAGGAATTCCTGAAGCATGGCCCAGACGATGTACCCCCATGCCGACTGCAAATTCGGAAACCAGGTCGGATTGGCGGGAATTTGACCACCCGCCCAACTCACCACAATCACCATGAAGACGATCGTCGCCAAACCGATCCCCAGCACCACGCTCGCGCCGAACATTTTCGGCAATCCGAGGCCGAGTCGCTGGAGCGACGACCACGGCGAACGGTCAAGCAGCACGTCTGTAAAGATGAGGACCAGAATCGTAACGGCCGCGATGGCGGCCCAGCGGTTCCGGATCTCCGGTGTTGGCGCCCAGATCGCAAACTCCAGGAACAGAAACGCGATGATGATCTGGGCCCAAACGAAGTACCGGCGAAAGGCAGTGGGAACCGCGGGAAGAGTTTTCGCATCAACTGCCATTTGCCTGTCTCTATACTTTCACATTTTCGGACTGGCTCCGCAGTGCAGAGCCGGGCGCCCCGCCCGGCTGCACGAGACGCCGTCCCTCCACGCCTCCGGTCCCCCGCTAAAACCAGAACGACCAGATGGCGTCCACGCTGGCGTGGGTGATCGCCGAGGCCGGCACTCGCCGTTGTTCGCGCCAGGCCCGGCCGTAGAAAATCCCGGCGACGCTCGCCAGCAAGACGTAGCGCCAGTTGAAGTGCGCCGATCGTTTGTTGAAATGGGAGAGCCCAAATAACACCGCCGTAATCCCCAGCGCCGCTCGGCGTCCCACCCGCCGTTCTAGCAGATTTTGCACCCACGCGCGAAAGAAAAGTTCCTCCGGAACGGCAATGAAAATGAAGATATAGATCCACGTAGGAATCATCGAGAAGCGCGGCACGTTGCCATGAGGATGGAGAAAGCCCAGCGCCATCCCCAGCCCCAGAACCAATGGCGCAAAGAAAACCAGTTCCCGCAGCCCAGTTTTCCAATCGCTCCAGCGGAGGTGAAAGTCAAAGCCGGTCCCGCGGAGCCGCCGGATCGCGACGAATCCATACAACCCCGCATCGACAAGGAGCAGTTTCCCCCAGCCCGAAAGCCCGCTCGGCCATGCCCGCTCGAACCAGCGCAAATCAACCGCCAGCCCCAGGGTTAAGAGAATGATCGCGTCCCGCCAATTGCCGCGTTGTTCGGGATCGGCGATTGCGGCCTGCCCCAGCAGCCACGCGATCGCCACAGGCAGCGCCGGGTAGAGAGCGCACCATTTCCATGAGAACATCTGTTGCGAACACGAAAGCAGAACGTAAGGCAGCGCGCAGAGTACCGGTAAAGCGGTTCGTAGCGCTGACGGCCAGCGGGCGCATGCCAGCCCGACCCGCTCCCCGGCAAATCCAAACACGGCGGCCGGTGTGAGCTCCAGCACAAGCACCGCAATGGCCGCCGGCGTTGCGTTTTGCATGCGATTATCTTAATTCGGAAGAGAGTACAGGCGAAATCTGGCGGGAAATTAGCGCGCTCCCGGCTTCACGCCACAGAGGCGCGAGGCGTGGTCGCCGACGAATTCATAGGGGCCGGAGTGAGTTAGTTTGCTCGCGGCATCAATCCAGATCTCGCCGCCGATCTTCCGCCAACGCAGACAAAAAGAATAATCCTCGCTCAGATAGGCGCCAGTCTCGGGGTCGATGATGCAATCGAAAAGCGCAAAGAGATTTGAACTCTGCACCGCCTCGTGCCGCGTGCCCGACATGGGCAGGCTATGCACGCGGCTGAAATGAGTTTCGGGATAAGCCGCAATCATTTGCTCCAACGCCCTGCGGCGGATCAGCTGAAAACCGCCACCGGCATAGATTCCCGTGACAAAATCCCCCTCCTGCTTACGCTCCGCTTCGGGGCAAAAGGTTCCGACATAGGACAGGGCAGCCTGTTGTACGCTCTCGCCGCGCTCCACACAGCGTTGCGGGATGAAATCCCAATCAATCGACTTGAGCGGATATAGCGCCCCTGAAAAGTCCTTGTCAAACCTCAGCAGCCGCTCGACCTGCTGCGGCTCGAAGCTGATATCGGCATCGACGAACAGCAGATGCGTGGCTGCCGGATTGTCCAGGAAGGCGGCGACCAGGGTGCTGCGCGCTCGTGAGATCAGGGCATCATAGGCCAGCATCGATAGTGACACGTCGAACGCGGCGGATTTCGCGTAGCTCATGAGCCGTATCACCGATAACATGTAACTCTGCGAAACCATGCCACCAAAGCATGGTGTGGCGAGGAGAATCAAGGGCTGGGACATGGTCTTCTCCGGGAGAAACGCTGAGGGCGCGGCTCGGCGCAATTGGGTCGTCCCTACGGGACTCGGATCGCGTTTTCCATCGTTCCCAGCGCTGAAGCGCTGGGCTAAGCTGGGTCGCCCCTCCGGGGCTAATCCTTAGTCTAATTCCAATTCAATTTTCTTGGTCGCGAGGTCGAGCTTGGCAATCCGAAACTTGCGGATCTGCCCTGCCCGCAAGGCTTCCGGCTTAGTCTCGCCGGCCGCTGCGCCGCTCTTCCAGCGTGCCTGCAACATGGAACCGAGCGACGACAGATCGGGTTTTGAGGATGACGGCGAATCCGCTTCAGCGCGCCTATCTTCCTGCGCTGCACGTTCCTCTGCACGTTCCTGGGAACGCTCCTCGGAAATTCGGCACGTTGCCAGCACGCCTTCGCCAAGTTCCACGCGTGCGCGTCCTTCGGAAACGTCGACCATGCGCCCGGTGACGATGTCTCCTTCTTTATGCTCGGCGAGATATTCATCGAGGCCGGTTGGAACCAGCTGTTTCATGCTCAAACGAATGAGCCGCTTTTCCGTGTCGAGCGCCAGCACTTGGGCCTTGACCACTTGCCCGGCCTTCAACACCTCTTGCGGATGATTGATGCGTTTTTCCGCGCTGATTTCGCTGACGTGAATCATGCCCTCAACACCTTCGGTGAGCTGCACGAAGGCGCCGAACTTCGTCAAGTTGGTCACCGGCCCTTCGATCACCGTGCCCGGCGCAAATTTCTCGGCCGCCCCGGCCCAGGGATCGCCCAGCGCCTGCTTCAGGCCCAGGGAGATGCGGCGTTCTGCCGCGTTCACTCCGAGAATCACGGCTTCCACGGTCTCGCCCGGTTTCACTATGTCCGCCGCAGTTCTCACTCTCTTGGCCCATGACATTTCGGAAATATGGATCAGGCCTTCGATGCCCGGCTCGATCTCCACAAATGCGCCGAAATCCGCGATGCGGGTAACCGTGCCTCGCACCCGTTCTCCGGCCTTGTATTTTTCGGCGACGGCAACACACGGATGCGGCTGAAGCTGCTTCATGCTGATCGCAATGCGGTGCTTGTCCGCGTCGATCTTGATGATCACGGCCTCGATCTGCTGGCCCGCGGAGAGCACGTCAGAGGGCTTGTTGATGCGACGCCATGAAATTTCGCCCACATGAAGCAGCGCGTCCGATCCACCGATATCGACGAACGCGCCGTAATCGGTCAGGCTGCGAACCTCGCCGTGCACGGTATCGCCTTCTTTGAATTCCGAGAAGCGGCGCTCCTTGCCGGCTCGTTCTTCGTCTTCCGCAATGGCGCGGCGATCGACCACCACGTCTTCATCTTCCACGTCGAGCTTGATGATGCGGCAGCGGATTTCCTGCTCGACCAGCTTCTCCATTTCGGAGGCGTCGTGGGTTCCGCTGCGCGACCCGGGCATGAAGGCTCGCACTCCGATATCGACGCTCAAGCCGCCCTTGACCACGCCGGTCACGGTGCCGATGATCGTCGATTTCTCGGCGAAGGCCTTCTCCAGCGACGCCCAGTCGGTGGGACGCTCGACCTTGCCGCGCGTCAGTTCGTAGTAGCCTTCCGGATCGCGCCCCTTGATGGTGACCTGGACCTTGTCGCCGGGCTTCGCCGGCTTGTCCGCCGGGAACGCCGAGAGCGGCAGGACGCCTTCCGTCTTGAATCCGATATCGAGGATGATGGAGTCGGCGGTCACGGCAACCACCGTTCCTTCGCGGCCAGCTCCTGGTACGCCCTTGCGGGAATGACTGTGCTCGTACTCGGAAAAAATATCTTTGAAGGATTCACCCGGGATTGATTCGGCCGGCTGGTTGGCTGGCGTGGATTCCGTAGTGCCCGCGTTGGACCTATTTGGATCCGGCATATCGGGATTGGACGTCATTGGATCGGGCGGCATTGGATTGGACATGAGAGGTTACAGCGCCTGCGGCATGATCGCGCTTTCAGGATAACACCGGGGAGGGCTGAGCCGGAGAAGCGTGGAACCAGAGAGACTTAGCTTGGAGAGGACACGCAGGACTCCGCCGGTAGCGCCGTCCAACTTGGGCATGTTGATGAGCCCGATGGTTTGTAGGGGTTCTTGTGGCCAGTCTGGCCGTGGACTGGGCTCGGCGTTCAAGCCATCTTGAATAGCCCCTCAGGGTGCGCCGGGAAAAGCGCAGCAGTCTCCGTTGGCTTTAAGCAATCCTCTTCTTCTGCGCCTGCACAGAAATAGGCGGGTTAACTTCGCCGGGCTTGGAATCGAAGAGCTTCACTCGCTCTCCATGATCCCCATTGTTGAGCGAATGCGGCTGCGTCTGCCAGTTCAACTCTTCCAGCCGCTTTCGCATCTCTTCTCCGCCCGTTTCACGAGCATTGCAGAGTTCACAGTCCGGATGCTGGATTCTCAGGAGGGACAACAGGTAGCACTTCCAACGTAGCTGGTTCACGACCCACCTCACAGGACTCGGGTCATTCGCCTCTCGGGGAGGTAGGCGTATTATGCCACACGATGAGGGTATGGTTTCAACAAAATTGGGATAGATCTCGATGCGCGGAGATCGCAGGAGCCACAACGCCATTAAACTCCTTGCCCGTTGAATCGTTGCACTGCGGAATTGGCCTGAGGGCTCCTCGGCCAGCCGGCTGCGGAAAAACTCTGATTCCCGCCGGTTTTTGGGAAGGGCACGAGTTTACTCGTGCCGTAAGTCGTTGAAAATGTGCTCGCGTTTTAGCGTCTGAGGTGAGCTTCTTGCACTGTGAATGAGTTTTTCCACAGCCGCCCAGGGCTGAAGGAACCGGCCTCGATCCAGTCCACCACCTCGCCACAGATCAGTGCAGACGCGACGTCGCCGATCGCCAGACTGGTGGTAACTCCAAAACCACCGAGGCCCGAAACGTGGAACAGCCCGTCAACTTCCGGATCCCATCCAATGACCGGGAGCCGATCGGGGGCGAAGGTCCGAAGGCATGCCCAGCTGCGGCGCAAGCTGATGTCCGCCAGTCCGGGAGCATGCTTCAAAAGCTTATCGACGAGCAGATCCTCGGCCTCGGGATCAAGCGCAGGCATTTCGGGAGGATGCTCGGTTTCATCGCAAGGACAGAGAAGCAGGCCCGTTCCTTCGGGCCTCACGTAATATCCGACGTCCAGATCCCACACCAGCGGAGCATCACGGGGAAGGAGTCCGGCGTCGTCGCCGCAGACGAACAGGTGTCGACGAAGGCGTTTCAGCGGGAGCGGAGCGGACAGGCGCCCAAGATACCCGGCCCAGGCGCCTGCGGCATCGACGACGATGCGAGCACCGACTTCGCCATGCGGCGTTCGGACGCCACGCACGACTGATCCGTCAAGGATCAGGGATTCACAGCCGCAGTCCGTGATGACCTGAAAGCCGGCGCTTCTGGCCTCTTCCAGCAAATCGGTCAGCAGCGCATGGATATCAACGACGCCATCGGTGGGGCAGAAGAGCGTGTAGTCAAACTCAAACCGGCTCAGAAA
>JBEKWL010000071.1:0-17511 GCA_049513095.1 Terriglobales bacterium
AAAAAGGGTTTGACCTTCGCCCGCGGTCTGCGTTCCATCCTGCGTCATGACCCGGACAAGATCATGGTGGGCGAAATTCGCGACAACGAAACCGCCCAGATCGCCATCCAATCGGCGCTGACGGGCCACCTCGTGTTCACCACCGTCCACGCCAATAACGTGGTGGACGTGCTCGGGCGCTTCCTGAACATGGGCGTCGAGCCTTACAACTTTGTCTCGGCGCTGAACTGTATTCTGGCGCAGCGCCTGGTGCGGGTCATCTGCGATTCCTGCCGGACGGCCGTGCATTATCCGAATGACGTGCTCGAAGCGAGTGGTCTGGACCCCATCCAGTGGTCGCAGGTCCCTTTGTACGAAGGCCAGGGCTGCATCGAGTGCGCGGGCACGGGATTCCGGGGCCGGACGGCAATTCATGAACTGCTGGATTTGACCGACCGCATCCGCGAGATGATTCTGGAGCGGAGGCCGACCTCGGAGATAAGAAAAGCTGCCCGCGACGAGGGCATGCGCTTCCTGCGCGAATCGGCGCTGGACAAGGTACGCGGCGGAGTCACCACTCTGAAAGAGATCAACAAGGTCACCTTTATCGAGACCATGCGCTGAGGGTACTTCCAGATGGCCGGCAGTCCCTTCCGGCATCCTCAGAGGTAACTTCTCTCTTCATGAAAGTGCGAGATATCATCAAGTTGCTGGAGCGGGATGGCTGGTTTCTGAAACAAACACGCGGAAGTCATCGCAACACAAGCACCCGATGAAGCCAGGACGCGTCACATTGCCGGGGCATCCGAATGACGATCTTCCCCCGGGCACTCTGAACAGCGTCCTCAAACAAGCAGGACTGAAGCCATGAAATACGTTGTTGTTTACGAAAAATCCGGTACCGGCTGGGCGGCCTACGTTCCCGACCTGCCGGGAGTGGTGACCACAGGCCGAACAAGAGCCGAAGCAGAGGTAATTTCAATCAGCCGATGACTTCCACATCCAAACACGCTCGCCGTCCGACGCTCGCCTGCGAAATCGCGGCTGACCGCGTGCTGGCGGGCCGCGCCGCGGATACGGGGCGGATGGTGGAAATGTCGTCGGCGCGGGAACTGGCGCCGGGCACAGTGGTACCCGATTTGATGGAAGCGAATCTGCGGGACAGCGTAGCGATCCGGCAGGCGATAGAAAGCGCGCTCGCCGGCGTCGGCGGGCGGTCCCGCGACGTGATCGCGATTCTGCCCGATACCTCGGTGCGCGTCGTGCTGCTGGATTTCGAAACGCTCCCCTCGAAGCGGGACGAGGCCGAAGCCGTGGTCCGCTTCCGGCTGAAGAAGTCGCTGCCTTTTGATCCCAACGATGCCCGCATCTCGTATCACGCACAGTCGACGGGTAAAGGTGTGCGGGCGGTGGCGGCGGTGGTGCTGAAAACGGTTCTCCAGGAGTATGAGTCGGCGTTTCGCGACGCTGGCTACAACCCGGGGATGGTGATGCCGTCGATGCTGGCGGCGCTGGGAGCCGCGGACGCGGAACGGCCGACGCTCGTGGTCAAGGTTGACGCGCGCACCATCAGCATCGCGATTCTCGAGCGTGAGCAACTGCTGCTGTTCCGTACGCTCGAAAATATGCGGGGCGTTACCATCACCGGCGATCAACTGGCGGAGGAAGTCTATCCCTCGGTGGTGTTTTTTCAGGACACCTACAACCTGAACATTGAGCGCGTGTATGTGGCGGGCCTGCCGGAAACGGGTGGCGCCGCGCCGGCGCTGAAGAACCAGTCGGGCGCGCAAGTTGAGGAACTGGTGACAGCGTCGCAGATCGGGTCCACAACGGGCACCGTTCCGCGCTGGCGCATGGCCGGAGTGGTGGGAGCACTGATTTCATAAAGCGCCAGAAACGCTGTTCGCTCTTCGCTGTTCGCTAAAGACCAAAAAGCGAGGAGCGAACAGCGAAAAGCGAAAAGCGGCTTTCTTACAACTATGCGTTTAGATATCAATCTCGCGACCCGCCCCTATGAAGATGCCCGTGAATTCTGGTCACGCTGGGGATTGGGAGTGGGTCTGCTCGGTCTGTTGACGCTGCTTCTGCTGGTCTTGGCGGAGCGCGGCTGGATCCACGCCGGTAGAGATCGCCATGAGATCGGGCAACTGCAAGCGCAGATCGCGGAACGCGACAACGAACGGGCCAAGGCGCAAGCCTACCTCGATATGACCGCCAACCGCAGCACGCGGGATCAGTCGCAGTTCTTGAATGGACTGATTCAACGCAAATCATTCTCGTGGACGCTCGTGTTCGAAGATCTGGAGCTGGTCATGCCCTCGAGCCTGCATGTGGTCTCGCTGCGTCCGGAATTGAATGACCAGAATCAGATGGAACTGGAGATGAGGGTGGTTTGCCAGACGCGCTCCGCCGCCGTAGAACTGGTCCATCGCATGGAAGGCTCGCGGCATTTCCAGGGAGCGCAACTGGTGCAGGAGGCGCAGACTGGAGAGGCCGGAGCGGCCGTATCCGCTTTGGTGATCGCAGTTTATATACCTGACTCGACCGACAGGAGCGGAAAGTAATGCCGGACTTGGGGAAATCGCGGCGCAAGCTGAAAATTGCGATTGCGGCGATGCTCGCTGCCGATGTAGTAGCGGTGGCAATTCTGTTCTCGCCGCTCGTGGGTTCGGCGGATTCGCGGAAGCTGCAAATCTACGAACTCAAGGCCGAACTGACGAAGAAGAACCGCGAAGTCGCACCGCTGCGCGGCATGGACAAGAAGATCGTGCTGGCGAAAGATCAGATCGGCACGTTCTATAAGGACCGCTTTGCCGCGACCGATTCCGAACTGGCCAATGAACTGGGGAAGCTGGCGGCAGAAAATGGGATCCGCATCCAGCAGGCCACATACAAACAAGAGGAAGCGGAAAGCTCCGGCATAATTCCGGTAGAAATCCATGGAGGTTTTTCCGGAGACTACCTGCAACTGGTGCGGTTCATCAATACGCTGGAACGGTCGAAAATGTTTTTTGCGGTTGATGGCGTGGACCTGGCGGGCGAAGGCACGGGGTCTGTCAAGCTGGGAATCACGATACACAGTTATCTGCGGTCGGGTGTCTGAGTGAAACTGGGAATCGAAAACCGGAAGCAAGTGATCGCGCTGGTTGTATTGGGCGCGCTGGCAGTGGGGATGCTGGCCTATGAATTCTGGCCCTCGTCGCCATCGGTGGCCCCCGCAACGGCACAAACGGGAGCAACGCCGGCCAAGCTCGCCACGCGACGCACGGCTTCAGGAAAAGTGGTGCGTGTGGTTGAGCCGCGGTTGGATCCCACGCTCGACCTGAACCTGCTCAGCCAAAGCGAGGAAATCAAGTACGCGGGCAACGGAAGAAACATTTTTGTCGCGGGGTCTGTGCCCAAGATCGAAAAGCCTAAGGGACCCGGTGTCACGGACAAAAAGGATGCCGCCCTTCACGAGCCTCCGCCAATTCCGCCGCCGCCGCCGATCACGCTAAAGTTTTTTGGCTTTGCCAACCGGCCCGGAGAGACGAAGAAGGTGTTTTTGTCCCAGGGCGAAGACATTTTTATCGCCGGTGAGGGCGACATCGTGGACCGGCGTTATCGTGTCTTGCACATCTCGGCGACAGCGGTGGACGTGGAAGATATGGTCAATAATAACCGGCAGAGCCTGCCCTTAACGCAAGGATGAATTTGGATTTTGTAATTTCATCATCTGTAATTTGGTGATTTGAAGGCGAGTGAGCGCCTATGCAGCGTGGTTTGAAATTACGAAATTCCAAAACTGCAAAATTACAAATTCCCCAGCGCGGCTACATGCTGATCACGCTGATGCTGGCCCTCGCGCTCGTCACCATTGCGCTGCTCGCCGTGCTCCCCGCAATGAAGCAGCAGATTCAGCGCGACCGCGAAGCGGAGATGGTGCATCGGGGTACGGCGTACATGCGCGCCATTCAACACTTCTACAAAAAATTTGGACGCTATCCAAACCGCGTCGAGGAACTGGAGAATACCAACAACCTCCGTTTCATTCGCAAGCGCTATACCGATCCGATGAACATTGACCGGACCACGGGCAAGGAGAGGGACTTCAAATTCCTGCATCAGACCGACATCAACTTAAGCGGCGGGCCGGTATTGGGACAAATGCCTGGCGCGAATGGACTCCCGGGACAAGCCGGAGCGCAGGGGCAAGGCGGGCTCGCGGCCGTGCAGGGAGCATTGGGCGCGCTTGGCGCTTTGGGAGTGGCACCGGGTGGGATTCAACAGACGGGTGGCCTGCAGAATCCATCGACGGATGTGTCGGGGAATTCGAGTTCAACGGGATCGCCTTTCTCTAATGCCACTCCAGGTTCCAATTCCAGCTCCGGCTTGAACGGACCGACGTTCGGCGGAGGACCGATACTCGGGGTCGCCAGCACGAGCAAAGCGAAGACCATCCGCGTGTTCTACGACAAGAACCATTACAACGACTGGCTCTTCATTTACCTGCCGGCGGGCGACCGCGGCGGCACCCTGACCGGGCCGGTGAATCCTGGTATGCCCACTCCGAACTTAAACGGCGCCGCTCCCGGACTGGCTGGCGGTACGCCGGGGCAAGGTGGACTTGGACAAGGATTCGGACAAGGATTCGGACAAGGATTCGGACAGGGATTCGGACAGGGATCAACGCCGAACGCCGGCCAACCCCAAAGCCCTCAAACGCAAACTCCGCCGACCCCAGCGCCGGCGCAGCAGTAGACTTCGCATTCCCGGCAGATTTTCGTACAACGGGAAAAGCAGCAAAAGCAAAGCCCCGCATCGAAAGCGGGGCTTTACGTGAAACCAGAAATACTTAACCGTTGAGCGTTAAACGTTAAACGAGGAGCCGCAGCCGCAAGTGTTCTTCACGTTCGGGTTTTCGAACTTGAAGCCGGCGCCTTCCAGGGTCTCGACGTAATCGACATGCGCTCCGCCAAGATACATCAGGGAAGTGGCATCCACGTAAACCTTCAATCCGTCAAAGTCGAAAATCTTGTCCATCATGCCGGCGCCGTTCTCGAAGGCCATGGAGTATTGAAAGCCGGAGCAACCGCCGCCGACTACGGACAACCGCAATCCCGCCGGGACCGGCGCCTGCGCCGCCATGATCTCTTTGACCTTGGCAATCGCACTGGGGGTTAGGACTGGTGCCGCGGTTTTGGGCTGCGTTTCGGGTACGGTGGTAGTCGCCATCTGTTTATCTCCTTGTAATTGCTTATTATAACAAAGGTCGCATCCGGCTCCGCAAGGCTTTTCGCGAGCCGGTACCTCTTTCCGAATCTACCGGTTAGATGCTTCGGGTAGGCAAGAAGTCGCTGCCCCCTCTTGCCAAAGGGGTCTATAATCGTGCGCAGTAGGGCCTGCACCCGAACGCCAGCGCATGGCAGGACAGTTTTCGCTGGGGCCCAAGATGGCAACGTCGGGGATTGGCTCGATCTAAGCTCCGAGGTGGCGTATGTCTCCTATGTTCGGGCTGCTTATCGCGTGGGGTATTCTGACCGGGATTCTCATTATCCTTCTGATCTATAAAAGTACCCTCACCATGCACGAGGACGATTCCATCTTTCTCAATGAAAGCGAATCCCAGATGCATAAGGATCAAGTGGAAGTTCTGGCCAAGATGAAAAAGATCACACCGATCGTCAAGGTACTCGGCGCCTTGTCGGGAGTCATGCTCCTGGTCATTGCGGGATTGTTCATCTATCAGGGGCTGACCAACTCCACCACGCTGCAGTAAACGGGGAGCTCAGCGATTCGCGGTGATCCTTGCCCACCCCCGCCGCGGGGAGAGACTCGCGAGAGCGGCGGCGCAATGTGAGTTCGGGTGGCGCAACGCTTTTAGCGTTGCGATCGCCAGCTTGTTCTAAGGTCCGGCTTTAGCCGCTGCGGTCAGACTGCGGCGCGGAAAAATCCTCTTCCCGGCGTCCGCCTTTGCGAGCGCCCTTCAGGCCGCCTTTGCCCTAAGCTTCCCGATGTCGGCGAGCAACACTTTTTCGTGGCCTTCAGCGTTCACCTTTTCGTACACCTTCCGGATCACGCCCTTCGGATCGACCACGAAACTGGTGCGCTCCCAGAGCTTCATCCCTTTCCATTCAATCTGGCCGAGGCCGAGGGCCTTCATCAGCTTGGAATCGGTGTCGGAGAGCAACTCGATGGCAAAAGCGAATTTGTTGCAGAAGTTTTTGTGCGAGGCAACGTCGTCGGCACTCACGCCAATGACTTTGATCCCGGCAGCGTCGAAATCAGCCTTGGTCGCCGTAAACGACTTGCCCTGGATGGTGCAGATGGGCGTGTCGTCTTTCGGATAGAAGTAGACAACGAGCCAGTGTCCGGCGAAGTCGGAGAGCTTAGTGGTCTTGCCGTCCTGATTCGGAAGCGAAAAGTCTGGAAAGGGATTGCCGGCGGAAAGCATGAGAGTGTCCTTTCTAAGTTTGTAAGCGCAGTTATGCGAGTGCCTTCGGCACACGCGAATACCATTGCTAGGCTCTTGGCCGTTAGCTCTTAGCCCTTAGCCAAATCCGACCTCGACCGAGCCAGGAGCTAAGAGCCAATAGCCAAGAGCCGCTCTCAAGCCGCCTGCATCGCCTTCTTGGCGCGTTCTTGCATCTCTTTGGGTGATACGTCTTCAATGTGAGTCGCGATGCCCCAGAAATGTCCGAACGGGTCCTGAATGAAGCCGGAGCGGTCTCCGTAGAACTGGTCCTGAACCGGCTTCAGGATTTTCGCTCCCGCCGCGACCGCTTTTGCGACAACTTTGTCGCAATCGGGGAGGTACACCAGCAGACTCACTGGAGACGCGCCGATACTCTCGGCGCTGCGGTAGCCCATCTGAGGGTTTTCGTCCGCCAGCATGATCCGCGAGTTCCCAATCAGCAGTTCGGCGTGGCCCACCCGGCCGTCGGGACCATCCATGCGCTCGACTTGGGTTGCTCCGAAAACGTTCTTGTAGTATTCGATCGCTTTCGCGGCACCTTTGATAACCAGGTACGGCGTAACGGTGTTGTATCCCTTGGGAATGTAGCTGACTTTTTTCATAATTTTCTCCTCGGGTGTTCCGCTCATGATGTTCCGCTCAAAGATGAGGCTGAGGGTTGAGGTTAAAGCGCGCTGACAGGCCCCCACGGGCCGCGTCGTTCCCTAATGAGAACACAAGTTGGCAGCAGGCTCAAGGCCGATCTTTTGTGGCGCTGGCGCCCGCGCGCTCGCGTTACTCCATCCCCAGCTCTTTCGCCAGCGCCTTCCACTTGCCATCGACCAGCGCTCGCGTCTTCGCGTCCATCACGATCTCATCCGGCCAGGGACGCCCGAAGCCCTCGGTCGACCACTTGCGTGTCGCATCGATTCCCATCTTCGAGCCGTAGTCCGGCAGGCGCGAGGCGTGGTCGAGCGAATCGACGGGGCCCAGCGTGAACTGAATGTCGCGCTCGGGATCGATATGATTGAGCACTTTCAAGGTGACGTCGGCTATATCCTGCACGTCCACGTCTTCGTCTACCACGACGATGCATTTCGTGAACATCGCCTGCCCCAGCGACCAGATCGCGTTCATCACCTTGCGCGCCTGTCCGGGATAGGACTTGCGAATGGAAACGATCATCAGGTTGTGGAACACGCCTTCGATGGGCAGGTTGATATCCACCAGTTCGGGGATGGTCAGCCTCATGAGCGGCAGGAAAATGCGCTCGACCGCCTTGCCCATCCAAGCGTCTTCTTGCGGCGGCTTGCCAACGATGGTGGCGGCGTAGATCGGATCTTTGCGGTGCGTGATGCAGGTAACGTGAAACACCGGATACTCGTCTTCCAGCGAGTAGAAGCCGGTGTGGTCGCCGAAGGGGCCTTCCGTGCGGAGTTCGTCGAGATTGACGTAGCCTTCGAGGATGATCTCGGCAGCGGCCGGAACTTCGAGGTCAACGGTCTCGCATTTCACCAGCTCGACCGGCTTCTGCCGCAGGAATCCGGCGATGATGTACTCCTCAACCTCGGGCGGCGCGGGGACGATAGCGGAAAACGTGAGCGCGGGCTCGGTGCCGATGGCAACAGCCACGTCCATCCTGCCGGAGGGACGATCGCCGGTGGCAAGCATCGCGCCTCCCGATGACCTTGCCATAATGTCGACCGCCGCGCGGGCGGGGGCGCCCGCGCCTCCATCGTTCCCAAAGCTTTGCCGCATCCGGTCGCGGTAGTGTTCCGCCGCAACTTTCTGCCGCTGCCAGTGCATTCCCGCGGTGCGCTCGTCATAGATCTGCATCCGGTACATGCCGACGTTGCGCTTCCCGGTCGTCGGATCGCGCGTGATCACGCAGGGCAGCGTGATGAAGCGTCCGCCATCTTTTGGCCAGCATTTGAGGATGGGGAAATCGAGCAACGAGAAATTGTCGCGCTTGATCACTTCTTTACAGGGGCCGGTGGCGACGGTCTTGGGAAAAAACTTGCCCATCTCGGCGAGCATCGGCAGCATCTTCACCTTGTCGAGGAACCCTTGCGGAGACTTCACATCCATGAAGCCGCGGATGCGCTCGGCGATTTCATCGAGCCCATCGACTTCGAGCGCAAGCCGCATACGGCGTGCGGAGCCGAACTGGTTGATAAGGAGTTGCGAGCCGGGGTAGCCCGTAAGGTTCTCGAAGAGCAGAGCTTTGCCGCCGATAGTTCCCTGCCGGTCTTTATCTTTCGAAACCCGGTCGGTAATTTCCGTAATCTCCAAAATCGGGTCCGCTTCCGTGCGGACACGCTTCAGTTCGCCCGCTCGGTCGAGTGCTTTGATCCAGTCCCGCAGATCGTCGTAGGCCAAAATTCCTCCCGCAATGACAGACGATGAAATGACAGACGATTATATGACGTGCGCTCAGAGAAACCTTGTTAACGTGGAGTGCCGGGCGCCCCCGCCCGGCTGGACGGGCGAGACGCCCGTCGCCGAGATAGGCCTTTGCCCCTGCACTGTGCAACACAGTGTTTGCGGCCACTGCTAAGCGGTGCGGGAGCTTCCGCTGTAGAATGACGAAACCGATATAAGTGATGGAACTCGATTTGAGCTTGATCGCCATGGAAGGCCCGGAATGTCTGAGCTGAGAAAATTGCTGGCGCTCCTCCTCCTGCTCGCAGGGTCCTTCGCAACCGCCCAGGAGATTACCGTGGCCGCGGCGGCGGATATGAGCGCTGCCCTTCCGGAACTCGTCGCAGGCTACACGAAGAAGACCGGGCAAAGCGTGAAGCTTTCCTTCGGAGCATCCGGCAATCTGACCAATCAGATTCGAAACGGCGCGCCCTTCGATGTCTTCTTCTCGGCGGATGAAGAATACCCGCAGCAGTTGATCGCCGAGGGGTTGGCATCCAAAGACACGCTTTACCGTTATGCCGTCGGCCGTCTGGTGCTGTGGGTGCCCGCCGACTCGCCACTGGATTTATCGAAGCTCGGCATGCAGGCTTTGCTCGACCCATCGGTCGAGAAGATTTCAATCGCGAATCCCGCGACCGCGCCCTATGGGCGAGCAGCCGCGGCCGCGCTGCGTCACTTTGGAATTTACGATCAGGTTTCGAACCGCCTTGTCCTGGGAGAGAACGTGTCGCAGGCCGCGCAATTCGTCGAATCGGGCAACGCCCAGGCGGGACTGATCGCGCTCTCCCATGCGCTCGCACCGGCAATGAAAGACAAAGGCCACTATTGGACAGTTCCGCTCGATGCTTATCCCACGCTGAACCAGGCGGCCGTCGTCCTCTCGAAATCAAAACAGCAGGATGCGGCGCGCAGGTTCCTGGAATTTTTGCGCAGCCCCGAGGCCACTTCCCTGCTCACCAGCTACGGTTTCAGCCTGCCCGCGGAGACGCGTTGAAATGGAGACGCATTCCAACGGAGAAAGAGTGCAATGAACTGGGAGGCGTTCTGGTTGACCGTCCGTCTCGCAGCCATCGTCTCGACGCTGCTGATTGCGATTGGAATTCCCATCGCCTACTGGCTGACTTACTCGCGCTGGCGCTGGAAATTCCTGGTCGAGGCCGCGGTCGCGCTTCCCATCGTCCTGCCGCCGACGGTGCTCGGTTTTTATGTCCTGGTGGCGCTCGGTTCGCGCAGCCCGCTCGGCCGCTGGTGGGAGTCTCTCACCGGCCACACACTGGCCTTCACTTTCGAAGGGCTGGTGATCGGGTCCTTGTTATACAGTCTGCCCTTCGCCGTGCAACCGTTCGCCGCGTCATTCGGCGCGGTCGATTCCAGTCTGCTTCGCGCCTCGGCTTCGCTTGGCCATTCGCCGCTGCAAACTTTTCGCCGTATCGTGCTTCCCCTCTCAAAAGCCGGGCTGGTCACGGGATTTGCGCTCAGCTTCGCGCACACGCTGGGCGAGTTTGGGGTTGTGCTCATGGTGGGAGGCAACATCCCGGGCGTGACCCGCACCATCTCGATTGATATTTACGATCAGGTGCAGACGGCGAATTATTCCAGCGCGAACCAGACGGCGCTCGTGCTGCTGGTCATCTCATTCGTCGTGTTGTCCGTCGTGTACGGCGCAAACCGGCGTCCATGGGCGGTGGGTCCATGGAGGTAAATCTAAAGACAGCTCCTGCGCCGCCAACCACACCACAAGCAACGGCACAGCCCATCTCTGCCGATCTCGAAGTCCGCATCCGCAAGCGCTTTCCGAATCCCGAGGGTAGCTTCAACCTGAATGTCCACTTCCGCGCGCTGGCCGGTTTCACGATTCTCTTCGGTGCGTCGGGCGCGGGAAAAACCACGCTGCTCGATTGCATTGCCGGACTGAGCGATCCGGACGAAGGGCGCATCGCCGTCGGCGGCGAAGAGCTTTACGACTCGGAAAAGAAGCGGAACGTCGCAGCCTGGAAACGGCGCATCGGCTACGTACATCAGGACCTGGCACTCTTCCCTCACCTGACCGCAGAGCAAAACGTCGCTTACGGTCTCCGCGCACTGAGCGCGGCGGAGCGACGCACGCGCAGCCGCGAGATGCTCGCCTCATTCCGCATCGATCACGTGCGCGACCGGCGACCGGCGCAAATCTCCGGAGGTGAGCGCCAGCGTGTCGCCCTGGCGCGCGCTTTGGTGACCGAACCGCGCGCGCTACTGCTCGATGAGCCACTGGCTGCGCTGGACCGTCCGACGAAGTCGTCTCTCGTCGGCGATCTGCGCCGATGGAACCAGCATCACCGCGTTCCGATTCTCTTCGTCACCCACAACGGTGAGGAGGTGTTTGCCCTCGGCGACGAGGTAATTGTGCTTGACGCCGGAATAATCGCGGCGCAGGGGCAGCCGCATGAAGTCATGCGGGCTCCGCGACTGGAAACCGTCGCACACCTCTCGGGATTCGAAAACATCTTCGACGCCACGGTGCTGGCACTGCATGAAAGTCGCGGCACCATGACTTGCCAACTCATGACTTGCCAACTGACGACCTGCCGTCCGGGAAGCGGTGCGGTAGAGCTAGAGACGCCGCTGGTTCGAGCAGAAGTGGGCTCGCGCCTGCGCGTGGGCGTTCGCGCCGGAGATCTGCTGCTGGCAACGGAACACCCGCGCGGGCTGAGTGCGCGCAACGTTTTGCCGGGAACGATTCGGCAACTCGAGCAGAGAGACGTGATCGTCGCGGCGATGGTGGATTGCGGCGGCACGGAGTTCGAGGTGCACCTAACGCTGGCGGCGCGCGACGCTCTTCAACTGGGACCAGGCAAAGCCGTCTGGGTCGTGGTCAAGACGCACTCCTGCCACTTGATGGGGATGTGAAAACGATTGCTACAGCACATGTTGGGAGATCGAGTTAACGGTCTTTGAGCGCGTTCTGCGTTGATACGGTTTTTGTAGGAAGCGCTGGAGAGTATTCCCATACTTTCGCGGTACATCCAACCAGAAGCCGCTCGCCGTCTTTTTTCGGAAGCGCTACCATCCCAAGACAGGGCTCGCCCAAAATCTCTTGATATGCGATCTGTCCATCCTCACCGTACAAGAGCAACATCGAGCGTTCCACCCGATTTTTCAGGACGGCGAAATAGTCAGCCCCGTTCCCGAATCGTACTGGTGTTGCGCTCATCTGGGTAAACAAGTCACCCAGCGGCGATTCTAGCTCCGTGACCTTTTTCCCGTTTGCATCCAGCAAGATAAATGCTGGTTTGCAGCAGCCCTCGCGAGACTCCGAGATTGGAACGAGAATGTGAGACGGCCTCGCTTCTTGTCCCCAGCGCGTGAGTGCAAAATGTGAAACATAGAAGTTGGGCAAATATCGGGCAATCACATCCCCGTTTCCGTTCCGCACGATCAGTTGACCCTTGGCGTTGCTATGGAGTATTTCCTCGCGCCCGTCTCCATTCGTATCCAGTGTTTCCACGTGCCAGACGTTACTCTCTTCCCTCTTCCACAGTTCTTTGCCTTGCCCATCGAGAAGGACGATTCCTCCGCCGTTGAAACCTATGACAACCGACAATTTTCCGTCACCGGTCACGTCACCGGACACAGAATCATCGACCCCTGAAGAACTTTTGGAACGCCACACAACTTGACCTTCCTTATCAAAGAGCGTCGCCGGGACAGCCCAGCTCTCGTCCCGTGTCAGGTAGCTATATTCTCCGGTTGCATCAATTCGCGCCACGGTGACCGGGCATCGTTGCTCAATTGAGAAACGGGTTTTCTTCTTGACTTGGCCAGCCGAGTCAACGAAATGGGCGCCCTGAGCACCCACCACGGCGATGTCAGCTCCCTCGCGATCCGCTGGCCAGCCCACGCGTATTTGCGAAATATCGCCCAAACCCTCACCCGCGTAGAAAGCACGCCTCTCAAAGTTCCCGTCCCCCTTTATTAGCCGCGGCTGCAACATTTTCTGCTTCGCCTCAGCCTCTCGAAGGATCGGTTGAATCTTGTGGTACAGGTAGACTCCTGCACCCACGAGGAGCAGAAGAAGAATCGCAAAGCCGATTAGTATTTTTCGCAACATATAGGCTCCATTCTACTCACCGCTCCACCGCAATGACCGCGATCCACTGCCCGTTCCAATCTTTGCGATAGGCAATCGTTCCGCCAATACATTTGGCAATATCTTCGGGCGACAAGTCGCGATGGTACCCGAAGAATTTCTCCTTGATACGCTGCCACGCATCCCAATTCTCGAAAAGCACATGCGGCGGCTGGTACTTCGTGGAGAAGACCAGGGCCACGTCAAAGCGGTCGCGAACCCCGGCCGCCACGTCGATCTGGGAGACTGAGAAGTCCTCGATGCGCGCCACGCGGAAAGGCTGATTAATATAGCCGAGCCATGGCCGGGTAAGCTCGTCCGACGCGGGCCATGCGGTGAGAACGCGCTCGCCGGAATATCGCATCGCCAGGAAACGGCTGGCTTCCGCGTGCAGCACGACATAGTCGCGATAAGCCAGATTGTCTTCGAGAGAGAATCCATACGGCGGATTGCTGAACAGCCCTGCGACAAATGCAATTGCGACCGCTCCCACAATCAATTTCCAATACCGCGCGCGCCGCCAGAGAGTCGAGACCAGCGCCAGAACCACGAGCGGAACGACCGGCAGCATGTAGCGAGCCAGCACCGCGCCGCCCACTGCCGACATAAAGGCCAGGTAAGCAAGCACCACGGAAAGAAATGCTGCCTGCATCGAGAATGGAATTCGCGGCCGCGCGACTGCGTTCTCCGTCTTTCCCTCTAACTGGGGCGGACGAAGCATAGCCAACAATCCCGCCAGCGTGAGCAGATAAAGACCGAAATATCCGAAGAGCTGCCAGACCCTCATTCCGAGAGCCAGCAGGACGCGCAGAGGATTGAGCGTGGCGGCAACGTTGTAGCGAAAGAATTCGGGGTTGCCCAGCAGAAAACCCGTCTTCAAGTAGTGGTAGGCGTACCAGCCCGCCAGCGGCACGACCGGAAGGAGAAGATAAACGAAGCGCGGGCGCCTGCTCTCCGGTGAAAGAATTTCCTTCCATCGCGGCCGAATAAAATGACCGAGCACTTCCCAGCCAAACAGCGCCAGCGGAGCCAGGATCGCAGTTTCTTTCGCCAACGCCGCCAGCGAGAACCAGAGCACTTGCTTCCACGGACGGTCTTCTATATACGCGGCCAGCGCCCAGAACGTAAATCCGGCCGCCGGCAAGTCAACCTGCGCCATCGAACTCTCGGTGAAGTACACCGGATAAATCGCCACCAACGCAGTTGTCGCCCACGCCACCGGCAGATTGGCGGCGATTCGCGAAAGTCGAAACAGTCCCAGCAGCGAGAATGCGCTCACCGCCAGCATGGCTGTGCGCGTGACTAGAGTGGAGTATCCGAACACGCGCCAGGCCAGCGCCAGCCACGCCATCGCCAGCGGAGGATGCGCATTCGATAGCGTGGACTGCGGAATGAGCGTTCCCGTCAGAAATAAATCACGCGCGGCCGGAACGTAATAGCCCGCCTCATCCCAGAAATAAGGAAGGCGCAGAAGTGGCGCATGCAAAAGCATCAATCCCGCAAAGAACAGCGCGAACAGAAAAAACTGCTGCACCCACGCGGAAGATGCCGGTCGAGAAGAAGGTTTTTTCAGATCGGAGTTCGCCGCCGGCCGCGCAGCCTTCGTTGAAGGGTGCATCAGTGAACGGGGCCACCCGGGGCGCGCGGATCAAGTTTGATCTCGCCGAACGCGGACTCGTAGTTGGTCACGTTCTGTTGCATAAGCGCCATGAGCGCCTTGGCCTGTTGCGGGCTGAGATAAATCCCCTGAAAGTTTCGCAACTCCACCTGCGTCTCCGAGCTTTGCTGCATCGTCCCGAAGACCAGGAAAAAATCCCAGACATTTACCCGGATCTGCACGCTGTTGGAGTAGGTCTCGCGATAATCGGGGGTTTGCACGAACTTCACATTCGGTTGGTTCGCTGTAATCATGTCTCGCAGTGTAACGCGTGGGCAGAGTACAGAGCAAAAGTCGCGGGCGATCTCTTCAAGCACACCTGGGTCAAGTACATCCGGAGCGAATTAACCCTCCTTTAACACTGGCGCAACATTGCTGCAACACAGTCCCTCTACTGTCAGAAGGGGACTATCAAACGAATGCCTCAGCAGGCTGCAGAAAGGTTCGGTTTCGTATCAGGGCATCGCTTTAGCGATGCCGCAGGATCTTCGAGATCAGACGCCCCTTTAGGGGCCGCCGACTCTTTCTAAGCGGAGCGCTCCGAGAGCGCGTGAGGCTCTCCTCCCGATCATGGATCCTTTGCCGGCAGCAGACAAACCGCGTCACCCCGATCTGATCTACGTCGTGGAAGACGATCCGGATGTGTCTCGCCTGATCGAACACAACCTGCGAACCGCCGGTTACGAGGTCTCCACATTCTTCTCCGGGGCTCCCGTCGTTCCCCAGGCGGCCATGGCGCAACCGGCGCTGTTTCTTCTCGATATCATGTTGCCCGGAATCAGCGGCTTCGACCTCTGCCGCCAGATCCGCCAGCACGAACAACTGGCCAAGACGCCCGTCATTTTTCTTTCCGCCAGAACTCAGGAGCCGGACCGCCTGCAGGCATTCGACGCCGGCGGAGACGGATACATCACCAAACCCTTCAGTCCGCGTGAGTTGATTGCGCGCATCCGCAACGTTCTCCGCGTTCCGCCCGAGGCCTCCAGCCACGAAATGATTCAGTTGGGAGACTTGGAAATTGATGTCGCTTCGATGACCGTGCGCGTCGAGGGCAGAGCAGTACTCACCACGGTGCGCGAGTTCCGGCTCCTCGAATATCTGGCCCGGCACCGGGGACGCGTCTTCACCCGCGACCAACTGCTTGACGCCGTATGGAAAGAAGGCGCCTTCGTGACCCCGCGCTCCATTGACGTCTTCGTGCGGCGTCTGCGGGAGAAAATCGAGAGCGATCCAAGGCATCCCCGCTATCTGAAAACGCTGCGCGGAATCGGCTACCGCTTCGAAGCCGGGCGCTAGCTTCCAGCGCCGGCTGGTTCCCTTGTTCCTTGCCTATATCCGGTCAATGAGTGTTATCGCGATTTTGCGCCAACTGACAAGATGTTCGAGTTCATTTCCTACAGACGCAATGTTGGTCACGAACTCTGAAGTGCTTGCAATTGTCAGGTATAAGCCATTGCTCTGTGTATTCCCCGGATTGCGGCACGAGACGGACAACGAACAGGCGCATACCAGCGTAGATGGCGCTATCAGATGCCGACACTATGGAGTTGGGATATAGGCCACTGAATCTGCGACGCAGCAAGGTCTTGCTTACGCCAGAGGAAGCAATCTGTGAGATGCCCTGCGTGGTGATTACGAGCGCCGTATCATCGGACAGCTTTGAGACCGCTTCGGGAGCGCCGTCTAGCTCACCCAAGGTCCTCAGGTCAGTTTGGGATGTGATCTTGTAGGGAACGATTAGCACCTTGCCCGAATCGAGGCCCATGTGCGCGAGACCAACAAAAACCAGAACGCCCTGCTGAGTCTCTACGAATCCGCGGACATTCTCATTGGAAAGTTCTTGCGTCTTACCGTCCACATCGGCAAACCACAAGCCACCACCGAACTCGCCAGCGTCGAAACCAAGGAGCCATCCGTTCTGTAGTTTGAAGGTGCTCTCGGCTCCGATCATCCCTTTTTGCCGTTTGACACCAGCGGGAAGTTTGGAGAACCTTGCTCCGTAGGGCTTCGGGCGCGGGACAATCTGTGCAGTACCCGTCTCCGACAATGAAACGCGCCATTCAAGCTGTGAATAGTTGGCGCACTGCATGGCGCTGCTATCGTTTTCGGGCATCGGGTAGATGGCCCATCCGGTTGGCGGTGATTGAGCTTCAGCACTGCCCCCAGCGGTGGCGGCGGTCAACAGCGATGTCAGCAACAGTCTTAGAACACGATTCCTGCGGTTGAGAAGCATAGGCAAAGTAGTGTGCGGTGCTCAGGGCACCCGTTCCGCGCAAGAACATCTTAACGGCAAAGAAATCCAATCTGGTGACCGATGCAACACAGTTTACGTAAGCAGGCGTTTGCGCTCACGACCCCCAATGCGGGACTCGATTTGTCCCACCTCCGCCTTCCCAACTCACGTGCCAGGCCTTCCTGTCCCGCCGCTTCGCAACCCGGCTTCAAGGCGCTGTGGGCGCCCACCTATTTGCGCTGTTCGAGTTTGACCGATGCCGTAACCGGCTGCCCATCGCGCAGCACCTTCACCTCGACCACATCGCCCACTTTGCTGCGGCGCAGCGCATCCGTGAAGTCGTAAAGATTCTTAATCGCTTTGTCGCCGAACTGCACCAGGATGTCTCCCGCTTTCAGTCCCGCCTTCGCCGCGGGCGATCCTGGTCTCACATCGGAGAACTTGACGCCGTTTTCCACCTCGCCGAAATCCGGAATCGATCCGAAGTACGGACCGTAGCCGCTGCCTCCCGGCCCGCCCGCCGGCCTGTCTTCCGCGACCACAATAAAAGCCGGACGCTCCTCCGCATCCGCCAACTGTTCGCCGGTCGCCGCGACCACGGCAAGTAACCGCGTCGCCGACACTGGATCGATCTTCTCCCAGGTGTCCGAAGGCTTGTGATAATCCGAGTGCAGCCC